>JBIKKE010000113.1:0-8066 GCA_044360575.1 Limnohabitans sp. | reverse complement strand
AGAGATAAACGGTGCGTTGCCTGAAGACAACTTGGCCAAAGCCGCCACGATGTCTTTGCCCTTGGTGGCTGCCGGGTCGGCCTTGGGGCCAATCAGCACAAAGTCGTTGTACATGACGGGCAAGCGCTTGATGCCAAAGCCATCGGCCACAAACTTTTCTTCGGCCGCCTGGTCGTGCACAAACACCACATCGGCGTCACCCCGACGCGCCATGTCCAGGGCCTGGCCGGTGCCCAAGGCCACCACTTTCACATCGAGCCCACTGGCTTTTTTGAAGGCGGGCAGCAAGTGCGCAAACAAGCCCGATTGCTCGGTGGAGGTGGTGGACGACATCACGATCGATTGGGCTTGTGCCCAGACCGACGTGGTGGCCAAAACGGCACACACCAGGGCGCGGCGGGTGAAAGTTTGAAAGGTCATGAAAGTTCTCCTTGAACAAAAGCATGGGCTGCCGGGCTGCACTCAGCCAGCAGGGTGGGGTTAAAAAAATCAGCAACAGGCAGGTCGGCCAAAACGCGGCCGAACTCCAAATAAATCACGCGGGTGGCCAGGCGCTTGACCTGACCCAGGTTGTGGCTGGCCCAGACCAGTGTCAAAGGGCGATCTTGGTTGCTTGCAAAGTCGGCCATCAAAGCCTCCACTTCGCGTTTGGCATGCGGGTCCAAACTGGCTGTGGGTTCGTCGAGCAGCAAGACGTCGGGCTGTCGCGCCCAGGCGCGGGCCAAGGCCAGGCGCTGCTGCTGCCCGCCCGACAACTGGCGACCGTTTTGCTGCGCCACAGACTGCAGGCCCACACGTTGCAAAGCCTGCAAGGCCAAAGTCTTCGAGGCATGCCAATTCAATGCCAGCGAACGGTCCAGCCACACACCCAGCGCCACATTGTTCAAGGCCGTCAAACGCAGCATGTGCGGCCGTTGGAACAGCATGGCCTGGCGCACACCCGGCGCTTGGATCACCTGCCCTTGTGTGGGCAGCACCAAACCATGCAGTGTGCGCAGCAAGCTGCTTTTGCCCGATCCGTTGGCACCCACCAGCGCCACGCGTTCCCCTGCAGCCATGCGCAAGCTCACACCCTTAAGGGCCTGCTGCGCACCCAGCTGGACGCTGACTGCGTCCAGTGTGATCTGCACGGCGCTCATGGCTGCGCACCCACCAGACCATCGGCCGCAGCTGGCCGAGCATGGCGTGCCTCACCCCAGCGCCGCAGGCCTGCCACCAGCGCATTGAGCAACAACACCACCGCCAGCAGGACCATGCCAAGCCCCAGCGCCAGCGGCAAGTCGCCCTTGCTGGTCTCTAATGCAATCGCGGTGGTCATGACCCGGGTGAAGCCGTCGATGTTGCCGCCCACGATCATGACCGCACCCACTTCCGAAATGGCGCGGCCAAAGGCTGTGACGCCAATCATGAGCAAAGCCAAACGCTCATCCCAAGCCAAAAGCAAACCCCGCACCCAAGGTCCTGCGCCCAAAGAGGCCCACTGCTCACCGTGCTGGCGCTCGACATCCTCGACCACTTGACGGGTGAGGGCCGTGACCACCGGGACCACCAAAATGAACTGGGCCAACACCATGGCTTTGAAGCTGAACAACCAGCCCAAAAAACCCAAGGGCCCGGTGCGCGAGAGCATCAGGTAAACCACCAAGCCCACCACCACCGAGGGCAGCGCCAGCAAGGTATTCAGCCCCACCAGCACCGTGCCCCGGCCGCGAAAACGCGACACCGCCATCCAAGCCCCCAGCACCACACCCACGCCATAGGCCAGCAGGCAGGCCGTGGCACTCACGGCCAAGGAGCGCGTGACCACCACCCACAGGGCAGGATCGAAAGAAGTGACGAGGTTCAGCGCCGTCAAGACGCTGTCGGAGAAGGTGTTCATACAGCGCTGTGGATGCTACGGCACAAGCACTGCCCAAGGGATGAGGGGTGTCCACTATGAACAAGTTTGCATAGGCCAGCGCCCATGAAAAAAGCCCGGCGAACCGGGCTCTTCATGGGGCGACAAGAATTTACTTCTTGCCCGCCTTCATCTCGGCTTCCAAGGCCTTGGCAGGGTCCTCGGCCGGAGCATCTGCAGCAGGCTTCATGTCGTCCATGTTCACCACATCGTCTTTGTCAGTGTCTTCACCTGCTTGGTTGAGCATTTGCTCAAACGCCGCATCGGCATCGATCTTGACACCCTCCTTGAGTCCTCCTGTCACCAGGTTGGGGAAGACGATGATGGCCGCCACCATGATCAATTGCAAAACAATGAACGCGATCGAGCCTTTGTAGATTTCAGACGTCTTGACCGAGGGAATGTTCTCACCCGTGATGCGGTCCTTGTAATCGTTTTTGGGTGCCACGCTGCGCAAATAGAACAGGGCAAAGCCAAACGGCGGCGTCAAGAACGAGGTCTGAAGGTTCATCGCCACGATCACCCCAAACCAGATCATGGCTTGGTCGGCGGTCATGCCGGGCACCAAACCGGGCAAGATCTTCTCGGCCACTGGGGCCAGGATCGGGATCACGATGAAGGCGATTTCAAAGAAATCGATGAAACAACCCAAGATGAAAATCAGGATGTTCACCACGATCAAGAAGCCAATCGCGCCGCCGGGCATGTCCAAGAACAGGTGTTCCACCCAGATGTGGCCATCGGCCGCATTGAAGGTGAAGCTGAACACAGTGGAGCCGATCAGAATAAACAGCACAAACGACGCCAGCTTGGCTGTGTTTTCCAATGCTTGGTTCATCAATTTTTTGTCCAGGCGCTTTCTGCTGATAGCCAAAATCAAAGCACCCAAAGCGCCCATCGCACCGCCCTCTGTGGGGGTTGCCACACCCAAGAAGATGGTGCCCAACACCAAAAAGATCAGGATCAGGGGTGGCATCAGCACAAATGTCACTTGCTCGGCCAAACGCGACAACAAGCCCATGCCGGTGATCCGGTTCACGATGGCCAAAGCCAAAGCCACCAAGGACGCCACGGTCAAGGACATGATGACCATTTCATCGCCAGGCGACTCTTGCGTGCGGTCGAGCCAAGCGGTCATGATGGCATCGTGGGACGAAGCCCATGAAAAACCGACCACCGTGCACACGATCAAGAGGAACAGTAAAGACACATGGCCTGATTTGCCATTGGCCTCGCGGTAGATGCGGGCCTCGGGCGGCAGGGCCGGTACCAAAGCCGGTTTGAAAATGGCCACCACCACAATGAACAAGATGTACAGCCCCACCAGCAACAGACCGGGCACCAAAGCACCGGCGTACATGTCACCCACAGAACGGCCCAATTGGTCGGCCAACACGATCAACACCAACGAAGGCGGAATGGCTTGCGCCAAGGTGCCCGAAGCCGTGATGGCCCCAGTGGCAATGACACGGCTGTAACCGTAGCGCAGCATGATGGGCAGTGAAATCAAGCCCATAGAAATCACGGCTGCGGCCACCACGCCGGTGGTGGCCGCCAACAAAGCGCCCACCAAAATCACCGCAATGGCCACGCCACCACGAACCGGGCCAAACACCTGGCCCACTGTTTCAAGCAAGTCCTCGGCCATGCCGGATTTTTGCAAGATGATGCCCATGAAGGTGAAAAACGGAATGGCCAGCAAGGTGTCGTTTTGCATGATGCCGAAAATGCGCAGTGGCAAAGCCTGGAACAAGGAAGGCGGAAACAACCCGGCTTCCATGCCAATGAAGCCAAAGCCCAAACCACAAGCTGCCAGCGCAAAAGCCACCGGAAAACCAGTCAGCAGCAGCACAAACAAACCGGCAAACATGATGGGCACAAAGTTCTGTGCCAAAAAAGTCGCTTCCATCAACGTGCTCCCTGCGCTTGCTGCGCGATTTTTTCAAGTTCCAGCAGTTCTTTTTCTTCGTCCGACATGGTGTCTTCAGAAGACAGGGGGTCTTCACCCGCACCGGTCAAGAAAGAAAGACGCTTGATCAACTCGGAAACGCCTTGCAGCATCAGCAAGCCAAAACCCAGGGGGACCAAGGCGTAAACAGGCCAGCGGATCAGGCCACCTGCGTTGGACGACATTTCGCCGCTGATGTAAGCCTGCATGAACAAGGGCCAAGACAAGTAAATGCACAAGAAACAAAATGGGAACAGGGCCAACACAATGCCGCCCACATCGATCCAGTTGCGGGCGCGTGCACTGAGCTTGCCCGAGATAAAGTCGATGCGCACATGCGAATTTTTGAGAAAGCCGTAGCCTGCCCCCAACAAGAACACGGCTGCAAACAAGTACCACTGGATTTCAAGCAGACCGTTCGAGCTGACATTGAAGGCTTTGCGGACAATGGCATTGCCAGCGCTGATGATCGTCACGATCAAAATCAGCCAGGTGGTGAATTTGCCCACCCCCTTGTTCAAACGGTCAATGCCGCTTGATAGTTTCAATAAAGATGACATCTGAACTCCAAAAAACTTGCGCGATTGTAAGTCTCTGTTGGCGGGTTCCAGGATCAAGCCCCAAAAACTCAGGTTGATATTTTTGAAGCTTGGCATGAAGGCCGTTCAAACGGCACAACCTGCACCGGTCAAGCGGCTGCGCCGGGCCTTGAAGACCTGAATTGCCACCAAGGCAGCATGCTGCGCAAAGACTGCACCTGACCGGTCTGGGGTGTCGGACTGTACCCACCCAAACACTGCAGCCTGGCTTGCCAAGCCGCACTGACCAACAAGCGGCGCAGCTGCACAACGGGTGGGGTGTCGAGTGCCGAAGCCAAGCACACCAGCCAATAATGCTCTTGGTGCAGGGGCACAAAATCAAGGCCATGGGCATGGGCGGCGTGGGCGATGCCCAAGCCCACATCGGCTTGACCCGCCGCGATGCGCGCAGCCACGGCAGCATGGGAGTTTTCCTCTTGCCCATAACCCTGTAGCGCCGAGGCCAGCAGGCCTCTTTCCTCCAAACACTGGTCCAGCAACAAACGGGTCCCTGTACCGGGGCTGCGGTTGACAAAGCGCACACCCGTTCGGGACAGATCGGCCCAATCCTGCAAGCCCAGGGGGTTCCCTTTGGCGACCATCAGCCCCTGCGATCGCTTGGCAAAACCGATCAATTTGTGCTGTCCCGTTTTGAGCAAGGGCTTGTAGGTGCGTGCTACCAAGGACTCGGCAGCGGGTTGCCAAGGCGCATGAAAACCCGCCACATGGCATCGGCCCTCGTTCAAGGCGCGAATCGCGTCCACGCTGCCACAAAACCGCAAGTCCAGATGCAAGGCCGTGGCTGCGGCCTCTTCGCGCAGCAAGTCCATGGCCGCATCATGGCTGGCAAAGACCGGCAGGGCCAAGTGGGCAGGGTCAAATGCCACCGCAAATGTTTTTTCAAGGTCGGCATGCAGTGCGCTGATTTGGGGCAATAACCGAGCCTGCGCCTGGCGCTCTGCCCAGAGCAACTTGTCGGCAAACCCTGTAAGCCTGGCCGCCTGACCCTTTTCCCAAAGGATCAAGGGCTGGCCCAGCCGCTGCTCCCAACGCTTGAGTTCACCCCAGACATGGCGGTAAGACAAGCCCATGGCCTTGGCAGCACCGCCAATGGAGCCGGCATCGCGCACCGCTTGCAACAAGTCCATCAGCGGGTTGCGCAGCGGACTTTGGCGGTTACGTACCGGTTCAGCGCCCGGTATTGCCCATTGGTAAGAAAGCTCGATGTGTTGCATGGTGTCGAGTTTGCACGACGACTGGGTGAAAAGGAGAAGCTCATGAAAAAAGGCCCCGAAGGGCCTTTTTTCATGCACGCATGCCTGCTGATTACAGCTTGGCCGCTTGCATGTAGCGATCGAATGTGGCTTCGGTGAAACGGAACCACTGGTTTTGATCTCTGCGGAACGTGGAGTAGTCGTCGTAGATCTTTTTCCAGTTAGGGTTGGACTGGCGCAGCTCTTCGTACAGCGCCATGGACTGCTTGAAGGCCTCGTCCATCACCACCTTGGGGAAAGGCAAGAGCTTGACACCACCGGCCACCAAGCGACGCAGCGCTGCGGGGTTGCGGTTGTCGTAACGCGCTTGCATTTCGGTGTGCGCGTAAGAGGCAGCAGCTTCCACGATGGCCTGGTTTTCTTTGGACAAGGCGTTGAAAGCGGTTTTGTTGATGTAGAAGTCCAGCTGTGCGCCGCCTTCCCAGAAGCCTGGGTAATAGTAGTTCTTGGCCACTTTTTGGAAGCCGAGCTTCTCGTCGTCGTAAGGACCAACCCACTCAACGGCATCAATCGTGCCTTTTTCCAGGGCTTGGTAAATCTCGCCACCGGGGATGTTCTGAGGCACAGCGCCCATGCGGGTCAGGACTTTGCCAGCGAAGCCGCCGACGCGGAACTTCAAGCCCTTGATGTCGTCCAAGGTTTTGATTTCTTTGCGGTACCAGCCACCCATTTGGGCGCCTGTGTTACCACCTGGGAAGTTCACGATGTTGTACTTATCATAGAACTCACGGAACAGCTTCATGCCGTTGCCGTCATAGAACCAAGAGGTCAACTGGCGGCTGTTCAAACCAAACGGAATGGCCGTGCCCATTGCAAAAGTGTCGTCCTTGCCGAAGAAATAGTAAGGGGCTGTGTGAGCCGCTTCTACGGTGCCTTGCTGCACGCCGTCCACCACGCCAAAAGCGGGCATCAATTCGCCAGCAGCGTGCACGGTGACGACAAACTTGCCGCCAGACATGGCATTGACCTTCTCGGCAAACACTTCAGCGGCACCAAAAATGGTGTCCAAAGCTTTGGGGAAGCTGGAAGCGAGGCGCCAGCGAATGGCGGCCTGTGCTTGGACTGCAGGTGCAGCACCAGCAGCCAAAACGCCAGCAATGCCGGCGTTTTTGATTACGGAACGACGATCCATGGAGGACTCCTTGTTGAAAAAAAATGCACCCGACGATCAGGATTTTTGGAATTGTCGGATGACGTATTGTAGGAATTCAAATCTCTCAAAGACGTGCGGGTTTACCCTTTTTTAAATCATTAAATAAAAAGGGGTTTGGAAAGCCAAGAATCCCACGGAATTCAAGCGAGTCCGCTTGAAAACCGGGTCAATCGTTCCAACGTTGGCGCACTGAATGTTCGATGCCAGCAGCATCCAGACCCTGCAAAGCCAACAACTTGGCAGGATCGCCGTGCTCAATGAACGCATCGGGCAAGCCCAAATGCAACACGGGCCGGGTGATCTGCAGTTGCTGCAAAGCCTCGGCCACGGCACTGCCCGCGCCGCCCATGGTGCAGCCCTCTTCCACCGTCACCAGGCACTCGTGGCTTTGCGCAATCTGCGCCAACAATTCCACATCCAACGGCTTAACCCAGCGCATGTTGACCACCGTGGCGTTGAGCTGTTCAGCCGCCTGCAAGGCCGGGGCCAGCAAGGTGCCAAAGGCCAAAATGGCCGTTTTTTCGCCCTGGCGGCGCACTTCGCCCTTGCCAAAAGGCAAGGTGTCCAGATCGCGGCCGGGGTCGGTGCCCACGCCCGATCCACGCGGGTAGCGCACCACCACCGGGTGGTTTTGCGCGTAGGCCGTGCTGAGCAACTGGCGGCACTCGCGTTCATCGGCTGGGCAGGCCAAGCTCATGTTGGGGATGCAGCGGATGTAAGCGATGTCATAGACCCCCGCGTGGGTGGCCCCATCGGCGCCCACCAAACCCGCGCGGTCGAGCGCAAACACCACAGGCAGGTTTTGCAAGGCCACGTCGTGGATCAACTGGTCGTAGCCGCGCTGCAAAAAGGTGGAATAAATCGCCACCACGGGTTTCAGGCCCTCGCAGGCCATACCGGCGGCAAAGGTCACGGCGTGCTGTTCGGCAATGCCCACGTCGTAATAACGCTTGGGAAAGCGCTGATGGAAAGCCACCATGCCCGAGCCCTCGCGCATGGCGGGCGTGATGCCCACCAGCCGCATGTCTTTGTCGGCCATGTCGCACAGCCACTGACCAAATACCTGAGTGAAGGTGGTTTTGGCGGGCGTGGCCGCAGGTACAAGGCCCACGCTGGGGTCGAACTTGCCGGGGCCGTGGTAGGCCACCGGGTCGGCTTCGGCCTTTTCATAGCCTTGGCCTTTTTTGGTCACCACATGCAAAAACTGAGGGCCGTC
>JBIKKE010000111.1:0-8089 GCA_044360575.1 Limnohabitans sp. | reverse complement strand
ACCATGGCCGCCAATCCCAGTCCGACTGCAAGACCATAGCGAACCCCTCCGCTGGCCATCGCCACAGCGGTTTTGGCCAAAGCGCTTGAGGCCAGCACGGCCACCAGTGCCCAATGCGCCCACTGAGGTGTCATGCCGCCAGTCTGTATCAATTGCGCAATGCTGGCGGCTGCGGCGTGTACTTCCACCCAAGCCACACACAGCGCAGCTACCAGCACGCCGACATTGCCAAAAACATGCTGCAGCCATGCGGCGAGCAAGGACATCAAGGCAATGATGCTGGCCATGCCCATGGCGTGCGTCAGCTTGAAAGCATGCCCTGTTGGGGTTTCGGCGCCATCGCCTTCTATGCGACGCAAAGCAGACAACACCACCAACAATAAGCCCAGGCCTGCCAAGACCAACGGCCAGAGCATGGTCACCAACAGGGGCGGTGAGGCAGCCCCCAGCACCCCGGCAAAGAGCGCCAATGACGCCAGATTGGCCAGCAGGGCACAAGCCGCTGCGGGCAGTGCGTCACTGTGCCCGCTACGCACGCGCTGACCCGTGCTGACGACCACGGCAGTAGATGACACAAAACCCGAAAAGAAGGCCGCCAGTGGCATGCCCCAACGACCCCCCAGCGCACGTTGCGCGACATGGCCCAGCATGCCGACTGCCATGACCAGCACCACGATGCGCCAAAGCATGGTGGGTTGCAACACACCCCAGGGGTCCATCGCTTGGTCTGACAGCAGCGGCATGACCACCAGTGCTGCGGCAGCCAGGATCAGGGCGTCTTGCAACTCCTGGTCTGTGATGAGAACTCGGCTGATGCGCTGCGAAGCTTGCTTGGCATGCAGCAGTGCTGCAGCCAGCACGCCCAGAGCGGCAGACAAGCTCGGGTTTTGCTCTGCCAGCGCCGACAGCATCAGTGTCGCCAGCAAAGCCTCCTCGCCCGTCTGGCCAGGATCGCTTCGGGCGGTGGCCTGATAACCCCCGATCACCAGCGCGCCGATCACCAAGACCGTGGCCACAAATGGCCCAGTGCCCAAACTCCAGCTCACATAGCCGAGCATCGCCACCAGCGCGTGCGTCCGCGTGCCCGCCTTGCTCACATGGGGCTGGTGCCTGCGCTCGCGCACCACACCGATCAGCAACCCCACCCCCAAGGCGGTCAGCAAGCCGATCCAATGTGCAGAGGTGTTCATGGCAAAAGAAACATCACCCGCATCTGACCATGATGGTCAGCGCTCAACAGTGATCCAGATCACGCTCGGATGGAACAAGGTCTGGGGTTGCGCGCCTGTGCCCTGCCGAAAGATTCATGCCATGGGGCTGGGGTGCAAAAAACTCAAGACTTAGACATGCCAAAGCCGAGGGTAAGTGCCCGGTAAAGCCCACATCTCTTGCCGCCATGCGGCCCATACTTTTCTGAGCAACTGCATCGCAGGCTCGGTCAAGGGTGACAGCGTCCGCAACACAATGACCTGTTTGTGCGGTGAGGTGGCGCCTGCGCTCAGGCGCAGTTCAGACGCTTCAAGCAAATCGCGGGCGCAGGCCAGCGCTCGCTCGATGCGTTCATCGGCCATGGCGCTGCCCGCCGCAAACACCAGCGTGGCCATGCAGCGCTGGCCAGCCAGGCCCAGCGGGCTGTTCATCAGTCGGGTGTCGTCGGCGTTCAGGGTGCCGCGCTCGAGCCACACACCGGGAATCTCCAAATGTTGGCGAAAGGTGCCCTGTGCAAAAGGCAAGTCGGCTGCAGGCAGTCCAAACGCGGTGAGGTCCCAGGCCATCATTTCTGCGCCGGGGGCCAGGTCAAACACGGCACGGTTGAGCGCATCGCAGTCGTTGTAGGCGATGGCTTCCAAAGGCAGCCATTCCAGACGAGCGCCAGACTCGACACGCGCATGCACTTGTTGTGTGGCGAGGCCCGCCTCAGACCGGTAAAAGCGCGTGGCCCCGGGCGTGGTGACCAGACCATGCGCCCCTTCGCCCACAGTGACTTGCATGTCGAGCGTGTCGCCACCCACCAAGCCACTGGGTGGGTGCACCAGCACGTTGTGGCAGACCGCATCGCCTTCGGGGTAAAGGCTTTGCAAGATCCGCAGCGGCCCGTTGTGCAGGTAACGGGCGACGCTGCGCTTGGACTCCAGCGTGTAGTCGAGCTGCAGGCTGGCGTGCCAGGTCATCCCTTGGAGTCTCTTCTTGGCCTTATTCGCCCTGCGAGCCGCGGTGGGCCCAGCCGGTGGTGCGCTTCTCGATGTAGCTGAACAACTCGTACATGATCATGGCCATGGCACCCACCACCACCAAGCCAGAAAACGCCAAGCCCATTTGCATGGCCGAGCCGGCAGAGATCAGCAGGTAGCCAATGCCTTCGTTCGAGGCCGTCATCTCGGACACCGTGGTACCCACAAAGGCCAGCGTGATAGCGACTTTGAGCGAGCCGTAAAAGTAAGGCATGGAGCGAGGCAGACCGACTTTGATCAGCACGTCCCAGCGCTTGGCACCCAGCACGCGCAACACGTCTTCCAGCTCAGGCTCCAATGTGGCCAGACCGGTGGCGATGTTCACCATGATGGGGAAGAAGCTGATGAGGAAGGCCGTCAGGATGGCGGGGCCGATGCCGATGCCAAACCACACCACCAAGATGGGCACAAAGGCCGCTTTGGGCAGGGCGTTGAAGGCGGTCATGAGCGGGTACACGGCGGCATAGGCCAAGCGTGAGCTGCCAATAATGAATCCCAGCAACACGCCCACCACGATGGCGATGCCAAAGCCGACCATGGTCACCCAGAAAGTGCGCCAGGCGTGGCCTGCGATCACATCACTGAACTCCACCGTTTGCTGCGCGATGCGCGAGGGGCTGGGGAACACGAATTCCGATACGTTGAAGGCGCGGCACAGGCCTTCCCAAATCAGGATGCTCAGCACCAGCAAGATCCAGGGAGACCAGCTTTCGAGGGATTTTTTATTCATGAGAGGCTCCCGATCATTGGTTGATGGCTGCACCGGTCTTGCGCATGGCACCGATGTGGCCGCGCAGCTCGTGCACGATGTTGGTGAATTCAGGGGTGTAGGTGATCTCGAGGTCGCGCGGGCGTGGCAAGTCGATTTCTTTTTTCACCACAAAGCGGCCGGGGCTCTTGCTCATCACGTACACCGTGTCGGCCAAAAACACCGATTCGCGCAGGTCGTGTGTGACCAAAATCACGTTGAACTTTTGCTCGGTCCACAGGTCGCGCAAGATGCACCAGAGCTCTTCACGCGTGAAGGCGTCGAGCGCACCAAAGGGCTCGTCCAGCAGCAGCATCTTGGGTTCATGAATCAAGGCGCGGCAGATGCTGGCGCGTTGCTGCATGCCGCCCGACAGTTGCCAGGGGAATTTGTCTTCGTAGCCGCCCAAGCCCACCGTGTTCAGCAGTTTGCGAGCACGCTCTGCGTACTCTTCTTTCTTTTCCTTGAAATTGGAGCGGTAGGGCTCCACGATTTCGAGGGGCAGCAGCACGTTGTCGAGCGTGGTGCGCCAAGGCAAAAGCGAGGAGGCCTGAAACGCCATGCCGCTGATCTTGAGCGGGCCGGTCACAGGCTGGCCATCGACCAGGATGCGGCCTTTGCTGGGCATCTTCAGACCTGTGGTCAGCTTCATGAAGGTGGACTTGCCGCAGCCTGAGGGCCCGACGATGGCAATGAACTCGCCTTGCTTGACTTGCAGGTTGATGTCTTCAACGGCGAAATGGTTCTGCGCCAACAACTCGTCGTTGTAGGCCAGCCAGACGTTTTGAAAATCAACAAATGATTCTTGGGTCATGGTGCGGACTCTGAAATGGTGTTCGAAAGTGTATACAAAACATCCCCTTGAAAAGCCCACTGACTCGTGAGAGTTGGAGTGGGCTCAAGCCAGGGTGTTGACACACCCGGAGATGACCCGGGTTGCGGCAGGCACTGGGCCGACCGAAACCCAGGGGGCTTATTTTTTGGCTTTGGGCAAGATGTCCAGTTCTTTGGCGGTGGGCAAGAACGAACCGTTCCAGATGTCATCTGCCTTGACGCGTGTCTTGGTGTTGAAAGCGTCAGACACTTGCGAGGCCATCAAGGACAAGCGAGGGCCATTGACCTGGCCAAAACCTTCGGCGCGGGCGGATGGGCTGTTGATCACAGTGTCGATGGCCAACTGCAAACGGCGTGTCTCGAGTGCTGTGTTGATGATGCCGTCGCGGGCCTTGACGGTTTCAATCGCCGCGGCAGGGTTGTCCATCACTTCTTTGGCGCCTTTGGCAAAAGCAGTCAAGAAAGCTTTCACAGCAGCTGGGTTTTCTTTCAAGATCTTGGGCGAGGCGATGATGGCGTTGCCATACAGCTTGACGCCAAAGTCAGGGTACTGCATGACGACCACGTCTTCTGCTTTCACGCCACGCGCTTCGATGTTGAGCAGCGAGGTGAAGGTGAAGCCGGTGATGGCGTCCACGTCACCGCGAACCAACATGGTTTCGCGCAATGGTGGGTCCATGGCGGTCCAGGTCACGTTGCCGATGTTGTTGGATTTTTGGAAGATGGGGAATGCGCGGCGACCTGCGTCAAACACGGGCGCGCCCAATTTTTTGCCAGCCAGGTCCGCCGGGGTTTTGATGCCGGACTTCTTCAAAGCCATCACCGAAGCGGGTGTGTTGTTGTAGACCATCATGATTGCCACTGGCTTGTTGGGCGCGTCGGGGTTGTTGGCGTGGAATTCCATCAGGGCGGCCAAGTCGGCAAAGCCCAGGTCATAAGTGCCCGAAGCCACGCGGGTGACTGCACCGCCAGAGCCGTTACCGGAGTCCACCGTCACGTCCAACTTGGCGTCTTTGAAGTGGCCCTTGGCAGCAGGCAGCAAGAAGAAAGCCGATGGGCCTTCAAAACGCCAGTCGAGCTGGAACTTGATGGGGGTGGTTTGCGCGTGCGCAGTACCAAAGGCGGCGACTGCGGCCAAAGCGGCCGTAGCCTTGATGAGGAAACGCTTGTTCATGGGGACTCCAGGTTCAAATAAACGGTGATTTGTAATTAGCAAAATCGGTGCCATTATCAAGCACTCTCCTGACAATGTTTGTCAGGTTGATCCCCTAGAAATGCCCGTTTGTGGTGCCGCTGATCGGATCCTGCTGCACCAAAAAGGTTCTCCAGAGAGTGCGCTCCTTTTTTGTGTTCTCAACTGTATACACATTGAATCTGGGTGGGATCGGTGAAAACCCTGAAGTTTTCAATGCTTGGCCTCCACCGCCTTGACCCGGACGCCGCCGATGACGCCCAGCACCAAGAGTGCAATGCCCGCCAATGTGAGTGGCTCTGGCCAATGGCCACGCAGCCAAAAGGCATAGCCCAGAGCAGCCAGGGTTTCAAAGACGATGAGCTGGCCCGCCAGGGCGGTGGGCAGCCTTTGGCTGGCGGCATTCCAGCACAGCGTACCCAGCCAAGAGGCCAACAGCGCAATGGTCATCATGAGGCCCAAAAATTCGAACGGGCGGGGTCCCAGGGGCATGGGCAGCGGGTCCTGTGTGGCGCTGGCCCAAAGCCAGAACGCTGCATAGCCCAGCAAGGCCAGGGGCAGCGTAGCCAGGCCTTGGGCCGTGGCCCACACGCGCGGGTTGCGGTCGGGGTGGCCGCGCAACCAGTCGGCGTTTTTAAGAGGGTACCAAGTCCAGCAAACCATTGCGCCCACGGCCAACGCGGCCCCAGTGATGTATCGGCTGGTGTTGGCTTGCGGGTTTTGCAGCAAGGCTGTCCATTCCACATGGTTGACGCAAGCGATGCCGAGCAAAATCAGCGCCAATGGTGGGGCCAGTTTGAGCCACGGAAAACGTCCGTCGCGCTGGTGGTTGAGCACATTGGCTGCCACTGCAATGACCACCGGCAGCGTGCCGATGATCATGGTAGGCAGCGCACCGCCTGCCCGTTGTAAGGCACTCGAGAGGAACAGGTAATACAGCACGTTGCCAATGGCAGCGAGTTTCAGCGCGGTCAGCCAGTCGGCGCGGGTTAGGCGCCGGATTTCGGCGCGGTCCACGAAGGCCAAGGGCAGGGCGATCAGCCCAAAGGCCAGATACCGGCCAAAGGTGTGCAGCGCGGCGGGGTAGTCGGGCAGCAGCAGGGGCCCCACAAACACCAGGCCCCACATCAGGCCGGCGGCCAAAGCGAACAGCACGCCGCTCAGCATGCCAGGGCACTGAGCGTGTGCTTCACAAGCTTAAGGGGGCGCATCAATGACAACATGGTGCGCATTATCCTTGCACCCCCGGCAGACCCGGGCCAGTGTCAGGGTGAAAGCCAGGCCTTTTGAAACCGGCCTTGCGCGTCGTGGTCTTGCGCTTGCTTGACGGGGTTGAAGCGCCTGCCCACACGCGGGTCGGTGCCCCGCCCGCTCACATAGAGCCAATTCCCTTGGTTGCTGCTCACATCAAAGTCCACCAGCTGCGATTCGAACCAAGCGGCACCGGCGCGCCAGTCGCAAGACAGGTCGTGCACCAAGAAGCTCGCCACGATCTGGCGCATGCGGTTGGAGGTGAAACCCGTGGCCGCCAGTTCGCGCATGCCCGCGTCCACGATGGGTTCGCCCGTTTGGCCATGGCACCAGCGCTGAAAGTCCTTGGGAAAGTGCGAGGGCTTGGGCAAGTTCGACAAGCCACGCGCTGCATAAAGTTGCGGGCCGTGTTGCAGGTGCAGCATGCGAAAGTTGTCGCGCCACAACAGTTCAAACCACAGCCAGTAAGTGCCGTCGTTGCTGCCGTGCTGCTGTTCATAAGCATGGAGCTCGGCCCAAATGCGGCGGGCCGACACTGCACCCGTGGCCAACCAGGGCGACCAGTGGCTGCTGGTGTGCTGGCCCTGAAGGGCGTTGCGGGTTTGTTTGTAGCGGTCGGGCCAAGGTGGCGTGAGGTAGCTTTGCAGGTGGGCCAAGGCGCGGGTTTCGCCGCCCCGGTAGGCGGTTTGGGTGTACGGGAAGTTAGATCGTGGATGCGCTTCCTTTAGCGCGTCATCTTCAGTGTGCGCTTGCAGCAGCGTGAACGCGTTGTCGGTCCAGCCGGGCAAGCTGGTCCATGCGATGGAGGGCTCACTCGGAAGCGCAGGCAACTGGGTGGGCGCGGGCAATGGCGTCAAAGGTTTGAGCCGCGCCGATTCGATGCGCTGGCGAAACTCGGTGAAGACTTGCGGCATGTTTTCAGCCGCAAAGGGCAGGGCGTCGGGTTCGACCAGGCTGGACTGCCACAAGGTCTTGACGGTGAGGCCCGCGTTGATCAGCGCTTGCACTTGCGCTTCTTCTTCGGGCGCGGCAATGTCTTCGCAAAACACGGTGTCGGCTTGCACCCAGCGTGCGCAGGCGGGCAGCACATCGGCCACTGGGCCGTGCAACAACACCAGACGCTGGCCCAGTGCCTGCAGCGAGTTTTGCAGGTCTAGCAGGGTGTCGGCCATAAAACGCCTGCGGTGCGCCCCCATGCGACGAAAGCCCCAGGCTGTGGGCTCGTCTTGCACGGGTTCATGCACATAAACCAGCATCAGGGCTTGCTGGTGCGCTTGGGCGTGGGCGATGGCTTGCTGCAGTGCGCGTTGGTCGTGCAGGCGCAAATCGTTTCGAAACCAGAAAAGGGTGGTGCGCATGCGTTTAAAAGTCAAAGCCCAGCTGATTGCTGGGTGGTGTATCGGGTGAAGTCGTGTTGGCCGCTTTTCGGCGGCTGGTCTTGGGCTTGTCGCTGTCGCGGGTGAACACGTCGCGTTGATGGCCGTTGCCATGTTTTCGCGAAGCGTGTTTTTCGACGATGGCTTTTTTGCCCGCTTTCACGCTAGGTTCGGCTCGAAGGGTATGCAGGGCTGCTTTGGCGTTGCGCGTGGCCTCGGCCAAATCCACCACCGGCAGGGGAATGTCGTCATCAGGCCCGCTGCCCACCGTCAAGCCGCAGTGGCGTTGCACTTCGGGCGGCATGAGCCAAGGCTCGAACAACCAGGTGTCGGGCACACGCCGCATGTGCGGCAGCCAGCGGCGCACAAAGATGCCTTTGGGGTCGTGGTCTTGTGCTTGTTTGATCGGGTTGTAAACCCGCGTGGTGTTGATGCCGGTGGTGCCCGACTGCATTTG
>JBIKKE010000011.1:0-25919 GCA_044360575.1 Limnohabitans sp. | reverse complement strand
CTTGGACAAGCCGGTGCAGCGCCTGTGGCTGCAGTCCATGACGCCCCAGGCCATCCGCGACGGTTTTGACAACCTGCGCACCAACACCCAGATGCAGGGCCTGGCCGACGCCGCCCGCAGCCGCTCTGAAGCCGATTGGTTGGTGGGTATCAATGGCACCCGCGCCATGACCGCTTTCAACTCCCGTGACGGCGGCTTTTTCTTGACCACCGTGGGTCGGGTGCAAACGCCCACCCTCGCAGTGGTGGTCGAGCGTGAAGAGCAAATCCGCAAATTCATCAGCCGCGATTACTGGGAAATCCACGCTGAGTTCGCTGCGGCGGCGGGCACGTATCCAGGCAAGTGGTTTGACCCGAAGTGGCGCAAAGAAGAAGACGCCGAGAAAAAAGCCGACCGCCAATGGACGGCTGCTGAGGCGCAAGCCATTGTGGATGCGGTGCGCGGCAAAACGGCCAGCGTGACGGAAGAGGCCACGCCCACCACGCAAGCGAGCCCCGGTTTGTTTGATCTGACCAGCCTGCAGCGCGAAGCCAACGGCAAGTTTGGCTTTTCGGCCAAGACCACGCTGGCGCTGGCCCAAAGCCTGTACGAACGCCACAAGGCACTGACCTATCCCCGTACCGATTCGCGCCATCTGCCCGAAGACTACGTGCCCGTGGCCAAGCAAACCTTCGAGATGCTGGCTGACAGCGGCATGCGCCACTTGGCTCCGCACGCGCTCACGGCGCTGAACAACAACTACGTGCGCAAGATCCCGCGCGTGTTCGACAACAAAAAGGTCTCAGACCACTTCGCCATCATCCCCACGCTGCAAGCGCCCAGCGGCTTGTCCGATGCCGAGCAAAAGCTCTATGACCTGGTGGTGCGCCGCTTCATGGCGGTGTTCTTCCCCAGCGCTGAATACCAAGTGACCACCCGCATCAGCGTGGCCGCAGGCCACAGCTTCAAAACTGTGGGTAAGGTCTTGGTCAAGCCCGGTTGGCTGGCCATTTACGGCAAAGAAGCCGCAGAAGAAGTGGAAGACGCCAAAGACGGCGACAAAGGCCAGAACCTGGTGCCGGTGCAGCCGGGTGAGCAGGTGGGTGTTGAGTCGATCGAAGCCAAGGGCCTGAAAACCCGCCCCCCCGCACGTTATTCAGAAGCCACACTGCTGGGTGCCATGGAAGGCGCAGGCAAGATGGTCGACGACGACGAGCTGCGCGAGGCCATGCAAGAAAAGGGTTTGGGCACACCTGCCACCCGCGCCGCCACCATTGAAGGCCTGATTAACGAAAAGTACATGCTGCGCGAAGGCCGCGAGATGATCCCGACGGCCAAGGCCTTCCAGCTCATGACGCTGCTGCGTGGCCTGCAGGTGGAAGAACTCTCTAAGCCCGAACTCACGGGTGAATGGGAATACAAGTTGGCCCAAATGGAGCAAGGCAAATTGAGCCGTGCCACCTTCATGGCCGAGATCGCGGCCATGACCGAGCACATCGTCAAGAAAGCCAAAGAGTACGACCGCGACACCGTGCCCGGCGACTACGCCACGGTCACCACGCCTTGCCCCACCTGTGGTGGTGTGGTGAAAGAAAACTACCGCCGTTACACCTGCACGGGTGTTGATGGCGCTAGCGAAGGCTGCGGTTTCTCATTTGGCAAGACGCCTGCAGGCCGCACTTTCGAGCCGGCCGAGGTCGAGCAATTCATGCGCGACAAAAAGATCGGCCCCCTGGATGGCTTCCGCTCCAAAGCCGGATGGCCCTTCGTGGCCGAGATGGCGCTCAAATACAACGAAGAAGAAAAGAACTGGAAGCTCGAGTTTGACTTCGGTGACGACAAGAAAAACGAAGAGAGTGGCGAGATCGTCGAGTTCACCGACGAGTCGCTGGGCGTCTGCCCCAAGTGCGGCAGCCCGGTGCATGAGCATGGCAGTAACTACGTCTGCAGCAAAGCTGTGCCCACCAACGAACAGCCTACGCCAAGTTGCGACTTCAAGAGCGGCAAGATCATCTTGCAGCAACCGGTGGAGCGCGAGCAGGTTATTAAATTGCTGACCACGGGCAAGACCGATCTGCTCGACAAGTTCATCAGCAACCGAACACGCCGCAGCTTCAAGGCCATGCTGGCCTGGAACCCCGAAGAGGGTAAGGTGACATTCGAGTTTGAGCAGCGCGAAGGCGGCAAGAAATACCCACCCCGCAAAACAGCCGCCAAGAAGACCCCGTTTGGCAAAGTGGCGGTGAAGAAAGCTGCGGCCAAAACCACGGCCGCCAAAACACCTGCTGCCAAAAAAGCCGCCAAGACCACCGCTAAAACCGCTGCGCCCAAAGCGCCGCGCAAAGCCGCCGTGGGCAGCTTGAAGCCCAGCGCGTCATTGGCCGCCGTGATCGGTGACGGCACCTACGCCCGCACCGAGGTGGTCAAGAAAATCTGGGACTACATCAAGGCCAACAACCTGCAAGACCCGGCTGACAAGCGCTCCATCAAAGCCGACGGCAAACTGCAGGCGGTGTTTGGCAAGGACAGCGCCACCATGTTTGAGTTGGCCGGAATCATCGGCAAGCACCTGAGCTGAGGGGCTCAGCCCCTCAGGGTGCGTGCAGCACCAGCTTCACGGGCAGCGCATCCAGCAGGGGTTTGAGCGCCGCCCAGGCTGCGACAGGCGTGGCGCGCGCGTCTACCGCCACCGGAGCATCGCCTGTTGCCTCCACTTGCGGCCATTGCGCGGGTGCAAGCTGCAAGGGTCCCATCGCGTTTTGGATCAGTCTCTGTACCACCGCCGCAGTGGCCAGGGTGCGCAACTCGGGTTTGTAAATTTTGCCCACGTTGGTCACGGGCATGGTGTTCAGCACCGTGATCGATTTGGGTTTGGCGGGGCCTTCGTCCACGCGCTCGGCCGTGAAGGCGAGCAACTCGGCCTCTGTCACATCGCTGCCGGGTTTGAGGGTGGCAAAGGCCACAGGCAACTCTCCCGCGTAGGCGTCTGGCGCACCGACTGCCGCGCACAAGGCCACCGCCGGATGCGCTCCCAAGGCGTCTTCAATCACTTTGGGGTCGATGTTGTGACCGCCGCGGATGATCAGGTCCTTGGCCCGGCCCGACAGGTGCAGGCGGCCTTGGGTGTCGATGAAGCCCACATCGCCGGTGATGAGCCAGCCGTCGGGCGTGAAACTGCGCGCTGTCTCTGCGGCGTCCAGATACCCAGAAAACAAATTCGGCCCTTGGTAGAGCACCATGCCTTTTTCGCCTGCGGGCAGGGTGTGCGTTGTGGCCTGGTCGTCGCTGTTCAGCGCGACGATGCGCACACGCGCATGCGGCAACGGCCAACCCACACAACCTGCGGGCGCAGTCAGGCCCGGCGGGGCCACGGTGCTCAGACCAGCGGTTTCGGTCATGCCCAAGCTCTCGTTGATCTGCAAACCGAAGGCTTGTTCAAAGCGCTGCGCCAGCTCGGGTGGCAGTGGCGCTGCGCCTGTGCGCACCGCACGCAGGCTTGATATGTCGGCCCCCTGCAGCGGCACGCCCGCCAATGCGGCCAGCACCGTGGGCACGCCCGACATCAGCGTGCAGCGGTGGTGGGCCACCAGCCGCCAGTAGTTGTGCACCACCTCGCGGTTGCGAAACAAGGCCTCGGTCGGAATGACCACATGCATGCCAACGGCCAGCGAACACAAGGCCCCTGGCAACACGCCAGCCACATGGAACAGCGGGTAGCCGTTGATCGTCACGTCGCTCGCGCGAAAGCCTTGCATGATGGCATTGGCCCAAGCGGTGAAGACCTGCGCGCCATGGCTGTGTCTGGCCAGTTTGGGGGCTCCGGTGGTGCCACCTGTGTGAAAGTAAGCCGCGATGTCCGTGGGCTGAAAAACCCGTTGGCTGATCAGCTGCTCGGCCACTTGCGTGGCCCGCATGGCGTGGAAGTCTTGGGCACCTGCAGGCAGCGCGTCTGCTTCTTGAAGAGGACCGCCGCCCGGGTGGACCAGCAAGACCGTCCTCAAACTGGGCAATTGGCTTTGCAAGCGCAAAGCTTTCGCCCGCAGCTGGCTCTCGTCCTCGGTGCCATGCGCGATCAGCACTTTGGCGTTGCTGGCCCGCAGCAGCGACAGCAGTTTTTCGTCGCTGAGCAAGGGGTTGAGCGGCTGCACAATGCCTGCCGCTTCGCCGCCCCACAGCGCCAGGTGGTAGGCCAGGCCACCGGGCAAGAGAACGCCCACGGCGTCTTGAGGGCCCACACCCAACTGGTGCAGCAAATTGGCCGTTTGGTGGATGCCTTCTAGCAAGCTGCGGTAGGTCCAAGTGGTGGACTTGCCGCCGGGCTGGCCCGTCTGCAAAAAAGTCAGTGCGGGCTGGTCAGCATGCGCCTGCGCACTGGCTCGGATCAGCGCATAGGTGCTGGCCCAAGGCATGGCCTCGGCCAAGGGCGTGGCCTCGATGCGGTGGATGTCGGCCAGGCTTTGAACGGGAGATGAAACAGTCAGGTGCATGGCCAATGTTAGCCGCCCTCTGCGGCGGTTTTGTCTCGGAAGTGGCAAACGGGCGCTTTTCAAACTGCTGGTCATGTCACCATGCAGACTTTGCCGCCACCCTTCAGGGATCACCGATGCACGATGTCAACGCCCTACCCACTTTTGAAGACGTCCTGGCCGCCGCCGCGCGGCTGCAAGGGCATGCCCACCGCACGCCGGTGCTGCAGTCGCGCACGCTCAACGCGCAACTGGGCGCCCAGGCCTTCATCAAGTGCGAAAACTTCCAACGCATGGGGGCCTTCAAGTTTCGCGGCGGCTTCAATGCCCTGTCGCGCTTGAACCCCGCCGAGCGCCGGGCCGGGGTGGTGGCTTATTCATCGGGCAACCACGCCCAGGCCGTGGCCTTGTCGGCGCAAATTCTGGACATCCCGGCCACCATCGTCATGCCTCACGACGCCTCGCCCGCCAAGCTGGCGGCCACCCGTGGCTATGGCGCGACTGTGGTGGGCTACGACCGTTACAAGGACGACGCATTGGCCATTGCAAAGGGCCTGGCCGCCGAGCACGGCATGCGCTTCATCCCCCCGTTTGACCATCCGGACGTGCTGAGCGGCCAGGGCACGGCGGCGCTGGAGTTGTTTCAGGACGTGGGCGAGCTCGACGCCTTGTTCGTGTGCTTGGGCGGCGGCGGCCTGCTCAGCGGCAGCGCCCTGTCGGCCCAGGCCCTGTCCCCGGCCTGCAAGATTTACGGCGTTGAGCCCGAGGCGGGCAACGATGTGCAGCAGTCCTTGCAACAGGGCCAGCGGGTGCGCATTGCCACCCCGGTGACGATTGCCGATGGCGCGCAAACGCCCATGGTCGGCGAAATCACCTTCGAGATCATTCGCCGCCTGGTGGACGCTGTGCACACCGTGACCGATGCGCAACTTGTGCAGGCCATGCGCTTTTATGCCGAGCGCATGAAGATGGTGGTGGAGCCCACGGGTTGTTTGTCACTGGCAGCGGCCATTCAGGCCAGCGAGCAGCTACAAGGTCAGCGCGTGGGCATCATTGTGAGCGGCGGCAACGTGGATTTGGGGCGCTTTGCGCAGCTGATTAGCCAGGGCTGAAACCAGGCCTTAGGCCAGCACAGACCAGCACCGCCGCACTGCGGTCGCTGCTGTTAACTCTGGGGCCAAGGGCATCGGCTTGCGCTCTTTGGCCGCTCTGCCAGAAGTTGGCCTAAATCAATTTGACGGCACATGCCTGAAGTAGGGGTTAATCGCGTGACCACCACGCGTGCTGGCATCACTGGGCTTTGCAAGAGGCGGGCAAGTACTTGGCGGGCAGTCCGTTGGTTGCGGCAGGCCCACATCGCCAACCGGCAACTGGTTTGCCGCCATCGGTACTTCCGTTGACCGCGGTGGTGCCTGTTTGCAGCGGTGTCAGAGACAGGCTGTTGGCCGTTGCAGAGGTGTTGCCGCGCAAAGCTTGGTGGTTGCCCACCACGGTGATGACGCCATTGGCATCCACCCCGATGCTGGCGACGTACTTGCTGATTTGCGTATCGCAGGCTCTGGGCAAACTGGCCGATACATCGGCCTCAGAGGCTGAGCCAATGGCTTCGTTGACGGCCGTTTTACAGCCGCTGGCGGCCAAAAGCATCTCTGAAACTTTTGCCCTGATGCTGTAGTCTTGGTAAGCTGGGAGCGCCAAGGCACCCAAAATGCCAATGATCGCAATGACGATCATCAGCTCAATCAATGTCAGACCCTGTTGCCTTTTTTGCATGGCATTTTCTCCCTGAATTATGGGTGTTGATGGTAATCCATTCAACACCCAAATTCCAGAGGGTCAAATGGGAGCCAAAGCTCCCAAAGGATCAAGCGGAGCGCACCTGGCGCCCTGAAGGTCAGGCGGCTTCTTGTGCCGTGCGACGGGCCATGATGATCTTGCCAGCGGCCAGAACCAACAAAGCACCCGCCAGGCCCATGGCATAGCCCCATACCTTGTCTTGCGGCAAGTACGCGACCAAGCCGGGATCCGTTTGCATCATGGTGCCCGCGATCCAGCCAAGCAGCATGCCGCCAGCGGTGATGATCATCGGGAAGCGGTCCATCAATTTGAGCACCAGTTGGCTGCCCCAAACAATGATCGGGATACTGACCAGCAAGCCAAAGATGACCAAAGGCATTTGGTGATCGGGGTTGCCAGAGGCTTGAGCTGCGCCTGCGATGGCGATCACGTTGTCTACGCTCATGACCAGGTCGGCAATGATGACGGTTTTGACTGCGCCCCAAAGCTTGTCACTGCCCTGGATGTTGCTGTGGTCGTCGTCGGCATCGGGGGTCAGCAGTTTCACGCCAATCCAAATCAGCAAAATTGCACCCACAAATTTGAGGAACGGAATCGCCAACAATGTGAGCGCAAAAAAGATCAGGATGACCCGCAAGATGATGGCACCTGCAGTGCCCCACAGGATGCCTTGTCTGCGCTGGTGCTCGGGCAACTGACGGCAAGCCAGGGCGATCACGACGGCGTTGTCGCCGCCCAGCAGGATGTCGATCATGATGATCTGGGCGACAGCAACCCAGAATGAAGCGGTTAGAAATTCTTCCACGGTGGTCCTTTTGCCCGTTGGAGCGGGCGCTTATATGCAATGAAAAAATAAAGCCGGATTTTCCCTCAGAAAATCCGGCTTTCATATTGTGGCAAACCACATCCCTGCCAAAAGCAGGGCATTTTGGTGCGAAAGAAACGTTCTTATTTCAGTTGAGCTTTGAGCAACTTGCCCAATTCTGATGGGTTGCGTGTGACGATGAAGCCGCACTCTTCCATGATGGCCAGCTTGGCATCGGCCGTGTCGGCGCCGCCAGAGATCAAGGCGCCGGCATGGCCCATGCGCTTGCCGGGAGGGGCAGTCACACCGGCGATGAAGCCCACCACAGGCTTCTTCATGTTGGCCTTGCACCACATGGCGGCTTCGGCTTCGTCTGGACCGCCGATTTCACCGATCATGATCACGGCGTCTGTGTCGGGATCGTCGTTGAAGGCTTTCATCACGTCGATGTGCTTCAAACCGTTGATCGGGTCGCCACCGATACCGACAGCGCTGGATTGGCCCAGACCCACTTCGGTCAGCATCGCCACGGCTTCATAGGTCAAGGTGCCCGAGCGGGACACCACGCCGATCCGGCCTTTGCGGTGGATATGACCGGGCATGATGCCGATCTTGATTTCGTCGGGCGTGATCAGACCGGGGCAGTTGGGGCCCAGCAGCAAAGTGCGCTTGCCGCCAGCGGCTTCTTTGGCCTTCATCTTATTGCGCACTTCCAGCATGTCCTTGACCGGAATGCCTTCGGTGATGCAGATGGCCAAATCCAGGTCGGCTTCAACGGCTTCCCAGATCGCAGCGGCTGCGCCTGCTGGAGGCACGTAGATCACCGACACGGTCGCGCCAGTTTGCGTGGCGGCTTCCTTGACGGAGGCATAAATTGGGATGTTGAAGATGGACTCGCCAGCCTTCTTGGGGTTCACACCCGCAACGAAGCAGTTCTTGCCGTTCGCGTATTCCTGGCACTTCTCAGTGTGGAACTGACCGGTCTTGCCGGTGATGCCTTGGGTGATGACTTTGGTGTCTTTGTTGATGTAGATGGACATGTTTGTTCCTAATCAGTTGAGGACAGAGCTCAAGATCTGTCCCCAAAGTCATTACTTAACGGCTGCGACGATGGCTGTCGCGGCTTCGGCCATGGTGTCGGCAGAGATGATGGGCAGACCGGATTCGGCCAGCATCTTCTTGCCCAACTCGTCGTTGGTGCCCTTCATGCGCACGACCAGCGGCACGGACAGGTTCACAGCCTTGCAAGCGCTGATCACGCCGGTGGCGATGGTGTCGCACTTCATGATGCCGCCGAAGATGTTGACCAAAATGCCTTTGACATTCTTGTTGGCCAGCATGATCTTGAAGGCTTCCGTGACTTTCTCGGCTGTGGCGCCGCCGCCCACGTCCAAGAAGTTGGCAGGCTCGCCGCCGAACAGCTTGATGGTGTCCATGGTGGCCATGGCCAAGCCAGCACCGTTGACCAAGCAACCGATGTTGCCGTCCAACGAAATGTAGGCCAGGTCGAACTTAGAAGCTTCGACTTCGGCGGGATCTTCTTCGTCCAAATCGCGGTAAGCCACGATTTCGGGGTGACGGAACAAAGCGTTGGCGTCGAAATTGAACTTCGCGTCCAAGGCCATCACGTTGCCTTTGCTGTCGCGGTTCAGGGGGTTGATTTCCACCAACGACGCGTCAGTGTCCATGTAGCATTGGTACAGCTTTTTGAAGATGTCCACCGCTTGGGCGGTGGAGTCAGCGGGCATGCCGATGGCGTCAGAGATCTTCTTGGCTTGGGCATCGCCCAGACCGGTCAGAGGATCAATGAACTCGGTGATGATTTTCTCGGGGGTGGAGTGGGCCACTTCCTCGATGTCCATACCGCCTTCGCTCGAAGCGATGAAAGCGATTTTTTGGGTGGCGCGGTCGGTGACCACGGACACGTAATATTCTTTGTGGATGTCGGCGCCGTCTTCGATGTAGAGGCGACGCACTTTTTGACCCTCTGGGCCTGTCTGGTGAGTCTTGAGCTGCATGCCCAGGATTTCGCCTGAGATGCGTTTCACGTCGTCAATGGTTTTGGCCACTTTCACGCCGCCACCCTTGCCACGCCCACCTGCGTGAATCTGGGCCTTGACCACCCAGACGGGGCCACCGAGTTTTTGAGCGGCTTCTACCGCCTCTTGAACCGTGAATGCTGGGATGCCGCGGGGAACGGGCACACCGAATTGACGCAAGATTTCCTTGCCTTGGTACTCGTGAATCTTCATGAGGTCTTCTCTCAGAGGGGTGGGTAATTTCGACCGGTCCGTTGCGGCCCTTCATTCAACGAAAGACCTCTCAGCGTGCGCTGGACACTGCAGACAGCGACTGTATCATGCTGCAATGCACAAATCATGAGCGACGCGTCTTACGTTGACATGACGCGTGTGAACTCGATTTCCAGTGAAAGTAATACCCATGGCCAAAATTTTCATCGACGGCGAAGCTGGCACCACCGGTTTGCAGATCCGCGAGCGTCTGGCGCTGATGCCCCAAGTGCAGGTGATGAGCATCGATCCGGCCCGCCGCAAAGACCCCGAAGCCAAACGCGAGCTGATGGCCGCTGCCGATTTGGTGGTGCTGTGCCTCCACGACGATGCCGCCATTGAGTCTGTGGCCATGATCGACAGCCTGCCGGGCGTCAAGCCGCGCATTGTGGATGCCTCTACTGCCCACCGTTGCCACCCCGATTGGGTGTTCGGCTTCCCAGAATTGGCCGCCGATCAGGCCGCTGCTGTGCGCCAAGCACAGCGGGTGGCCAACCCCGGCTGTTACGCCACGGGCGCGATCGCCATCCTGCGTCCCCTGATCGATGCGGGTCTCATGTCCACAGACTTTCCGGTGTGCCTGCCTTCAGTGAGTGGTTACTCCGGTGGCGGCAGAACCATGATCGAAGACTATGAGGCGGGCAAGGCCCCGCTGTTTGAAGCCTACGCCCTGGGCCTGCAGCACAAGCATATTCCGGAAATCATGCGCTACACCGGACTCACCCGCCGTCCTTTGTTTGTGCCCGCTGTGGGCAATTTCCGCCAAGGCATGCTGGTACAACTCCCCCTGCATCTGGACACTTTGCCAGGCAAATCGACGGGGGCAGACCTGCATGAAGCTTTGCGTTCACATTACGCGCCAAGCCGCGCGGCGGGCGGTTGGGTGAGCGTTGAGCCTGCCACCGACAACCTGAAGCTGGACGCCACGGCCCTGAACGACACCAACCAGCTGGAAATCCGCGTGTTCGCCAACGAGGCTGCTCGCCAAGCTGTGGTGATCGCTCGCCTGGACAACCTGGGCAAAGGCGCCAGCGGTGCGGCGGTGCAAAACATCACTTTGATGCTGGGCCTGTAAGACGTCCCACAGGCCGTTGGGTCAAGAATGGCGGGCAGGGCCACTGCCAACCGCTCATTTTGCGGGCCTTACTTCCAGCGAACCAGTTCGATGTGCACGCTGCCCTTGTCGCTGCTGAAGGTGACGCTGCCTTCTTGAACGGTGGCTTGCAGCTGCATGCTGCGTTCGGCCAATTTGGCCAGCTCTTGTGAGCCTTCGGTCGGCACGCGCCAGACCTGCAGTTTGTCCAATCGGGTGAGTTTGGTTTCGATGCCTTTCCACCAGACTTCCGCTGCGTGGTTGAAACAATACAGCAGCACCTCATCGGCCTTTTGACAGGCCTTCATGATCGGCTTGTCTTCGGGCTGGCCCACTTCCATCCACACGCGGGTGCGGCCCGTGAAGTCGCGCAAACTGCAATCGGGGTCATCCGGGTCGGACAAGCCCGCGCCAAAGGCCAGCTTGCCGTCGCCATTGCAAACCGCTTGCAGTTTGTAGGCATTGATGGCCAGCGCCAGCAGGCGAATCATCATCCGCTCGTCGGTTTCGCTGGGGTGACGCGCCAGTGTGAGCTGGTGGTCTTCGTAACAGCTGTGATCGATGTCAGCGATCGACAGGTTGGCTTTGTAGATGGTGGATTTGAGGGCCATGGTGTCAGACGCGTTTGGCCAGCTCGGCCGCTTTGCCGATGTAGCTGCCCGGCGTCATGGCCAACAGACGGTCTTTGTCGGCTTGTGGAATGTCGAGCGTAGCGATCAAGCCATGCAGGTCTGCAGCCGTCACAGTTTTGCCCCGTGTCGCGTCTTTGAGTTTTTCGTAGGCACCTTGCACACCATACCGGCGCATCACCGTCTGAATCGGTTCGGCCAGCACTTCCCAAGCGCCATCCAGGTCGGCGGCCAGGGCTTCTTCGTTCAGCTCCAGCTTGTTCAAGCCTGTCATGAGCGAGGCATAGGCCAAGGCGGTGTAACCCAAGCCCACGCCCATGTTGCGCAGCACGGTCGAGTCGGTCAGGTCGCGCTGCCAACGGCTGATGGGCAGCTTTTCAGACAGGTGCTTGAGCACGGCGTTGGCCAGACCCAGATTGCCTTCGGCGTTTTCAAAGTCGATCGGATTGACTTTGTGCGGCATGGTGGAAGAACCAATTTCGCCGGCTTTCAGGCGCTGCTTGAAGTAACCCAGGCTCACATACCCCCAAATGTCACGCGACAGATCGATCAGGATGGTGTTGCTGCGGGCCAAGGCATCGAACAACTCGGCCATGTAGTCGTGGGGTTCGATCTGAATGCTGTAGGGCTGAAAGCACAGACCCAGTCCCCAAGCGTCTGATGTACTCTCGCCAATTTCAGGGGTTTCCACCACTTGGCGGGCAAAACCTTCCCAATCGAAGTCGGGCCAAGCTGACAGGTGAGCGTTGTAGTTGCCTACGGCGCCATTCATTTTGGCCATCAGCTGAACGGCAGCGATCTTGTTGCGGCAACCGGTCAGGCGCATCACCACGTTGGCCATTTCCTTGCCCACGGTGGTGGGGCTGGCGGTTTGCCCGTGGGTGCGGCTGAGCATGGGGACTTCGGCAAAAGCGTGCGCCATGTCGCGCAGTTTGGCGATCAGGCCATCGAGACCCGGCAAGATGACTTCAGCACGCGCCCCCTTGAGTTGCAGCGCGTGACTGGTGTTGTTGATGTCTTCGCTGGTGCAGGCAAAGTGCACGAATTCAGCGGCTTTTTCCAGCTCGGGACGGTCTTGAAATTTGGATTTGATCCAGTATTCAACCGCCTTCACATCGTGGTTGGTGGTCTTCTCAAACGCCTTGATGGCCATGGCGTCTTCTTCGTTGAAGTTTTTCACCAAGCCCGTGAGGTAGCGCCGTGCACCGGGGGTGAGGGGTTTGAATTCGTCAAACCCGGCATCCGACAAAGCGATGAACCAGGCAATTTCAACCTGAACCCTGCGGTGCATGTAACCTTGCTCACTCATGAGTGGTCGAAGGGCATTGAGTTTGCTGGCGTAACGACCATCCAGCGGTGACAGAGCGGAAACAGGGGTGAAATTCATCCTCTGATTGTAATTCCCGCTGTGCCTTGACCGTCTGCCTAGCCAAATGGGCCATTGACAGGGAGGTGGTGGCGTGTTTCACCTAGAATCGGCCATCGATTACAGGTCCTATCCCCTCATCTTTATGAAACTCATCGGCTCCGTTACCAGTCCTTATGTCCGCAAGGTGCGCGTCGTCATGGCCGAGAAGAAGTTGGACTACCAATTCGTCACCGAAGACGTGTGGTCAGCCCAAACCGTGATTCATGCGTCCAATCCGCTGGGTAAGGTGCCCTGCTTGGTGATGGAAGGCGGCGAAGCGGTGTTCGATTCCCGTGTGATCGTGGAGTATTTGGACACCTTGTCCCCTGTGGGCAAGCTGATCCCTGTCGCTGGCCGTGAACGGGCTGAGGTCAAAACCTGGGAAGCGCTGGCCGACGGCTTGTTGGACGCTGCCTTGATGGCCCGCATGGAAGCGGTTTGGACCGGACGTGAAGATGCCCAGCGCAGCCAAGCCTGGATTGACCGCCATTTGGACAAGATTCAGCATGCCCTGAAGGCCATGAGCCAAGGGCTGGGCGACAAAGCATTTTGTTCGGGTATTCACCTGAGCCTGTCGGACATCGCGGTGGGTTGTGCGGTGGCCTATTTGGACTTCCGCTTCCCCCAAATTGACTGGCGCACCCCTTATCCCAACCTGCACAAGCTTTACGACAAACTGGCGCAGCGTTCAAGTTTTCAGGAAACTCAGCCAGGCTGATCTGTTTCTTGGCGGTTTGCCCTTGAGGGACCGCACCTTGTTTGATTCCAAAAGTAGCCATTTGTCCGGTGCGCGTCTCTCCTGAGAAGCTCGGCTCTCTATGATGAATGACATGGGTTTTGAAAATATCCATTCATACCGTCATGGGGCAGCGAGCTGCCCGTTTTCAGGAGAGTATTTTGCGCATCGCCACCTTTGTCCACAACAACAAACGCCAAGTCGGTCAGGTCTCAGCCGATGGCCTGCAGGTCACGCCTTTTGACCTGACAGAGGCTCAAGCCCAGCACGGCGCCCAGATGTTGATCGACGCCATGGTGGCTGGTCAGCACCTGCCAGCTTTGACAGCCGCTTCTTTGGCAGTGTCTTCAGTCAAGCTCGAATCGCCACTGCCTTTGCCGCGCCGCAACGTTTGGTGCGTGGGCCGCAACTACCATGCGCACGCCAAAGAGCTGCAGGCCTCGGTTTTCAAAGACAGCAATGCTGACACCAAGGCTTGGCCCATCGTATTCACCAAGGTGCCCGAATGCGTGGTGGGCCCGACCGACGACGTGCAGCTGCCAGGCGCTGGAGTTTCCGATCAGATTGATTACGAAGCCGAATTGGCGGTGATCATCGGCCAAGGCGGCAAAAACATCAGTCAGGCCGACGCCATGAAGCATGTGTTCGGCTACACCGTGGTCAACGACGTGACCGCCCGTGATGTGCAGATGCGCCACCAGCAATGGGACATGGGCAAGTCCTTTGACACCTTTTGCCCCATGGGGCCGTGGATCGTGACCGCCGACGAAATCGACGGCCGGAAAACCCGCGTGCGCTGCTGGGTGAACGGCGAGTTGCGCCAAGACGGCCCGACCGAGAACATGATCTTTGACATCCCCACCTTGATCGAAACCATCTCACGCGGTATCACCCTTTACCCCGGTGACATCATCGCTACGGGCACGCCTGCGGGTGTGGGCATGGGCCTGAACCCACCGCGCTATATCGCCAAGGGCGATGTGATCCGCGTCGAAATCGACGGCGTGGGCAGCATCGAAAACCGCTTCGTTTGAATCACCTTCAGGAGACGACAATGAAAACAAGACAGTGGCTCAAAGTGGTGATGGCTGCGGCCATCGCCTGTTCCGGACTGGCCGCGATGGCGCAAGCCTATCCGACCAAGCCCATCACCATGGTCGTGCCCTTTCCGCCAGGTGGCGTGGCCGACACCGTGGGGCGCCCTGTGGCCGAAGCCATGTCGCGGCACCTCAAGCAAAGCATCGTGGTCGAGAACAAAGGCGGCGCAGGGGGTGGTATCGGCATGGCCCAAGTGGCCAAGTCCAAAGGCGATGGTTACACCGTCTTGATGTCGCTGTCGTCTTTGGTGGTGTTGCCCGAAGCGGCGCGCATCCTGCAGCAAACGCCGCTCTATGAGACCCGCCAGCTCAAGCCGATTGCACGTTTCACAGCCGATCCCACGGTGTTGGTCGTGCGTGCCGACAGCCCTTGGAAAACCTATGCCGAGTTCATCGCTTTTGCCAAGACCAATCCGGGCCGTATTTCGTTCGGGTCCTCTGGTAATTACGGCACCATGCACGTGCCCATGGAGCAGCTGAAGGCGGCCACGTCTTCGTTCATGTTGCATGTGCCCTACACCGGCGCCGGCCCTGCGGTCTTGTCGTTGTTGGGCGGTCAAATTGAGGCGCTGTCCACCGGCCCTGCCAGTGTGAAGCAACACATTGCCTCTGGCCGTTTGCGCGCATTGGCGCACTGGGGTGAAGGGCGTCTGGCCAGCATGCCCGAAGTGCCCAGCTTCAAGGAATTGGGTGTACCCATCCAGTACTCACAATGGTCCGGCATGTTTGTTCCTGCCGACACCCCACCTGCTGTGGTGGACGCTTTGCGCCAAGCCGCGCGCTTTGCTGCACAAGATGCGCGTGCTGTTGCCGCACTGACTTCGGCAGGCACTTCGTTCATGTACCAAGATGCCCCCGACTTTGAGCGATTTGTCCAAGCCGATGCAAAAGACATGGGCGCTTTGGTCAAGCGCATTGGCAAGGTGGATTGACGCTGCCTGGGGCCGGCCCATGTTCAACCGGCCCTTTTTTTAACGCCTTGTGTGTGGTGACCTGTCGGGTCACCCATACGCCTCAGGTGTTGGCACGTTTTTTGAGCCAGCGCATCAGGCCGCCCACCACCGGTAGTTTCTCGTACAGTTCTTCGGCGGCATCCCAGTAGTCGCGGTGCAGGGTCACCAAACCCTGTGCGTTGAACACCACGTGGCTGGCGCCCCGAACGGCTTGCAGGGTTTGGGTGTCAAAGCGTTTGAAGTGAAAGCGAAACTCCCACGTCAAAAATGCCTGATCCCCATCCACCATCTGGTGTATCACGACAAAGTGCGGCTTTTCCAGGGCCACGTACATGTGCCGAAAAATACCCTCAATGGCGGGCAAACCTTGAACCTCATTGAACGGGTCTTTGAAGCTGGCCTCGGGGGCGTAAATCGTGCGCAACTCAGACACGCTTTGCGGTGTCAGTGTTTCGAAAAAAGTGGCCAGATTTTGCGTGGCTTGTCGGTTGTCCATGTGGGCTCTCGGTTCAGATTCACAGCCCCGTGAACTTGCGCACCAGCGGAAAGTACAGGCGGTAAGGCAACAAGCGCAGCAACTTGAGCCACAGCGTGAAGCGTTTGGGAAAGTGGATGTCGAACTGGCCTTGGGCCCAGCCCTTGAGCATGTCTTGGGCCGCTTGCTCTGGGCTGATCAAGGCGGGCATGGTGAATTGGTTTTGGGCGGTGAGCGGCGTGGCCACAAAGCCAGGATTGACCACGCTCACGCCAATGCCCTGGTCTTGCAAGTCCATGTAAAGGGTCTCGGCCAAATGCGTGAGAGCCGCTTTGGTGGGGCCATAGGCCAAACCGTTGGGCAGCCCGCGCCAACCGGCCACACTGCTGAGCAAACTGATGTGACCGCTTTGGCGTGCCAGCATGCCGGGCAGCACCGCATGGAGAACCTGCAACGCGCCTTGGTAGTTGACCTTGTCGTGTTGCAACAAGTCGTCCAAATCGAGGGCCGTGGCGCGTTGGGCCCGGTAATAGCCTGCGGCATAGACCACCAGGTCCAGCGGTCCTTCGGCTTGCAGGGCTTTGGCGGTGGCTTGCACTTGTTCCGGGTCGCTCACATCGAGCGCACGCCATTGCACGTGCGCATCTTGCGCAGCCCAGTCCAGCACTCCTTGAGGGTTGCGTGCCGACACGATCACGTGCGCACCCGCCGTGCGCAGTGCTTGGGCGCATGCCAAGCCAATGCCGGTGGAAGCGCCCACCAACCAGATGCGGCGGCCTTGCCAATCGGTCATGGGGGTGTTCAGTTGCAACCAGCTGCGTGGCGCGGGTTTGACGTGCGGTGGCGCGACACCCGTGGTTTGCGGTCCGACTTTGGGAATGGCCGTGTCGGTTTGCAACGAGGCGTTCGTCAGCACCGCGCCCATGGCGTTCAGTCCCGTGTTGGAGGAGTTGGGGTTCATGCGCATCAACCTGACTTGGCCGCCAAAGGTGTGCGCCGCGTGAACGATAAAGTGACTTCGCCCAGCTTCACGCCCCATTTGCTCATGGTGGCTTTGTTGAGCATGACACGGTCGTCCATCAAGAACATCCAGTCGTCAAAATCGACGTTCCACACCCGACCGTCGACGGGCAAGGCCAAGGTATAGCCCCAGCGGAATGCATTGCCACTGACTTGGCCCTTGGCCTCGCCCACCACATCGTCGGCGCGTCCCGTGTAAGTGCCGTTGGGTCCGGCTTTGAGCCGCCAGATGCGGCGCTGCGTCGTGCCGTCCGAATACACAAAGGCTTCGTCCAGCACGCCCTCGTCGCCATTCCAGGTGCAATCCATGACCACCGTGAAGCGCTTGACCACTTGGCCACTGCGGTCGGTGAACACACCCCATGCATCGATGGTGCCGGTGAAATAAGTGCGCAAATCCAGGACAGGTTTTTCCTGGGCGTAATTTTGCACCTGTGGCCCGGCACAGCTGGCCAAAAAGGGCGTGCTGGCCACCACGGACAAAGCGCCCAAGTGGGTCAGGGCCGTGCGGCGGTGGATCATGGCGTTTGGATGGCGCATGGAGAGCTCCCGTTGTCTACATTCAAAGCGGCTCATGCCGAAGGGTGGGCCTTTGCAGGCCCCAAAATCAAATCAGGCTGGCGCATCAGGCTAAGGTACAAAGCCAAGGCTGCCAACAACTTGAGCACGCAAGGCAGCAGGCCATAAGCCAGGCCCAGCGCCATCACGGCTTCGGCATCTTGCTGGCCTGGCGCATACCCCCACAGACCCAGCAAAGGCAACGACAGCCCGGCGGCCAAAGCCAAATTGAGTTTGGTGGCCAGATTCCACCAGCCCATGAAAGCGCCGTCTGTGTGGCCGCGCTCGCCGCAGCGGTCAATCAATTGGTTGAGCAAAGCCCCAGGCACCGTGAGGTCCGCGCCCAGCGCCATGCCCGACAAGGCACACACCACCAAAAACCCGGTGGTGTCGCCCGCGCCCAACGTGATGACACTGACAAATGCCAGTACCGACAAAGTCATGCCAGTGGCCCAAGTGCGCAGCAGGCCGATGCGGTCAATCACTTTGAGCCACAGCGGAAACGACAACGCCCCGGCGGCAAAGTACAAGCCCAAAAACAGCGGCTCCATGGCCTTGGGCGCTTGCAACAGGTCTTGAACAAAAAACAGCACCAGCGTGGCGGGCACGGCGCTGGCCAAGCCGTTGAGCATGAACACCAACAGCAGACGCCGAAAACCGACGTGCTTCCAAGGCTGCCAAAGGCTGCTGGCCTCCAAACCAGCGTCTGCCGATGCCAGGACTGCAGGTGCTTGTTGGGCTGTGCGCTGCCAAGTGATCAAACCCAGCGCCAGCATCACCACCAGCAATGCGGTGGTCAGCTCCCAGCCCCAAATCGCAGGCAGAGCTGACGCCAGCAACACGCCCACCAAAGCAAAACCTTCGCGCCAAGCCACCCAGCGGCTTTGCGCGATGCCGCCGCCCCCTTGGCGTGCGGCCCAGGCTTGGTGCAAGATGCCCAGACCGCTGTAGGCCAGGTGGCTGAGCGTCAAGGCGCCACCCACCCACCACAACAAGCCTGCAGGCGACAAAGACGCAGACGGCGGAAAGAATAGTGCCGCAAAGCCCAGCGCCACCACGGTGGCCAGCAGCAAGGCAGCCACCCACACCGCTTGCCAAGAGTGGCGGTACAAACGGTCGCCAAAGCGGCCCAGCCAAGGGTCCACCACCGCGTCGATGCTGCGGCTGAGCAAAAGCACTGCGCCCAGTGCTGCCAGCGTCACGCCGTACTGCTGGGCATACAGGTTGGGCAAATGCACATACACCGGCAAAGCCACAAACGCCAAAGGCAAGCCCAGCAAGCCATAGGCGGCCGAGGTCTTGCGCTGCACGGCGCTGGGGGTCACCGGGGCCATGTCATTCATGGTTGCAGGCCTTGCAAGAGTTGCGCACGCATCTTGGGCTCAGAGGTGCGTTCGTCAAGCCAGATGCCAAAAAACAAGCGCGCAAAATTCACGTCTTTGACCACGCCAACGCGTTGGCCATTGACCCAAAACTCGGCCCCTTCACCCGGCAGATTGACGCCTGTGATGCGTTCCCCTGCGCTGACGTTGGGAAACATTTCGCGCATGGCCGCCAGCCAGGTTTGCGCTTGGGCATCGGTGAAACTGCCCACGCGCCGCATTTCGTCGATCGAACGGCTGGCAATGGCCGAGCCTTCCAGTTTGCGCAGGTACTGCAACTCCAGGGCAAAGCTGGCTTGCATGGCCTGACTGTGCCTAAAACCCCGGGGCGTCCACAGCCTGGCGTCGTACACCTCAAAACCCCAAACCCGCAAGCGCACCGGCGCGGTGGGCACCACACCGCCCAAGCCCGCCACTTCGGGACGGCTGTAGGCCGCGTTGGGGCTGGTCACGCTGGTGCTTTGCGCTTGTACTGCGCCCAACAGGGCACCCCATAAGATCAGGAAAAAACCGTACCGCCAGCCGTTGTGCACTAGCCAGGACATGGCGCGGGTTGTCAGTGAGGTGTGCATGTTGATCAGCCGGGTTTGGCCAAGGTGAACTGGATCACATCGATGCTGGCCTCATCGAACGCGGCTTCGCAATAGGCCAGATAGAACTCCCACAAGCGGATGAAGCGGTCGTCAAACTTCAGGGTCCGCACGGTGTCCAGTTGCGACATGAAACTCTCGCGCCAGCGGCGCAGGGTCTCTGCGTAATCGGGGCCAAAGTTCAGCTCATCGACCACCTGCAACCCGGCCGCTTGCGCTTGCTTGCGGAACTCGCTGGGGCTGGGCAAACAGCCACCCGGAAAGATGTACTGTTGAATGAAATCGGTTGATTGCAAATAGCGCTCAAAAAAGCGGTCGTCGATGGTGATGCTTTGCACGCAGGCACGGCCGCCGGGCTTGAGCATGCGGCTGATGGTCTGAAAGTATGTGGGCCAGTATTCTTGGCCCACCGCCTCGATCATCTCGATCGAGCACACCGCGTCATATGGCCCATCGTGGATGTCGCGGTAGTCCTGCAGGCGCAAATCAGCGCGCTGCTGCACACCGTGCGATTGCATGCGGGCGTTGGCAAAAGCCAGCTGCTCGGTGGACAAGGTCACGCCCGTGATGTGTGCCCCAAATTCGGTGGTGGCCGCCTCGGCCAATGCGCCCCAGCCGCAACCGATTTCCAGCACGCGGTCGCCCGGCTTGGCGTTCACCATGCGCAGGGCGCGGTGCACCTTGGCCTTTTGGGCTTCGGCCATGTCTTTGGCGTGATCGCCTTCAAACCAGGCCGATGAGTAATTCATCGTGCCGTCCAGCCACAGCTCGTAAAACGCATTGCCCAGGTCGTAATGGGCATGGATGTTCTTGCGACTGTTGGTCCGGTTGTTGCGATTGAGCAGGTGCTTGATGCGGTAGAACAAACGCCCCAGCCAGTGGCCGTAAATGGCGCTTTCGATGTGGTCGCGGTTGGCAATCGTCAGGCGCAGCAGGGCGGCCAAGTCTGGCGTGGTCCAGTCGCCCGCCATGTAGCCCTCGGCAAAACCAATGTCGCCCGATTTGAGCACCTCGGCGCACATCTCCCAGCGGTGGATGTGCAAGGTGGCAAAAGGGGCCTCGTGCGTGCCAAAAACCTGGTTGTTGCCATTGGGCGCGTGTACGGTGAGCGTGCCAATCTTCAGGCGCGTTAACAGGCTCAGCAAGCGCGCAGCGGCTTTGGGCAGGCTGGCGTGCGCAATGGTGGTGGCGCGTTGGCCCAAGGCTTGGGCGTGGTCAGCAGTCTTCATGGCGGTCGGCATCCGGTGGGGTCCAGGGTTCATCGGGTCACAAAATCACGGGGCGGTTCGGGCTTGCGCCAGAACGGTACTTTTTTCAGCCAAAGCAAGAGCGCGTGCCAGTGGATGCGGGCCACCACGGCCAGTGTGAGCAGCGGAAACCGCCACACCACACGGCGCAATGCTGCCTCGGTGGCGGGCTCCAGCACACCGCTCCAGCTGGTGTCGATCAAAGGGCCATCGCCGTCGCCATGGTCCACACGCGCCACGATGCGGTCTTGTCCGTTGTGCTGCGTCCGCATGAAACGAAAGCGGTATTCACCTTGCACATCACAAAAGGGTGAGACGTGGAACACCTTGTTGGCCAAGATGGTTTGGCCGTATTGCGGCTCGGGCAACAGGTAGCAGTGGCGCTCACCAAAGGTGTTGTTCACTTCGGCCACGATGGCGGCCAAGCTGCCATCGGCGCGGTGGGCGTACCAAAAGCTCACAGGCTTGAAGGCATGGCCCAGTACGCGGGGGAAAGCCTGCAGCCAAACCTCGCCTGTGGCGTCATAGATGCCTTCTTTGTGCAACAAAGCATCCAGCCAAGCCAAGGCTCCGCCGGTCTCAGCTGGGCGTCCATCGCCGTGGTCGGCATCGTGAAATGCAAACCAGGCCCGGCGGTTGATGGCCAATGACGTTGTGCACCGACCGGCCTGAACACTGCGCATGGGCAGCATCAAAAATGCTGTGGTGTAGGCGAAAGCATGGTGTGCCGGGCGGTGGCGCGTGTGGCGCACTTGGCCCCAGCCGATGAGCGCGGTGTTGGCATGGACCGGGGTGGGTGTCATGCGGCCAGTCTGACCTGAACAGGGTTGGCCTGTTCGTGGATAAGTTTGAGCAAGGAGCGACCCACTTGAAGGCCCGATTTCAGGCCATCTTCGTGGAAGCCATAACCCGTCCAGGCGCCGGCATACCAGGTGTGTTGCTGGCCTTGCAGCAAGGGCAAACGCTTTTGCGCCTCGATGGCCCCCAGATCAAACACCGGGTGGGCATAGTCGTACTCGCCCACGATCGTGGCCGGGTCAATGGCTTGCAGCGGGTTGAGCGAGACCACCACGGGCTGCTCAAACGGGATGCGTTGCAAGCGGTTGAGCAAATAGTGCAGACACACCCGCGAGGACTCGCGCTCGCTGCTGGCAGCGCGCTCGTAGTTCCATGCGGCCCAGGTCTTGGGGTTGGCGGGCAGCACGCTGGCGTCGGTGTGCAGCACGGCGCGGTTATCTTGGTAACGAATGGCCCCCAGCAGGCTGCGTTCTTCGCCAGACGCCTCACGCAGCAAACCCAGAGCTTGGTCGGTGTGGGTGGCGATGACGACTTGGTCAAAACGCTCGGCATGGCCGTCGGTGATGATGCGCACGCCATGAGCGTCGCGCTCGATCAAGCGCACGGGGGTGTTCAGGCGCTTGTCGTGCACACTTGCCAAAATTTTCTCGACATAGTGGCGAGCACCGCCCACCACGCTGAACCACTGCGGGCGGTTGGTCACCTGGATCAGGCCATGGTTGTGGCAAAACCGGATCATGGTCGCCACCGGAAACTGCAGCATCTGGTCGGTTGGGCAACTCCAGATGCAGCCCAGCATGGGCAAGAAATACCAGTCGCGAAACGGCTCGCTGAATTTGTGCGTGCGCAAGAAGTCGGAGAGGGGCTGCTGCAGCTCTTTTTCGCGCTGCTCTTTGGCGATGCGGGTGCACAGCGCATTGAAGCGCATCACATCCAGCAACATGCGCCAAAAACGCGGGTTGACCAGGTTACCGCGCTGCGCAAACACGCTGTTCAGGTCGGTGCCGCTCCACTCCAGGGTTTTGCCGTTCAGCGCCCCTGGCACCTTGACCGAAAACGACATGTCGGACGGTGCGGTCTCGACCTTCAACTCGGCAAACAGGTTGATCAGGTTGGGGTAGGTGCGTTCGTTGAACACCAAAAAACCCGTGTCCACGCCATGCGTCACCGGGCCCTTGGGTGTGGGCAAAGTGATGTCCACCGTGTGGGTGTGGCCGCCAAAGTAGTCACCTGCTTCAAATACAGTGATGTCGGCGTGGTCTTTCAGGGTGTGTGCCACGGCCAAGCCGGAGATGCCCGAGCCCACGATGGCCAGTTTCATGCGTGGCTTCTGTGTGGGGCTCATGGCTTGGCTTTCAGGGCTTTGTCGATGGCCGACACCAAGGTCCGGCTCTCAGGGCCGGTCATGCTGCTGTATTGGTCAATGACCTTGCCGTCGCGGCCAATCAGGTATTTGTGAAAGTTCCAGCGGGGCTTTTGGCCAGTTTGCGCGGTGAGTTGTTTGAACAAAGGCGCAGCGCCATCGCCGGTGACCTGGGTTTTGGTGAACATGGGGAACTTCACGCCGAAAGTGCTTTCGCAAAATGCAGCGATGTCTTTGTTGCTGCCTTTTTCTTGCGAAAAGTCATTCGAAGGGAAACCCAGCACCACCAAGCCCTGGTCTTTGTATTGGGTATTCAGGGCTTCAAGTCCCTTGTATTGGGAGGTGAAGCCGCAAAAACTGGCGGTGTTGACCACCAGCACCACTTTGCCTGCGTACTGGCACAGCGATTGGGGCTTTTCGTCTTGGAGCCGGTCAAATGTGTGGTTCAAGATGGCGGGACACGCTGTTTTTTCTTGACCAGAGGCGGTGTTGGGACTGGCCAAAGCGGCCTCCATGCCCAGGCCCAGCACGGCAGCCACCAGCGCCAGCAAGAGGTTGCCGCCCCATTGTTTGACCCATGAGTGATTCATTTGCACTTTTAATTCCATTTTGTGACTGATCAGTTTAAACTTGTTTGGCTTTATTGTCACGCCAGCTTTTCGCGATTGGAAAAATGAATGCCCAAACCCTCTGGTTTTAAGGGAAACAAACAGGATTTGCCGCAAAAACCCTGTGTGGTTTGCGGCAAAGCCATGAGTTGGCGCAAAAGTTGGGCCAAAAACTGGGATCAGGTGCTTTACTGCAGCGACCGTTGCCGGGCCGACAAGCCCAAGTCAGCCAATGCGGGTCTTGCCCAAACCACCCCCATACCGGGCAAGAAAGCCGCAGCATGACCCGCCACCTGATTTTGGTTTTGGGTGATCAACTCGGATGGGACAACCCGGCTTTGGCCGACTTTGACCCCGCCCAAGACCGACTCTTGATGATTGAGGCGGACAGCGAAGCCGACGACGTCTGGAACCACAAAGCCCGGATTGCCATTTTCCTGTCGGGCATGCGGCACTTTGCGAACGACGCGCATCGCCGCAAAATGCCGTGTAGGTATATGAAGGTCGAGGACAAGACCTTGCCCGGTGACTTCTCCGGTCGCTTGGCCCATGCACTGAACGAGTTCCGCCCCAAAGCCTTGGTGGTGATGGAGGCTGGGGCTTGGCGCATGGAAAAGCTCATTACAGACGTTGCCGAGCAGGCCCAAGTGCTGTTGCGCTGGGTGGGCGATACGCACTTTTTGTGCAGCCGCGCCGAGTTTGCAAAGTGGGCAGGCGACAAAAAAGAGCTGCGTATGGAGTTCTTCTACCGCGAGATGCGCAAGCGCCACGGCATCTTGATGGAAGGCAAAGAGCCCATTGGCGGTCAATGGAATTTTGATGCCGAGAACCGCAAAGGTTTTGGTGCCAAAGGCCCCGGCACCGTGCCGCCACCGGCCCGCTTTGCGCCCGACCGCGTGACGCAAGACGTGATCGACCTGGTCAACACACGATTTGCCACTCACCCCGGTACGCTTGACCATTTTGCCTGGCCCGTCACCCGCGAAGACGCTTTGGTGGCATTGCAGCACTTCATCGACCAGCGACTCGAAAATTTCGGCGCTTGGCAAGACGCGATGTGGACCACCTTGCCCTTTGGCTGGCACGCATTGGTGGGCAGCAGTCTGAACCTGCACCTGCTCAACCCGCGTGAGGTGGTGGTGGCGGCCGAACAGGCTTACCACGCACGCGGTTTGCCGCTGGCCAGCGTCGAGGGCTTCATACGGCAAGTGTTGGGCTGGCGCGAATTCATTCGCGGCGTGTACTGGCTGGACATGCCCCACATGGCTGAAGCCAACCACTATGGCCACACCCGCGATTTGCCTAATTGGTATTGGACGGGCGATACCCACATGGCCTGTATGCAAGCCACCATTGGCCAAAGTTTGCAGCACGGCTATGCACACCACATCCAGCGGCTCATGGTCACTGGCCAGTTTGCGGTGTTGGCGGGCTTGTCACCGCATCAGGTCAGCGCTTGGTACCGCGCCATGTACGTGGATGCAGTGGAGTGGGTGGAAACGCCCAACACCTTAGGGATGGCCTTGCACGCCAACGGCGGCCGCTTCACCAGTAAGCCTTATGTGGCCAGTGGCCAGTACATCAGCCGCATGAGCAACTACTGCAAAGGCTGCCGGTACCAGCCCGAGGTGCGCACCGGCCCGAGCGCCTGCCCCATGACCACGCTGTACTGGGACTTTTTGATCCGTCACGAAAAAGACTTTGCAGGCAACCCGCGTACCGCCCTCATGGTCAAACACGTGGGCAAGATGAGCGACGAAGACAAGGCGCAAATTCGCAGCCAAGCCGACGCCACCCGCGAGGGCCTCGATGGGGTGTGAGACTTAGACCCCGCGTGCGCGCTCGCTCTTGAACTGCGCCCGGAACTGCGAGAACTGCCCTGTGTCGAGCGATTCGCGCACTTCGCGCATCAGGTTCAGGTAGTAGTGCAGGTTGTGGATGGTGGTCAGCATGGGGCCGAGCATTTCGCCGCAGCGGTCCAGGTGGTGCATGTAAGCGCGGCTGAAACCGTCGCGGCCGCCTTGGTCCCATGAAACGCCAGATGCGCCAGCGCACGCATGGCAGGTGCAACTGGTGTCCAGTGGTTGTGGGTCGTTCTTGTGGCGAGCGTTGCGCAGCTTCAGGTCGCCAAAGCGGGTGAACACCGTGCCGTTGCGGGCGTTGCGGGTGGGCATCACGCAATCGAACATGTCCACACCATCGGCCACGCCTTGCACCAAGTCCTCGGGCGTGCCCACACCCATCAGGTAGCGCGGCTTGTGGGCGGGCAGGCGGTGCGGTGTGTGCGCCATGATTTGCAGCATCAGGTCTTTGGGCTCGCCCACGCTGACACCGCCTACGGCGTAACCCGGAAAGTCTATCTCCACCAGCGCGTCGAGCGATTCCTGGCGCAGGTTTTCAAACATGCCGCCTTGCACGATGCCAAACAGCGCGTTGGGGTTTTCCAGGCGCGCAAATTCGTCTTTGGAGCGCACGGCCCAGCGGCGGCTCATCTCCATCGACTTGCGCGCTTCGGCCTCGGTGGTCAGGTGCCCCTTGGTCTCGTAAGGCGTGCACTCGTCAAGCTGCATCACGATGTCCGAGTTCAGGATGGTCTGGATCTGCATGCTCACTTCCGGCGACAT
>JBIKKE010000115.1:0-7976 GCA_044360575.1 Limnohabitans sp. | reverse complement strand
ACGATCAGGGGTGTTGGTGCTGGGTCAAACAACAATGCCAAATCGATACGCCCTTGAATAAGGTCTTCGCGCAGTGACAGGCTCAGGCCTTCACTGATGCTGATCATGGCGTTGGGCAGTTGTTGCCGAAAACGCTCCACCAGTGGCACACAAAGACCTGTCGCCACGCGGTGCGGTAAGCCGACAACCACCCGTCCGCTGGGTTCTTCGTTCATGTCCATCAGTTGGCGCCTTGCCTGGCGTGCGCCTTCCAGCAAGGTGCGCGCATGGACCAGCAGAGCCTGGCCTGCAGGGGTCAGCCGCACGCCACGACCATGCCGCTCAAACAAGCGTTGTCCGAGGTCTGCCTCGAGCAAACCGAGCTGGCGGCTGATGCTGGGCTGACTCAGGTGCAAGGCGGTAGCTGCCCGACTCACACTGCCGCTGTCGGCCACCGTGGCAAAGGATTCAAGTTGCCGTAAGTCCATGGAGTGATCTGTAAATTTGATAATTCTATAGCTGGTATAGCCATTTCAGCATTTACAGAGCCATGCCGCAACCGCACACTGGGTGACTTCAATACCTAAATTTTCAACCATGAGATTTGCAAACAAAGTGGCCTTGGTCACAGGGGCTGGGTGTGTTGGGCCAGGATGGGGCAACGGGCGCGCCATGGCTGTGCGCTTGGCACAAGAGGGCGCTCAGGTTTGGGCGGTTGACTTTGACCCCTCTCGTTTGGCGCAGACGCTGGCTTTGGCGGGTGAGCATGCCCAAGCCATTCATCCGTTTGAGTGCGATGTGACGGACAGCGCCAGCGTGAAGCGCATGGTGCAGGCTTGCGTGGAGCGTTTGGGCGGGCTGGACATCCTCATCAACAACGTGGGTGGATCGGCACCCGGTGGCCCTTTGGAGATGAGCGAAGAAGTCTGGGATGCGCAGATCAACTTCAACCTCAAAAGCGTTTTTTTGACATGTAAACATGCCATGCCTTTCCTCAAGGCCCGAGGAGGGGGGGCCATTGTCAACATGGCTTCCACGTCGGGCACACGCTGGACAGGCAGCGCTCAAGTGGCCTATGCAGCCGCCAAAGCTGGCGTGATTCAGATGTCCAAGGTGATGGCCATACAGTATGCGCCAGATCACATCCGGGTCAACACCGTGGTGCCAGGCCAGTTGCACACCCCCATGGTTGAGTCACGCCTAGCGGGCCAGCGCGCTGGGGGTGATGTGCAGGCCCTGTTGAACCAGCGTTTGGCCAGGATTCCCCTGGGCTTCATGGGTGACGGGCGCGACAGCGCCAGCGCTGCCCTGTTTTTGGCCTCAGATGACGCGCGATTCATCACAGGTACTGAAATTGTGGTCGACGGTGGCATGACCGTGCGCTGCAACTGATCACCAACCCATTCATTCACAGGAGACACGCATGAGCCAACATTTTTCCAGACGACAGTGGTTGCAGCGCACCAGTGCCGGTGCATTGGCAACCAGCCTTGGTAGCGTCACATGGGCGCAGAGCAGCAACCGACCCGTGCGCTTGATCGTGGCGTTTGCACCAGGTGGTCCGGTTGATTTTGTGGCGCGGACTTTGGCTGAAACCTTGTCGCGCGAATTGGGGCGTCCAGTCCTGGTGGACAACAAACCGGGTGCCAACGGCGCGATCGGTGCGATGGAGACACTCAAGGGCGAGCCGGATGGCAGCACCGTGTGGATCACCAGCGTGGGCGCTGCTGCCATCAATCCAGCGCTGTACGACAAATTGCCCTATGACATGGTGCGTGATTTCATGCCGGTGTCTTTGGTGGTTAACAACGTCGAAGTGTTGGTCACCAGTGCGCAAAACCCGGCTACCGATGCCGTCGATTTTGTGCAGCGGGCCAGAGCGGCCAATGTGCCGGTTCCCATGGCGTCTTCGGGCATGGGGAGCATTCCTCATTTGGCCTTGCTCCAAATGCAAGATGCGACCAAGTTGGACTTGCTGCATGTGCCCTTCAACGGCATGGCGCCTGCATTGACCAATTTGCTGGGCGGGCAAGTGGCCGGTGTGTTCGCGGATGTGCCTGCAGTTATGGGACAGATCAAAGCTGGCCGGCTCAAGGCTTTGGGCATGGCTTCGCGCACGCGGCACCCTGGCTTGCCCGAGGTCAAGACCTTTGAGGAGATGGGTTTTCCAGCGGTTGATACCAACAATTGGTATGCCTTTTTTGTCTCCTCAAAGACCCCCCGTCCTATCGTGGATGCGCTCAATGCGGCCACGCGACGGGCCTTGGCCGACCCCGCCGTGGCCAACCGTTTGCTGCAGTCGGGCGCCGAGCCGCGGGCCACAAGCTCAGAGGAGATGGCCGCATTGCTCAGGGCCGATACGAACAAGTGGGCGGCTTTGATCAAGGCGCGCAATATCCGCTTGGATTCTTGAGTTGGCAAGTTGCGAAGGCCTTGACCGTCCATGAAAAGGGAGATGATGTGAGTCCAATTTGGCTTTGCGATCAAGACGGTCCATGGCATGGGCCTGCCTTGGCAGACCTGCAATCGTGGCGCGCGTGGCGTGGCGACGTCAAAGTCTGGCGCCATTATTGGACCGGACCGATTCACCAGAGGCCCAGCCCTGCTGCGGGTGCTTTGTGGGAAGCGTTGGACCCCGGGACCGATCTGATGGGGCCAGACGCCTCCCTCCCGCAGGCTCAAGCCCCCTTTCATTACGTGGTCGAAACCGACGTGGCCGTGGGTGGTGAAGATGATTTTCAAGCTTGGTACGAACAAGAGCATTTGCCAGGTTTGTCCAAGGTGCCGGGATGCCTCAGGGCACGTCGTTTGATGCGGCGAGATGTTCCTGCGGGGCTCCCCCTGCATGTGGCCTGTTATGACTTGGTGAACGCCCAAGTGACCGAGTCCGAACCTTGGCTGGCCGTGCGCCACACCGATTGGAGCAGCCGGGTGCGGCCGATGTTTCGCAACACCCGCCGGACTCTGTTCATTCATCCGAACGGCCCAACATGACCTCCTTGCATGATCCGCAGTTGCCGGTGCGTACCTATGATGCGCAACCACAAAAACCCCGTTGGCAGCTTCCAAAGGGCGCCTGCGATGCGCATGTCCATGTGTTTGGCCCCCCAGAGCGCTTTGCTTACAACCCTTTGCGCCAAATCACCCCGGTGGCCGCACCGCGCGACACCTTGTATGCCCTGCACCGCACTTTGGGCATTGAGCGTTGCGTGATCGTGCAATCCATGGTGCACGGCATGGACAACAGCGTGGTCGAAGATGCGATCGCCCACGGTGAGGGGCGCTACCTTGGTGTGGCGTTGGTGCCTGTTGATGTGCCCGATGCCGAATTGGCACGTTTGGCTCAGGCCGGTCTGCGTGGTGTTCGTTTCAATTTCATGCGGCATTTGGGTGCGGGTACCGATGTGCGAGAAGTCATCGCCCTGACCCCACGATTGGCCGCGCATGGGCTCCATCTGCAGGTGCATTTTGAATCGGCATTGGTTCATGAGTTGGGACCTTGGTTGTTGCAAAGCCAAGTGCCTGTGGTGATCGATCACATGGGACGTGTCGATGCTCGGTTGGGTGCTCAGCATGAAGACTTTCAAGCCTTGATGCGCCTGCTGGATGCGCTCCATTTTTGGGTCAAGCTCAGCGGCATAGACCGCATCGATGCACATGCAGCACCTGATGAACGCTACACCCACGGCGTGGCACTGGCGCAGCAGCTGTGGCGTGCGCACGGTGACCGATGCGTTTGGGGCAGCGACTGGCCTCACCCCAACCACACCCATATTCCAAACGACGCAGCCTTGGTCGATGCGATCGCCACGATCGTCTCCGATGCAGCAGGGCAACAGGCCTTGTTGGTCGACAACCCGCAGCGCTTGTACCGCTTTGTCTGATGCACCCCGCTTGCGGGTGCGGCACTCACTGGCCTGCGCGTTCGATGGTTTTTTTGGCCAGGGTTAGCTCTTGCGCGCTGATTTCAATTTCCAACCTGAGCAGCGCTGCGCCCATGGATTTGCCCAGGTTGTCCAGGCGCAGGTTGCGCGCACCGCCGCCTTGCAAAGCGCCGTGCAGCACGAACTTCAGGGCCCAAATATTGGGCAGCGGCCAAGCATCGACCTGTCCTGACAGCCAGGGTGCGAAATGCGCCTGCACTTTGGCGGCTGTGACTTCGCGTTCAATGATCCGGTAACCCGCCTCGTTCCAGGCAAACAGTCCAAAGTCCACCCAATCGGCCTTGTCACCGCTGCGCGCGTGGGCGATCTGGGCCAATGGAATCTTGACCAGAGGTGTGTTGTTCATGCGCTGGGCTCCAAGATCTCCATTTGTGCTTGCACCCGCTGGCGTGGAATCAGGGTGGGCCATATGCCCATCAATTCACTTGTGCTGTTCAGGCCCTGAAAGCCGCAAGTGAACGCCGGTCCACTCAGCGCCATCCAAGGGAACAGTCGGCCAAAGCCATCGGCAGCTGCTTTGCTGGGTGTGCGCAGCACCATGCGCACCCAAATCTCGGCCCGCTCATTCAGCTCGGCCGCAGGGGGTAGCGGGGCCAGGGGGCCGTGCGCCGAGTTGAGGCCGGGGTATTCGACAAACAGCTCGTCAAAGGGTATTTGGCGCTCTTGCAGTTGTGTGCGGATCATGGCCTCAGCGGCTTGCACCTTGTCCCAAGCGTCGGGCCAGGAAAAGCCCCAGCTGACCTCGGCTTTGAAGCCATCCTTGAAGCCCGCCACCACCTTCAGCTGATCGGTTGGCGCGCGGCCCAATGCACCGGTCACACGCACCCGGTGTTCGCCTTCATTGCGCAACTCGATCTGGCCCATGTCGAGCACCACATCGGGCGAAAAATATGCATGCGGGTTGTGCACCTCGTACAGCAATTGCTGGCGCACCGTGTCAAAGTTGACCAAACCTCCGGTGCCGGGCGCTTTGGTGATGAAGGCCGTGCCGTCTGCCCAAACCTCCGCAATCGGGTAACCAATGTGGGCCAGGTCCGGGATCTGTTGCCAATGGCCTTGGCTGCCAAAATTGCCGCCGCTGCCCTGACCCGAGCATTCGAGCAAATGCCCCACCGTCAGGCCCTGCGCCAGGCGGTTGAAGTCCTCGGGCGTGGCCGCATCACCCAGCTTCCAGCCCAGGCCATGCACCAGCGGCCCCAGAAACAGCGCCGCGTCCGCCACCCGCCCGGTGATCACGATGTCGGCCCCTTGATCCAGCGCGTCCACGATGGGTTGTGCGCCCAAATAGGCATTGCCAAACACCAGCCGATCGCGCACGCTCATCACATCTGCGCCGTTCATCAGGTGGTCAAAGCGGGTGTCGTGGGTTTGCAGTTGCGTCAGCACATCGTCGCCATTAACCACCGCGATACGCGGATGCCAGCCCTTGGCAGCCAGCGCTGTTTTTACCGCCTGCGCTGCGCCCTTGGGGTTGAGCCCGCCCGCGTTGCAAACGAACCGGACCCCGCGCGGCTGCATCAAGGGCCACAGGCGCATCAGCATAGGCAACACATCGCGCGCATAGCCTAAGGTGGGGTCACGCTGCCGGTCTTTTTGCAAGATGGCCAGTGTCAGCTCGGCCAGGTGGTCGCTGGCGATGAATTGCACTTGGCCGCGCTCGATGCTGGCGACCACGGGCTCCCAGTTGTCGCCATAAAAGCCCAGGCCCGAACCGATGCGAATGGATTGCGTCATGCGGCGATATTGAAGCCTTGCACGGGGACCGTAATGGGGGACAACCCCTAGGGAAAGTCTCATTTAAGACAACCATAATCGCACGGTCGTTCGCAAAATTTGGATGCCGCCATGGGTGGCGACCTGAATCCTTCTTTTGACGCGCGGTGCAAGACATTCAACCAAAGGAGACAGGCGTGCAATTGCTGCAACTGCTGATCAGCGGTGTGGCCCAGGGCTGTATTTACGGACTCATTGCCCTGGGTTTCGTGCTGATTTACAAAGCCACCGAGACGGTGAGCTTTGCCCAGGGCGACTTGATGATGGTGGGGGCCTTTTCGGGTCTGGCTGCCATGACGCTGCTGGGTTTTCCTTTCTGGATCTCGGTGCCTGCGGCCATCGTGGCCATGGGCATTTTTGGCGTGCTGCTTGAGCGCCTGGTCATTCGCCCCATCTTGGGACAACCGGCTTTTTCCATTGTGATGCTGACCATTGGCGTGGGCTATGTGCTGCGCGGCCTGATCACCATGATTCCTGATGTGGGCACCGACACCCACACCCTGCCCGTACCCTATGCGGGTGAAGTTTTGCGCTTGGGCGGTTTGGTGATCGCAGCCGAGCAAATGGTGGTGATCGGCGCCACCGGCATTTTGTGCCTGGGCTTGTTTGCCATGTTCAAGTACAGCAAGCTGGGCATCGCCATGCAGGCCGCCTCGCAAAACCAGCTGGCTGCTTATTACATGGGCATCCCGGTCAAGCAGATCAATGGTCTGGTTTGGGGTCTGGCTGCGGCCGTGGCGGCCGTGGCGGGCTTGCTGTTGGCGCCCATCACCTTTGTGCACGCCAACATGGGCTTCATTGGCCTGAAGGCCTTTCCCGCAGCGGTGGTCGGCGGATTTGGCAGCTTGCCTGGCGCGATTGTGGGCGGTCTGGTGATCGGCATCGTCGAATCGCTTTCCGGCTTTTATTTGCCTGAAGGCTTCAAGGACATCGCGCCTTACATCGTGGTGTTGCTCATGCTGGTGCTCAAGCCCAATGGCTTGTTCGGCGAACAACTGCGCAAGAAAGTTTGAGGCCCCGGTATGCGTTTCATTTTTAAAACCGATTACAACCAGGACGTGAAGCTGGCCAAGCACGGCGGCCAAGTGTTCTGGTACAGCCTGCTGGGCCTGTTCCTGGTAGCCGCCCCTTGGGTGGTGGCCGAGTACTGGCTGGCGCAGCTGACTTTTGTGCTGATTTATGCCGTGGTGGGCTTGGGCCTGATGCTGCTGGCAGGCTTTACCGGCTTGTTCTCGCTGGGCCACGCCGCGTTCTTGGGGGTGGGGGCTTACACGCAGGCCGTCATGGTCAATGCCGGGGTGCCGTTTCCGCTGGCGCTGGTGTGTGCGGGCTTGTTCTCGGCCCTCGTGGGCGTCATCGTGGGTTTGCCAGCACTGCGCGTCAAAGGCATTTACCTGGGCATGGCTACGTTGGCCTTCGGCTTCATCGTCGAAGAAGGCATGGCCCGTTGGGAAAGTGTGACGGGCGGCAACGCAGGCCTGATGGTGGGTTATCCCGCCATCGGCAGTTGGACCCTGGACAGCACCGAATCGTTTTATTTCCTGTGCTTGGTCATCACGGTGGGGGCCACCTTGGCTATCGTGAACCTGCTGCGTTCGTCCACCGGACGTGCCTTTGTGGCCATCCGCGATTCAGAAATTTCGGCGCAAAGCATGGGCATCCACTTGGCTCGCTACAAGACCCTGTCCTTTGCCCTGTCGGCGGCGCTGGCGGGCATTGGCGGTGCTTTGTACGCGCACAAAATCCAGTTCCTTTCGCCCGAGCAATTCAGCATCATCCAGTCAATTGATTTGTTGCTGATGGTGGTGATCGGCGGTTTGGGCTCGATCCATGGCGCCTTCCTGGGTGCCATCTTCCTGATCGTCATGCCGCAGCTGATCTCCTTGGGCAAAGACTTTTTGCCAGCCGCCATTGGCGGTGCCGCTGGTTTGCAGGGCACGATTTACGGCATGGTGCTGATTGCCTTTGTGCTGTTTGAGCCCATGGGCCTGTATGGCCGCTGGCTCAAGGTGCGGACCTGGTTCCAGCTGTTCCCGTTTTACCGCCGTGGCCTGTTCAAGCGCCAAAAATCGTTCCAGAAGTCGGACCGCCTGAAATGAACGCAGACATCCTTTTATCCGCACAAGACCTGAGCGTGCGCTTTGGCGGCGTGCTGGCCGTCAATAAGGTCAGCTTCGACGTCAAGCGCGGCGAGGTCTTCACCCTGATCGGCCCCAACGGCGCAGGCAAGACCACCGTGTTCAACCTGATCAGCCGCATCTACACCCCCACCACGGGCGT
>JBIKKE010000110.1:0-8332 GCA_044360575.1 Limnohabitans sp. | reverse complement strand
TCAAGGGACCGGAGGCCGTGGCATCGGCTAGCAAGGCTTGGCGGGTGGCTTCAACGGCCAATGCCAATTGGCCGGCCTCGCGCCTCATCCTGCCCACTGTGGTCCATGCCGAGGCCGCTGTGGGGGCTTGTTTCAAGGCGGCTTGGAGGGCTTTTTCGACCGTATCTGCGGCCAGTTTTTTGTCTTGAACGCGTGAGAAAACCCTCGGAATCGATGCGATGGCTGAGTTTCTTTCGTCGGCAGGCAACTCGCGTATCGATACGGTCAAAGCTTGTCCGGCTTCATACAAGCGGTTTAAGGCCAACAAAATTTGTAACAAGTAACGGTTGGCTTCAGAAGACTCGGGGAGGGCGCTTTTCCAGGCTTGTGCGGCTTGAAGCGCGGCATCGCCCGAGCGCGACTGAAGCGCAACATCCACGGCCCGTTGGAACACCAAAGGGTCTCGGGTTTTGCGTGCGGCGTCCAAAATGATGGAGAAGCCACTGCCGGGAGCACCCCCTCTGACGTTCATTTCGCCCAACAAGAGTTGGTAAAAAAGCATGGCATCCAGCCCGGACTTTTGAGCCGCAGGCCGGTCTTGGGGGGCAGCAGATGGCGTGACGGCTTGTGCCCATGCGCTTTGAACGCAAAGAACCATCAACGCAAGTCGGAACCAAGATTTCATGCCTTCATCATAATCCACGCATCTGCCGCCAAAAGCTGCGCGGCCCTTGTCCCTTTTTGCACCAGAGCCCATGCCTGAACTCCCCGAAGTTGAAGTCACCCGCCGCAGTTTTGCAGACCGCATCGCATCGGCCCGCATATTGGCGCTCCAAATGGGCAAGCCCCTGCGATGGCCCTTGGGTGTGGCCGCTGCCAGCTTGGTGGGGCAGCAAATTTGGGGTGTTCGGCGGCGCGGCAAATACTTGCTGCTAGACCTGGAGCAAGGCCTGCTCTTGGTGCATTTGGGCATGTCGGGCAGCTTGAACTTCGCCCCTACCCAGCCTGAAGCCGGGCCGCACGATCACATGGACCTGGTGACCGACCGGGGCGTGTTGCGTTTGCATGATCCGCGACGATTTGGCGCCGTGGTCTGGGCACCGAGTGAAGACTCTCCCCAAGCGCAAAAGTTGTTGGGCCGTTTGGGGGTGGAGCCCTTGAGCGCTCAGTTCGATGTGAGCACCTTTGCCGAAGCCCTTAAAAAGCGCCAGTCGGCCATCAAGCAAGTTTTGCTGGCGGGCAACGAGGTGGTGGGTGTGGGCAATATTTACGCGTCAGAAGCCTTGTTCATGGCGGGCATTCGCCCCACGACCAAAGCGGCGCGTTTGTCCAAGCCCAGGGTTGCCAGGCTGCATGCGGCCATCGTGCAGGTGTTGACCCGTGCAGTGGAGCAGGGCGGCAGTTCGCTGAAAGATTTTGTGAACGCCGAAGGCCGCACCGGCTACTTTCAACTCGAGGCAGCGGTGTACGGACGTGCGGGCGAACCCTGCCGCGTATGCGCTGCCCCCATCAAGTCCATGCTGCAAGGCCAGCGCACCACTTTTTACTGCTCCTCATGCCAGAAACCGTGAAGACTTTGCCCGAAGGCTTTGCCCACCGCATGGTGGATTGGCAACGCCTGCACGGCCGCCAAAGCCTGCCTTGGCAAAACACCCAGGACCCTTACCGCGTTTGGTTGTCCGAAATCATGCTGCAGCAAACGCAGGTGAGCACGGTGCTGGACTACTTTCCTCGGTTCTTGGGGCGCTTTCCGGATATGGCGGCTCTGGCGGCCGCGCCGCAAGACGATGTGCTGGCCCTGTGGAGCGGCCTGGGCTACTACAGCCGTGCCCGCAACCTGCACAAGTGCGCTCAAGAGGTGATGGGACGTTTTGGCGGAGCCTTTCCGCGCCGTGCCGAAGAATTGCAAACCCTGCCGGGCATTGGCCGGTCTACCGCCGCCGCTATTGCAGCCTTTTGCTTTGGCGAGCGCGCTGCCATTTTGGACGGTAATGTCAAGCGCGTGTTGACCCGCGTGCTGGGCTATGGCGCCGACCTGGCGGTTTCTAAAAACGAAAAAGTCCTTTGGGACTTGGCGCAAGACCTGTTGCCCGCGCAAGCGGCCGACATGCCGCGTTACACCCAGGCCTTGATGGACTTGGGGGCCACCGTGTGTTTGCCGCGCAAAGCCCAGTGCGCGGCCTGTCCCGTCAGCAACCTGTGCCAAGCCCAAGCGCAGGGCGAGCCGATGGCCTATCCCGTTAAAACCCGCAAACTCAAACGCAGCAGCGCCACGCTGTGGCTGCTGTGGGCAGTCAATGCACACGGCCAAGTGTGGTTGCAAAAAAGACCAGAAACAGGCATTTGGGCGGGCTTGTTCAGCTTGCCGGTGTTTGAGTCTGAAATGGATGTGCTCGCCGCTTGGCCGCAAGGCACGGCGCCGCAATACATCACGCCCTGGAAGCATGTGCTGACGCACCGCGATTTGCATTTGCACCCGGTGAGGTTGCACGGATCCGCTCAGTCAGCCCCCGCTTGCGAGGGGCAGTGGGTCGATGCAGACGCTTGGTCTGCGATGGGCTTGCCAGCACCTGTCCGGACCTTGTTGATGTCTTGATCCCGACCAAACACGCGAGTTGCGTCAGAGTGCGTCCAGTTCCCGGTGCCGTTTGAGTGTGAGCCAGCGTGCTCCAAAGCTGAGCGCCAGTTGCTCCACCATGAACACCGAGCGGTGCTGGCCGCCGGTGCAGCCAATGGCCACTGTGACGTAGCTGCGGTGGTCACGTTCGATGGCCGGAATCCAGTGGTTTAAGAACGCCTCGATTTGCTGCTGCATCTGAACAAATTCTTCCGACTGGCGCAGATAGGCCTGCACAGGTTCATCGCGCCCGGTCAGGGGTTTCAAGGCGCTTTCGTAGTGCGGGTTGGGTAGCATGCGCACGTCAAACACATAGTCGGCGTCGGTGGGGATGCCGCGCTTGAAACCAAAAGACTCGAACACCAAGGTCAGTTGAGCTTGTGGCGCGCTGACCAAGGTCTTGATGTAGGTTTGCAGTTGGGCTGAACGCAGCAAACTGGTGTCGATGACGTGGGCGCGGTCTCGCAGATCGGCGAGCAAGGCGCGCTCGAATTGAATGGTCTCAACAAGCGCTTTATCGCTTTGTGGTTTGTCGCCCCCTGACAAAGGGTGTTTGCGCCTTGATTCTGAATAGCGGCGCTGCAGTGTGTCCGAGTTGGCGTCCAGAAAAACCGATTTCACCGTCATGCCCATGTCGCGCAGCAAGGTCATTTGCTCGGGCATCAAGTGCAGCGAGTTGGCGCTGCGCACATCGATTGCAATCGCCAAGCGTTTTTCTTTTTGCTGTTCTTCGAGTTTGACGAAGGGGATCAGCAACTCAGGGGGGAGGTTGTCAACGCAGTAATAGCCCGCGTCTTCAAGGGCGTGCAGTGCCACCGATTTACCAGAGCCTGACATGCCAGTGATGAGGATGATGTCCATGCTCAGCTTTGTGCGGCTTTGCGGCCAGAAGTTTGTGTAGGGGTACCCAGCATTTCGCGGGCGTGGGCCAAGGTGGTGGCAGACAACTTTTCGCCGCCCAGCATGCGCGCGATTTCGCTCACACGTTCTTCGCCGTTGACGTCACGCACTTGGCTGCTGACTTGACCCTTGTCCGCTGCTTTGCTCACCAGCAAGTGGTGATCAGCACAGGCCGCTACTTGGGGCAGGTGGGTGACCGCCAGCACTTGGCGGTGTTGGCCCAGTTGTTTCATGAGGCGGCCCACGGTCTCGGCCACGGCCCCGCCAACACCCGAGTCCACCTCGTCAAAGATCAAGGTGCCGGCTTCGCCCAGTTCGCTTGTGGTCACCGCGATGGCCAGTGCGATGCGCGAGAGTTCGCCACCCGATGCGACTTTGCCCACGGGCCGGGGCGTGCTGCCTTCGTGTCCTGCGACCAGAAAGCTCACTTCTTCCAAGCCGTGTTGCGCGGGCGCATCCAAGGTTTGAAGCTGCACCTCAAAGCGGCCGCCTTGCATGCCCAGTTGCTGCATGGCGCTGCTGACGGCTTGGGCCAACGGCTTGGCCGCCTTTAGGCGTTGGCGTGAAACCGCTTTGGCTGCTTGTGTGCAAGCCGTTTGCGCAGCTTCTGCGGCTTTTTGTAAAGCGGCCAAATCAGCTGAAGCATCAAGCTGGACCAGGTCTTTGCGCCAGGTCTGCAAGGCTTGCGGTAATTCGTCAGGGGGCTTTTTATAGCGCCTGGCCAACGACAACCACAGACCCATGCGCTCGTCCAGTTGCGTCAACTGGGCCGGGTCCAGGTCGGTTTTGCGCAAATACGTGTGCAGGCTGTGTGCCACGTCTTCGGCTTGGGCTTGTGCGGAAACCAAAACCTCGGCCAAGGCATTGAATTCAGGCTCAAATTGCGCAAGTGACTGCAGGGTCTGGATGGCGCGGGACAGCTGGCGCAAAGCGCCGGTTTCGCTGTCGTTGTCTCCACCTTCAAGCAGCAGCGTGCTTTGGTTGGCGCCGTCAATCAGGGCCTGTGCATTGGCCAGGCGGCTGTGCTGGGTGCTCAGCTCTTGCCATTCGTCCATTTGAGGGTTGAGCTTTTCAAGCTCGCTGATTTGCCACGCCAGCCGTTCGCGTTCGTTGGCCAGTGTGCTTTGCGATTGCTCTGCGTCAGCCAAGGCTTGCTGCGCTTGTCGCCAGGTTTGCCAAGATGCTTTGAGGGGGCGGGTGTCGATGCTGGCGTAGGCGTCCAACAGGCCGCGCACAGCTTCGGGTCGTGTCAGGCTTTGCCAGGCGTGTTGGCCGTGGATGTCCAAAAGCTGCTCGCCCAGCTCACGCAGTTGTGTCGCAGTGGCGGGGCTGCCGTTAATCCAAGCGCGGCTTTTCCCGGCAATGTCCACGGTGCGGCGCAGCAGCAAAGATGCGTTGACCTCAAAGCCTGCCTCTTCAAGCCAAGTTTGAATGGCGGGCGTGGCGTCAAACTCGGCACAAACTTCACAGCGACTGGCGCCTTCTCGCACCACACTTGATTCGGCTCGGGAGCCCAAAGCCAGTTGCAGCGCATCAATCAAAATGGATTTTCCGGCGCCCGTTTCACCCGTCAGGACGCTGAATCCTTGCGCCAAGTCAAGGTCTAAAGTTTGCACGATCACAAAGTCGCGCAAGGTGATGTGCGTCAGTGCCACGGCTTAAGCGCCCTCATTCCAGTGCATTTTTTTGCGCAGGGTATCGAAGTAGTTCCAACCCGCTGGGTGCAAAAAACACACCGTGTGTTCGGATCGTTTCACCACAATCCGATCCCCCAAAATCAAGTCAGCCAGAGATTGCATGTCGAAGTTGGCGCTGACATAGCGCCCCGCCACGATTTCGATGCTGATTTCGGACGACTCGGGCAACACAATCGGCCGGTTGGACAGCGTGTGCGGCGCAATCGGGGCCATGACCCAGCCACCAATCGCGGGGTGCATCAAAGGGCCACCCACTGACAATGAATACGCGGTGGAGCCTGTGGGCGTGGCGATGATCAGACCATCGGCGCGTTGGTTGGACACAAAACGGCCATCGACCTCTACCCGAAGCTCCACCATCCCTGAAGTGCCGCCCCGGTTGACCACCACGTCGTTCATGGCCAAAGCGTTGAAAACGCTGCGCTGGTCGCGCATGACATGGGCTTGGAGCAGGCTGCGGTCTTCGGTTTGGTAATGGCCCTGCAGCATGGGCAGCAACACATCTTGGTAACTCTGAAGGGGAATGTCGGTGATGAAACCCAGTCGCCCTTGGTTGATGCCCATCAGGGGCAAATTGAATCGCGCCATCTGGCGACCAATCCCCAGCATGGTGCCATCGCCCCCAATGACCAAACCCAGATCGCACTGCTTGCCAATCTCAGGCATCTCCAGAACCGGGTATTGGTTCAAGCCCGTGTGGGATGCCGTTTCCTTGTCCAGCACCACCTCGCAGCCTTGTCGCGTCAAAAATTGGGCCACATCGTCCAGGGCGCGGCGCGAACTCTCCAGCGCCCCACCGTGGGCAGTCGTGTGGTATTTGCCAAAAAGTGCAACGTGACGGAACTTAGATCTCATTCGCAAATTACATCATTAAAATGACCGCATGCTAGATGATCGTGCCAAGTTATTGCTCAAAGCCCTGGTAGAACGCTATATCGCGGATGGCCAGCCTGTGGGCTCTCGCACGCTCTCTAAGGCCTCGGGTCTTGATTTGTCGCCCGCGACCATCCGCAATGTCATGTCTGACCTGGAAGAGCTGGGCCTGATCGCCAGCCCCCACACTTCAGCTGGGCGCATTCCTACCAGCCGGGGCTACCGTTTGTTTGTGGACACCATGTTGACCGTGCAACGTGATGGCCTCGAAACCCCGGCCCTGATTCCGGACCAGCCGCAAAAAGTGATCGCCAGCGCGGCCAACCTGTTGTCCAGTTTGTCACATTTTGTGGGCGTGGTCATGACACCACGCCGGCCCTCGGTATTTCGGCACATCGAATTCTTGCGCTTGTCTGAGCGGCGCTTGCTGGTCATCATTGTCTCGCCCGAGGGGGATGTGCAAAACCGCATCTTGTTCACCGAGACCGATTACTCGCAAAGCCAGCTGATTGAAACCTCCAACTTTTTGAACAGCCATTACGCGGGAATGGCCATCGAGCAGGTACGCAGTCGGGTGCAGCAAGAGTTGGTCAGCCTGCAAAGCGAAATCGCCACCCTCATGCAAGCGGCCGTTCAGGTCAGTACAGAAGCCTTGGCTGAAGACCAAAATGAAGTGGTCATTGCCGGCGAACGCAACCTTTTGTCGGTGAGTGACTTTTCCAGTGACATGGGTCATTTGCGCCGGGCGTTTGATCTGTTTGAGCAAAAAACCCAACTCATGCGCTTGCTCGATGTGTCCAGCCAGGCCGAAGGCGTACGCATCTATATCGGCGGAGAAAGCCAGATCGTGCCCATGCAAGAGTTGTCTGTGGTCAGCTCGCCTTATGAGGTGGACGGCCAGATTGTTGGCACCTTGGGCGTGATCGGCCCCACCCGCATGCCCTATGACCGCATGATCCAGATCGTCAATATCACCTCGCGCCTGGTCAGCAACGCGCTGAGCCAGTCTAAATAAGCGGTTGAGGCCCACTACAATCAATGCTTCGGTTGGGGCGTTAGCTCAGTTGGTTAGAGCAGAGGACTCATAATCCTTTGGTCGACAGTTCAAGTCTGTCACGCCCTACCATTCACATCCTCGAAGTCACTTTGTACAACGCTACAGAGTGACTTTTTTGTTGGGTTGTTTCAAGTTAGGGCACGCCCACAGCACAATTCTGTCACGCTGTGGTGCTGTGTTCTATGACGAAAACACACGCTGAGTCCCCGCTGGAGATAAACGCAGCCACTGCCAGTACAAGCAAGCAACGTACGATAGATGCTTTGATACAAGCATCACCCAGCGTCCTGCTATTGCGTGACGGTGAACTTGTGCTGTATCGCCGCACACGCAGTCTGCTTTACCAGTGCCGCTTCAAGTTGGCAGACGGCAAGTGGCACAGATTCTCAACACGCAAAGCCAGTTTAGAAAACGCCATTGCCGCCGCCTGCGATATGTATGACGAAGCCAGATACCGTCAGCGGCTGGGCTTAGCACACAGGACACACACTTTCGCACAGATTGCCGCAATCACGCTGGCATTCCCCCGAATCAGTAGACAAATAATGATGTCAAAACTGAAGAGGAGCCATGCAAATGGAACGAACGAAATATGCCGCCGAGTTCAAGTCCGAGGCGGTCAAGCAAGTTATCGATAAAGGGCACGCCGTTGTCGATGTTGCCAAGCGGCTTGGTATCCCCGAGGGGGTTCTGTACGGCTGGGTCAATAAGTTCAAAAAGTCAGAACAGCCTCAGTCAAGTGACCTTAAGGCACTGCAAGCCGAGATGGTCAAGCTCAAGGCGGAACTCAGGCGGACCACAGAGGAGCGCGACATCTTAAAAAAGGCCGCAGCGTACTTTGCCAAGCAGTCCGGGTGAAGTACGCATTCATGCAGGCGCACAAAAGTGAGTTTCGCCTGACCAGTATGTGCCGTGTTCTCAAGGTACACCGCAGTGGCTATTACGCTTGGTTGGGTGAGCCGCTTTCTCCAAGAGCCAAAGCCAACGAAAAGTTGACCAGCCAGATTCGTGAGTTCTACGACCAAAGCATGGGCATCTACGGCAGCCCCCGCATCTTCTGTGACCTCAAGGAAGCGGGTGTGGCGTGTAGCGAGAACCGTGTTGCCAGGTTGATGCGTTCAGCACAGATCAAATCGGTGCGGGGGTACAAGAGACCTAGGTACAAGGTGGGCAAGCCTGCGCAAGTGGCCCCCAATCAACTGGAGCGTC
>JBIKKE010000186.1:0-5826 GCA_044360575.1 Limnohabitans sp. | reverse complement strand
GCCTTCGCGCAATGTTTCCATCAGCTTGGCGCGCTCTTCGCCCATAGAGGCTTCCACCACAGCGCGGCGTGACAACACAACGTTGTTGCGCTTGCGGTCGAGCTTGATGACCTTGAATTCCAGGGTCTTGTTCTCATAGGGTGACAGGTCTTTGGTGGGACGTGTGTCGACCAAAGAGCCGGGCAAGAAAGCGCGGATGCCGTTGACCAGCACCGTGAGGCCGCCTTTGACTTTGCCGCTGGTCACGCCAGTGACGAACTCGCCGGATTCCAGGGCTTTTTCCAAAGACATCCAAGAAGCTAAACGCTTGGCGGTGTCGCGCGACAAGATGGTGTCGCCGTAGCCGTTTTCGATGGAGCCGATGGCCACAGAAACGAAGTCACCCACTTGGACTTCGATTTCGCCCTGGTCGTTCTTGAATTCTTCGAGGGGAACGTAGGACTCGGACTTGAGACCAGCGTTGACCACCACAAAGTTGTGCTCGATGCGCACGACTTCAGCGGTGATGACTTCACCTGGGCGCATTTCGGTGCGCGTCAGAGATTCTTCGAACAGGGCGGCAAATGATTCAGACATGTGATTTCCTCATCCACAGGTACAGGACTGACGAGCGCGACATGCGTCGTTTCCAGGAGCTGACAGTGGCGATTGGTTTTGCGGTGTGAACCGCGGTTGGTTTTTAAAAAACCACCTGGCCAGTGTGCAAGCTGCACGATAAGAGCCGGGTGGAACTTCAGGTCAGCTCACAAGGTGGGCTGGGGTGGCTGTTGTCAGTAGATCAACTTTTGTCGATCAACCGAAAACCTGCCGGCTTTGCCACCAGACCATCACCTGTTCCACCGAGGCTTCGATGGTCAAAGACGAGTTGTCCAGTTGCAAGGCATCTTGTGCGGGCTTCAGAGGCGCCACGCTGCGGGACATGTCCCGAGCGTCGCGCGCTTCCAAATCAGCGCGAAGACTGTCGATATTAGCCGAAAAACCCTTCAAAATCAACTGCTTATGCCGTCTTTCAGCGCGTTTGGCGGCACTGGCGGTCAAAAACACCTTCAAGGGAGCGTTCGGAAAGATCACTGTGCCCATGTCGCGCCCGTCGGCCAAGAGGCCGGGCAGGCGCTGAAAACTGTGCTGAAGTTGAATCAGTGCCTCACGCACCGCAGGCAACACAGACACTTTGGAGGCGTTCATGCCACCTTGCTCGCTGCGGATGGCGTCGGTCACATCGACGTTGTTCAGCAACACCTGCTCGCCTTCAAAGCGCACCGGCAGGCTGCGGGCCAGCTTGGCAATGGCAGCTTCATCAGCAGCTTCCAGCGTGAGGCCCGCTTGCAAAGCCGCATGGGCCGTGACGCGGTAGAGCGCGCCTGAATCCAGGTAGTGGTAGCCCAAAGCTGCGGCCACACGGCTGGCCAGCGTGCCTTTGCCAGAGGCAGTGGGGCCATCGATGCAGATCACCGGAATATTGGGGGCCGCCGTGTGCGCCACCGAGAACAAAGCCTCGAAGTAGTCGGGGAAGGTCTTGGCCACGCACTTGGGGTCTTCGATGCGCACCGGTATTGCGTCGGCGTTGAAGGCCGCCAGCGAAAAGCACATGGCAACGCGGTGGTCATCGTAGGTGTGGATGCTGGCACGTTGCCACTGGTCCGCAGGCAGCGGGTGGATGGTGATCCAGTCCGGGCCTTCTTCGACGGTGGCACCCAGCTTGCGGCTTTCGGCGGCCATAGCCGCGATGCGGTCGGTTTCTTTCACACGCCAGCTGGCAATGTTGCGCAGCGTGGTGGGCCCGTCGGCATACAGCGCCATCACGGCCAAAGTCATGGCGGCGTCGGGAATGTGGTTGCAGTCGAGCGTGATGCCCTTCAGAGGCCATGCACCGCGTTGGATTTCAAGCCAGTTGGGGCCGCTGGTGATCTTTGCGCCCATTTGCGCGGCGGCGTCCATGAAGCGAATGTCTCCCTGGATCGAGTCTGCGCCCACGCCTTGAATGCGGATGCCGTCACCGTTGGCAATGGCCCCCAGCGCGATGAAGTAGCTGGCTGACGACGCATCAGCCTCGACATGGATGCTGCCTGGCGACTGGTAACGGCTGCCCGCCGGAATCACAAAACGTTCCCAGCCTTGGCGTTCAACCGCGATGCCGTAGCGCGCCAGCAGGTTGAGCGTGATCTCGATGTAAGGCTTGCTGATGAGTTCGCCCACCACCTCGATGGTGATGGCGCGGTTTTGCGCTGCCAGTGGCAGCGCCATCAGCAGTGCAGTCAGGAACTGGCTGGACACATCGCCGCGCACCGGGATGGGTTTGTCCAGTTGCAGAGAAGGTTGGCCAATGCGCAAGGGCGGGTAGCCCTCATTGCCCAAATAGTCGATGCTGCATCCCAGCTCGCGCAAGGCATCGACCAAGTCGCCAATCGGGCGCTCGTGCATGCGTGCAACACCCTTGAGCGTGAAGTCACCGCCATGCACCGCCAGCGCTGCCGTGAGCGGACGCATGGCGGTGCCCGCATTGCCCATGAAAAACTCAATCGCTTCGGTTGGCCAAGCGCACCCACCCAAACCGGTGATGGTCACCGTGGTGCCAGCGACCTCAACCCCACAGCCCAATTGGCGCAGCGCGGCCAGCATGACTTGGGTGTCGTCCGAGTCCAACAGATCGTGGACCACGGTGGTGCCTTGGCACAGCGCCGAGAGCAGCAGCACGCGGTTCGAGATACTTTTGGAGCCGGGCAGGGTGACGGTGCCGGATGCGCCTTGCAGCGGGGGAAGGTCTAGGAAGGCGGTGGAGAACATGGCCTCTATTGTAGAAGTGCGATTTGGCGTGATTAAGGGGCTAGGCCTTAGCACAGACAACAGATCAATAGGTGTGGACGTTATAATTTTGGTTATAACTTCCTGATCCACAACGAGATCTCACCATGACAACACTTCGCGTAACACAAATTGGAAATTCTCTGGGGGTGATACTGCCCAAAGAGATCACCAGCCACTTGCATGTGGGAAAGGGCGACGTCCTTTTTGCCACACTTTCGCCAAATGGGCTTGAGGTATCGCCTTACAACGCGCAGCTGGAAGCGGAAATCGAGATGGGTCAAGCCTTCATGAATGAGTACCGTGAAACTTTCAAAGTGTTAGCCAAGTGATCCCCTGGCGATTTATTCAACGTGAATCGCTGGTGCGTTTGCACGCCATGAGTCTGGTGCAGTTTGGTGGATTGACTGGGCTGCGCGATGAGGGCATGTTGGAAAGTGCGCTGGCACGTCCGGAACAAATGGTCAATTACGGTACGCCTGACCTGGCCGATATCTCTGCAGCCTACGCATTTGGGTTGGCCAGAAATCATCCCTTTGTCGACGGCAACAAGAGAGCCGCATTTTTGGCATTGGGGTTGTCACTGCGCCTCAATGGTCATCGGCTCACCGCTTCGCAGCCACAAGCCACGCAAACTATTTTGTCGTTGGCTTCAGGAGACCTCAGCGAGTCGACATTGGCAGATTGGATTCGCGCCAACATGGCAAGCCTGAACCCTTAATCCTCAGCGCTTGATTTGCCGCAGGCGTTGCCCGCTTGCAGCGTCCAAGCAGAGCGCACATCGCTGGCTTGTTGAATCAGGTGACGCAGCTCGGCGGTGTCGTTTGATTTCAAGGCGTTTTCAAACTGGTCAAGTGCGGCACGATAGTGCGCCATTTGCGAAAGTACTTCTGCCTTGTTGGCGCTCAGGATGTCGCGCCAGACCGAGGCATCGGAGGCGGCGATGCGGGAGAAATCTCGAAAGCCTGGGCCTGCCATTTCCAAAAACGCAGCGCCTTGCGGCTGTGCGGTGAGCGCATTCACAGCCGCAAAGGCCAGCAGATGGGGCAGGTGGCTGACGGCCGCAAAGGTGGCGTCGTGCGCCTCAGGGGTCATATGGCTCACATGGCTGCCGATGGCGGTCCAGACTTCGCTCGCCATTTTGATTTGGCGGATGCTGTTTTGCGGCAGGGGCGTGAGGATGGTGCGGCGCTCTTGATAGAGATTGGCTTCGGCATGCTCGATGCCCGCCACTTCTTTGCCCGCAATCGGGTGGGCAGGCACCAAGCAGTTCAAGCGGTCGCCCAGGTGGGTTTGTGCAGCGGCGATCACATCGCATTTGGTGGAACCTACATCCATCAGCATGGCCTGCGGTGCTAGCGCATCGCGCATAGCGGCAAAGCTGCCTTGCATGGCACCCACAGGCACCGCCAGCAAGACCAAATCGGCATCCTGCACCGCCTCGGCCACACTGTTGCAGGCTTGGTCAATGACCTTCAGTTCGAGTGCGCGTTGGCGTGTTTTTTCAGAGGCGCTGAAGCCGGTGATGTGCTGCACCAAGCCCGCTTGACGCAAGGCGAGCGCAAACGAGCCGCCCATCAGGCCGCAGCCAATCAGGGCCAGTCGTTGGAACTTCACTGTGCGCTCACTCGGGGGTCATTCAGGAACAGGGTAAGAACCCAGCACCTTGTAAAACGCACACAGGCCTTGCAGCTCTTGCAAAGCGGCGGCCACATGCGGTTCGCTGATGTGGCCTTGCAGGTCGATGTAGAAGTAATACTCCCACTGGCCTGATTTGGCAGGGCGTGATTCAAAGCGGGTCATGGATACGCCGTTGTTCTTGAGTGGCACCAGCAAATCGTGCACCGCACCCGGGCGGTTGGGCACAGACACCACCAAGCTGGTGCAGTCCTTGCCCGAAGCCGGTGGCGTGGCCAAGGTCTGGGGCAAGCTGATCACAGCAAAGCGCGTGCGGTTGAAGGCTTCGTCTTGAATGGCGTGGTGCACGATGTGCAGGCCAAACTGGCTGGCGGCTCGTTCGCTGGCCAGGGCCGCCCAAGCCGGGTTGGTGGCCGCCAAACGGGCCCCTTCGGCGTTGCTCGACACAGCGCGGCGCTCCACATGCGGCAGGTGCTTGGACAGCCAACCTTGGCATTGGGCCAAGGCTTGCGGATGGGCCATCACCACTTCGATGTTCGCATCTGAATTGAGTTGGCGCAGCAAATTGAAGCGCACCTGAAGGCTGACTTCGCCCACCACATGCACGGGCGAACGCAAGAATAAATCGAGCGAACGTGCGACTACGCCTTCGGTGGAGTTTTCCATGCCGACCACGCCGTATTGGGCCGAGCCAGCAGCGGTGGCGTGAAAGACCTCGTCAAAATTGGCGCAGTAAATCAAGTTGGCAGCACTGCCAAAAAATTCAATCGCTGCTTGTTCACAAAATGTGCCCTGAGGCCCGAGGACTGCCACGCGTTGCGGGGCTTCGAGCGCCAGGCAAGCCGACATGATCTCGCGCCAGATGGAGGCGATGTGTTCGTTTTTAAGAGGCCCGGGGTTGGCTTGGGTGATCTTGTCGATGACCTGGGCCACGCGATCTGGCCGGAAGAACGGCGAGCCTTCGGCGCGCTTGATCTCACCCACTTTTTCGGCCACATGGGCGCGTTGGTTCAGCAGGCTCAGCAGTTGTTTGTCGAGCGCATCAATTTGCACACGCAAAGCGCCCAGGGCGTCCGACTGAATGGGTTGTTGGCTCATGTCTCGTGTTCTTTCTGGCGACCTGTTGGGCAGACATCAGGCCTGTGTTTTTTCAAATTCGCGCATGTACGCGACCAACGCCTGCACGCCTTCGAGGGGCATGGCGTTGTAGATGCTGGCCCGCATGCCACCCACCGACTTGTGGCCCTTGAGTTGCAGCAAGTTGGCCGCTTTGGCACCCGCTAAAAATGCGTCATTGCGCGATTCGTCGCGCAAAAAGAAAGGCACGTTCATGCGCGATCGGCAGTCTTTGGCCACACGGTTTTCGAACAAGCTGGAGCTGTCGAA
>JBIKKE010000320.1:0-2503 GCA_044360575.1 Limnohabitans sp. | reverse complement strand
AAGAAGTCGTACAGCAGCTGTGCTTTGGCTATGTTGCGTTGCTCCATGGCGTCGATGCCGCCATTTTTTTTCAGCCACTGGAACACCAGCCCCGCAATGTAAATGCTGTAGGTGGGTGGGGTGTTGTACATCGACTGGTTGTCGTTCACCAGTTTGTAATCAAAGGCGCTGGGGCAATGGGGCAGGGCGTGGCCGATCAGGTCTTCGCGCACGATGACCAAAGTCAGACCCGCAGGGCCCAAATTCTTTTGCGCACCACCAAATGCCAGGCCCACACGGGACCAATCCACCGGGCGCGAGGCCACATGCGAGGAAAAATCGACCACCAGCGGGGCGTCGCAGCCCAGAGCCATCAGGTCTGGCAGTTCATGAAACTCCACGCCATGGATGGTTTCGTTGCTGCAAATGTGAACGTAGCGGCTGTCAGCGCCGATCTGCCAAGTGGCTGGCGCGGGCAGGGTGGTGAAGCCGTCTGCTTGCGCCGTGGCCGCCACGCGTGCTTGCCCATATTTGCCAGCTTCTTTGAGCGATTTTTGGCTCCAGCTGCCGGTCAGCACAAAGTCCATTGCGCCGCCTTGCGAAAGGTTCAAGGGCACGATGGCGTTTTCGGCCAGTCCGCCGCCTTGCATGAACAAAATCTTGAAATGGGCGGGCACGGCCAGCAACTCGCGCAGGTCGGCTTCGGCCTGCTCGTAAATGCTGATGAACTCCTTGCCGCGGTGGCTCATCTCCATCACGCTCATTCCCGAGCCTTGCCAGTCCAGCATCTCAGCAGCGGCTTGCTGCAGCACAGCCTCGGGCATGACGGCGGGACCCGCCGAGAAGTTGAAAGCGCGCCCCATCACTTATTCCGCTGCAGGTGCGCTGTCGTCCGCTGCTGCATCGGAATCACCGGCTTCAGCTTCGCTCACATTCGCGTCGTTTTCCACGATGCGTTGCAAGCCAGACAGCTTGGCGCCTTCGTCCAGACCAATCAAAGTCACGCCTTGTGTGGCGCGGCCCAATTCGCGAATTTCAGACACACGGGTCCGCACCAAAACACCGGTATCGGTGATCAGCATGATCTCGTCATCGGCTTGCACCAAAGTGGCGGCCACGACTTTGCCATTGCGCTCAGACTGCTGGATGGCAATCATGCCTTTGGTGCCACGGCCGTGGCGGGTGTATTCGGTGATGCTGGTGCGTTTGCCGTAGCCGTTTTCAGTGGCCGTCAGCACGCTGGCGCGGGCTTTGACCTCGTCCGTCGGCGCATCGGGGTTTTCTTGCTCCGAAACCAACATGGCGATCACGCTCTGGTGGTCTTCGATCATCATGCCGCGCACGCCGCGAGCACTTCGGCCCAGTGGGCGCACGTCGTTTTCGTCAAAGCGCACAGCTTTGCCGCCGTCGCTGAACAGCATCACGTCATGCTTGCCGTCGGTCAGCGCTGCACCAATCAAAAAGTCGCCCTCGTCCAAGTTGACGGCAATGATGCCGCCTTTGCGGGGGTTTGAAAATTCGTCCAGCGAGGTTTTTTTGACCGTACCCATGGACGTGGCCATGAACACATATTGGTTCTCGGGGAAGGTCCGGGCTTCGCCCGTCAGGGCCAAGACCACGTTGATTTTTTCGCCCTCTTGCAGCGGGAACATGTTGACGATCGGGCGACCGCGCGAACCGCGTGAACCTGCGGGCACTTCCCAGACCTTGAGCCAATACAAACGGCCCCGGTTCGAGAAGCACAGCAAATAGTCATGGGTGTTGGCGATGAAGAGTTGGTCAATCCAGTCGTCTTCTTTGGTGGCAGCGGCTTGCTTGCCACGGCCACCGCGCTTTTGCGAGCGGTATTCGGACAGGGGCTGGCTTTTGATGTAACCGCTGTGTGAAAGCGTCACCACCATGTCGGTGGGCGTGATCAGATCTTCGGTTGAGAGGTCTTGCGCGCTGTGCTCGATCTCGCTGCGGCGAGCGCCGATCTTGGTTTGGCCAAATTCTTGGCGCACCGTGCCCAACTCGTCGCTGATGATGGTGGAGACGCGCTCTGGCTTGGCCAAGATGTCCAGCAGGTCTTCAATCTCGGACATGACCTCTTTGTATTCGGCCACGATTTTGTCTTGCTCTAGCCCGGTCAAGCGCTGCAGACGCATCTGCAAAATTTCTTGCGCTTGTGTGTCCGACAAACGGTAGAGGCCGTCCTGGCCCAGACCGTATTCGCGCTCCAAGCCTTCTGGGCGGTAATCGTCGGCATTGACCACCGAGCCATCGTCGCGGGCACGGGTCAGCATGGTGCGCACCATTTGGCTGTCCCAGGCGCGCGTCATCAGCTCGGCCTTGGCTACGGGCGGTGTGGGTGCGCCGCGGATGATGGCGATGAAGTCGTCGATGTTGGCCAAAGCCACGGCCAAGCCCTCGAGCACATGGCCACGGTCACGCGCTTTGCGCAGCTCAAACACCGTGCGGCGTGTCACCACTTCGCGGCGATGCTGCAAGAAGACCTGTATCAGGTCTTTCAGATTGCACAGCT
>JBIKKE010000118.1:0-7967 GCA_044360575.1 Limnohabitans sp. | reverse complement strand
AAGTCGCCCACCTCGGTCAACAACCTGGCCACCAACAAGAGCTTCGAGTGGTTTGAGAACAACGTGATTTACCGCGTTCCGGCCAACTTCCCAGGCGCAGGCCGCCGTGTTTACCCGGGCTTTTTGCAGTACACAGGTTTTGTGGCCATGAACCCTGACCGCCACGCCAACAGCCACTACGACTTCTTCAAAGACCTGATCAAGGGTGACGACGCCAGCGCCGAAGCCCACCGCAAGTTCTACGACGAGTACAACGCCGTTTTGGACATGGACGCCGATTACTACCTGGAAACCATCCAGACGGTGTTTCAGGACTTCAAACTGGTCAACGGCACCTGGGACGTCAAAGGCGTCGACGGCAAGGTCGAACGCGTTCGCCCACAAGACATCAAGGGCACAGCCCTGATGACGGTTGAAGGCGAGCTGGACGATATCTCTGGTTCGGGCCAAACCCGTGCAGCACAAGACTTGTGCAGCGGTGTCCCCGCCAGTGAGCGCACGCACTTGGAAGTGGAGGGAGCAGGTCACTACGGCATCTTCAGTGGCCGCCGATGGCGCGACATGGTTTATCCGCAACTGGTGAAGTTCATCTTGAACCATGCGCCCAATACTGCAAGCAAATCGACCAGCAAAGCGCCCAACAAAGCGCCTGAACTCGTTCAGCCTAAGGCTGAAGTCAAAACTGCAGCAAAGACCGCAACAAAGACCCTAGTAAAGGTCGCGACAAAAACCGTCACAAAGCCTGTTGCCAAGTCGGCTACAAAGACTCAGACCCAAACGCCAGTTCAAGCCCTGGTCAAAGCTGTCGCCAAACCCAAAGCACCCGTGAAAGCGGTTGCGGTCGCCAAGCCCAAAGCGTCGGTCAAAACAGCCTGGGTTCAGCCCAGCAAAAAAGCATAAGCTTCATGCCCGCTTTGCCCCAAACAGCGCCTGAGACCCAGGCGCTTTTTCTATTGCTGAACGATGCGCTGCCGCAAACCCAGTGCACACGTTGCGGCTTTCCAGATTGCGCTGCCTATGCCCGCGCAATCGCTGAAGGGCAGGCGGCCATCAACCAATGTCCGCCGGGCGGTCAAGCAGGCATTGAACGTCTGGCTGCGCTCACAGGTCAGGCCGTGCAGCCTCTCAACCCCGAGCACGGCACAGAAGGCGCACGCCACGTTGCCATCATCGACGAAGCCTGGTGCATCGGCTGCACGCTGTGCATCAAGGCTTGCCCCACCGATGCGATTTTGGGCGCCAACAAGCTGATGCACACGGTGATCGAGCCTTGGTGCACGGGCTGCGAGCTGTGCATTCCGGTGTGCCCGGTGGACTGCATTGCACTGGAGAACGTGACAGATACGCGCACAGGCTGGGCAGCATGGTCCGCGGAAGAAGCCCAGACGGCGCTCACGCGGTACACGTCACGCCAAAAACGCTTAGTGCGTGAAGAGACCGCCCACCACGCCCATCTGATCACCGAGGCTGAGCAGACCTTGGCTGACTTACCCGCCCACACCAAGGGCGCAGACAAGCCCCCCGAAATGGACCGCAAACGGGCCATCATCGAAGCAGCGCTGGCCAAAGCAAAAGCCCGCCAGACCGGAGCCTGACGGGCTTTTGAAGAAGCTTGGCGGGGCCGAAGCCACCACAACAAGTCAATGCGCGTTGGCTGCCAAAGCAGCAAATGCATGGACCACCTCGGGCGGTGCTTGCACCAGCTCGATCAACACGCCCTCGCCGCCAATCGGAAACTCCTCGCTCGCCTTGGGGTGCAAAAACGTGATGTCAAACCCGGCTGCGCCCTTGCGGATACCACCAGGCGCAAAACGCACGCCTTGCGCGGTGAGCCACTCCACAGCCACCGGCAGATCGTCAATCCACAGGCCAATGTGGTTCAGCGGCGTGGTGTGCACAGCAGGCTTTTTATCAGGGTCCAGCGGCTGCATCAGATCGACCTCGACCTTGAAGGGGCCAGTGCCGATGGCGCAAATGTCTTCGTCCACGTTTTCGCGTTCGCTTTTGAAGGTGCCCGTGACCTCCAGGCCGAACATGTCAACCCAGAGTTTTAGCAGACGGGACTTGTCAGGGCCGCCAATGGCGATTTGCTGAACGCCCAGCACTTTGAAGGGACGGTTCATTTACTCGAACTCCACGATCATCTGGTCCACCGTGAGCGACTCGCCTTTGGCGGCCACCACCTTCTTCACCACGCCATCGGCAGCGGCAAATAAGACGTTTTCCATCTTCATGGCTTCGATCACGGCCACACGTTCACCCGCTTGCACCTTTTGACCTGGCGTCACCGAAACCTCGACCAGCAAACCAGGCATAGGCGACAGCACGAACTTGCTCAAATCGGGTGGCGCCTTGTAAGGCATGAGCTTGTGCAACTCCGCCATGCGAGGGGACATCACCAGCGCTTCAATGCGCGTGCCGTTGTGCTGAACTTGCAAAGCCAAGGGATTCTTCAATGTGCCACGCTCAATCTGAGCGGTGAAGGGCTTGCCATTGCAAGTGCCAACAATGCGAATGTCGTTCAGACGCGAGTTGCTGGCAATGGCATAGGTTTTGCCATTCACCGCAATGCGTGCTTCGCCATGCTTGCCCACGAATTCATCGACATGCACTGGCACATAGCGGTTCTTGCCCTCTTTGCCCAATTCCACAACGGCATAGTCTTGACCCACTTGCACGTCGTAGCCCGGCAATTGGCCACTCAAGCCTGCAGCGCGCTCGCGTGACTTGCGGCGCACAAAGGCCGCCAATGCCGCCAAGAAATCGTGGTCGTCGTGCGGCACGTCTTCAGCGCGGAAGCCTTGGCTGTACTGCTCAGCGATGAAGCCAGTGTTGAAATCACCCGAGACAAAACGGGGGTGCGCCAACAAGGCCGCTTGAAACGGGATGTTGGAGCTGATGCCGCGGATGACAAAACCGTTCAAGGCTTCGCGCATCTTGGCAATCGCCTCATTGCGGTCTTTGCCGTGCACGATGAGCTTGGCGATCATCGAGTCGTAAAACATGGGGATCTCGCCACCGTCTTGCACACCGGTGTCCACACGCACGCCATACAGGTCTTGGACATTACCCTGGAACATGGTTTGCGTGGGCGTCTGGAAACGCACCAAACGTCCGGTAGAGGGCAGGAAATTGCGGAACGGGTCTTCGGCGTTGATACGGCACTCGATAGACCAGCCATTTCGCTTCACATCGGCTTGGGCAAAAGACAGTTTTTCGCCAGCCGCCACGCGGATCATCTGCTCCACCAAGTCGAGGCCCGTGATGGCTTCGGTCACGGGGTGCTCGACCTGCAGGCGGGTGTTCATCTCCAAGAAATAAAAGCTTTGGTCCTTGCCGACCACAAACTCCACCGTGCCGGCCGACTGGTATTTCACCGCCTTGGCCAGTTGCACCGCCTGCTCGCCCATGGCCTTGCGGGTGGCCTCAGAGATGAAAGGCGAAGGGGCTTCTTCAATCACCTTTTGGTGGCGGCGCTGGATCGAGCACTCGCGCTCGTTCAAATACACCACGTTGCCGTGGCTGTCGCCCAGCACCTGGATTTCGATGTGGCGGGGCTCTTCAACGAACTTCTCGATGAACACGCGGTCATCGCCAAAGCTGTTGCGTGCTTCGTTGCGGCATGAGGTGAAGCCTTCGAAAGCCTCTTTGTCATTGAAAGCCACGCGCAGGCCTTTGCCACCACCGCCCGCTGACGCCTTGATCATCACGGGGTAACCGATGCCTTTGGCAATTTCGACAGCCTTATCGGCGGTTTCGATCGCATCGTTCACGCCGGGAATACAGTTCACGCCCGCAGCACCGGCCAGTTTTTTGGACTCGATCTTGTCGCCCATGGCGGCAATCGAGAAGTGACGAGGGCCAATGAAAGCGATGCCTTCGTCTTCGCAGCGCTTGGAGAACTCGGCGTTCTCGCTCAAGAAACCATAGCCGGGGTGAATCGCTTGGGCACCGGTCGCCTTGGCTGCCGCGATGATTTTGTCGGCCACGAGATACGACTCACGCGATGGCGCGGGGCCAATCAACACCGCCTCGTCGGCCAATTGCACATGGCGGGCTTCTTTGTCGGCTTCGGAATAAACGGCCACGGTTTTGATGCCCATCTTGTGGGCGGTGGCGATGACGCGGCAAGCAATCTCACCACGGTTGGCAATCAGAATTTTGGTAAACATGTTCTTCTTCTCCTTCGGGCTTACAGCGGAATGTTCCCGTGCTTGCGCCATGGGTTATCGAGTTTCTTGTCTTTGAGCATCACCAACGAACGGCAGATGCGCTTGCGCGTCTCGTGGGGCTGAATCACGTCGTCGATGAAGCCGCGAGCACCCGCCACAAAGGGGTTGGCAAAACGGGCTTTGTATTCGGCTTCTTTGGCGGCCAACTTTTCGGGGTCGCCCTTGTCCTCACGGAAGATGATTTCCACCGCACCCTTGGCACCCATCACCGCGATTTCGGCGTTGGGCCACGCAAAGTTCACATCGCCGCGCAGATGCTTGGAGGCCATCACGTCGTACGCGCCACCATAGGCTTTGCGGGTGATGACGGTGATTTTCGGCACGGTGCACTCGGCGTACGCGTACAGCAACTTGGCACCGTGTTTGATGATGCCGCCGTATTCTTGTGAGGTGCCAGGCATGAAACCGGGCACATCGACAAAAGTGACCACGGGAATGTTGAACGCATCACAAAAACGCACAAAGCGCGCCGCTTTGATGGAGCTCTTGATGTCCAAGCAACCGGCCAAGACCAGCGGCTGGTTGGCCACAATGCCCACGGTTTGACCTTCCATGCGGGCAAAGCCAATCAGGATGTTTTTGGCGTAGTCGGGTTGCAACTCAAAGAAATCACCATCGTCCACGGTTTTGACGATGAGTTCCTTCATGTCGTAGGCTTTATTGGGGTTCTCAGGCACCAGCGTATCAAGGCTCATGTCCAAACGACCAGATGGGTCACCACTGGCGCGCACAGGTGCTTTTTCGCGGTTATTCAGCGGCAGGTAGTTGTACAAGCGGCGCAGCATGAGCAGCGCTTCCACATCGTTCTCAAAAGCCATATCAGCCACACCGCTCTTGGTGGTGTGCGTGAGGGCGCCGCCCAACTCTTCGGCCGTCACTTCTTCGTGCGTCACGGTCTTGACCACTTCGGGGCCAGTCACAAACATGTAAGACGTGTCTTTGACCATGAAGATGAAGTCGGTGAGCGCTGGCGAATACACCGCACCACCGGCTGAAGGCCCCATGATCATGCTGATCTGCGGCACCACGCCACTGGCCATCACGTTGCGCTGGAACACGTCGGCATAACCGCCAAGCGAAGCGACGCCTTCTTGGATGCGGGCACCACCCGAGTCGTTCAAGCCAATCACAGGAGCGCCGACTTTCATGGCTTGGTCCATGACTTTGCAAATTTTCTCAGCGTGTGTTTCGGACAAAGCGCCGCCATAGACGGTGAAGTCTTGGCTGTACACAAAAACCAAACGGCCATTGATCATCCCGTAGCCGGTGACCACGCCATCGCCGGGAATCTTGTTGTCCTGCATGCCAAAGTCGGTGCAGCGGTGCTCGACGAACATGTCCCATTCTTCAAAGGTGCCTTCGTCCAGCAGCACTTCGATGCGCTCACGGGCTGTGAGTTTGCCTTTGGCGTGCTGTGCGTCGATGCGCTTTTGCCCGCCGCCCAAGCGTGCCGCAGCGCGCTTTTGTTCCAGTTGTTCAATGATGTCTTGCATGATGGCTCTCTCTTTTCTTCAGGAAGATTGACGAATAAACCCTGCGCCTCAACTTTTCGATTCATAGGCGCCGAGCAATTGACGGGCAGCCGTCGAAGCGGCCACTTGACCCGCTGCGACTTGTTGGCTGAGTTGGGGCAGCAGCGTTTGAACACGCGGCTGCGCCCGAAAGTTGTGTTTAAGTCCGGCGTCGATGCGCTCCCACATCCACGACAGGGCTTGTTGTTGACGGCGCAGGGCCAAACGCCCGTTGGCCGTTTGCAGGCCTCGGAACTCGCTGACCGCAGCCCAAAAACCATCTACGCCCTGACCCAGTAAAGCACTGAGCTGCACCACCTTGGGATGCCACTGGGTCGTGTCGGCGTGCGCATGGCCTGAGCCGCCGTGCATGCCCAACAGTTGCAAGGCGCTGGTGATCTGAAGCTCGGCGCGGGTGGCGGCAATGGCGTCGATGTCGGCCTTGTTGATGACCACCAAATCGGCGATCTCCATCACGCCTTTTTTGATGGCCTGCAAATCATCGCCCGCATTGGGCAGCTGCATGAGCACAAACATGTCGGTCATGTTGGCCACAGCCGTCTCAGACTGACCCACGCCCACGGTCTCGACGATCACCACGTCGTAGCCAGCGGCTTCGCAGACGAGCATGGACTCGCGGGTTTTTTCAGCCACGCCGCCCAATGTGCCGCTGCTCGGACTGGGACGGATGTAGGCGCGTTCATGCACGCTGAGCAACTCCATGCGGGTTTTATCACCCAAGATGGAACCGCCAGACACGGTGCTGGACGGGTCCACCGCCAAAACTGCCACTCGATGGCCTTGGCCAATCAGGTACAAGCCCAGCGCCTCGATGAACGTGGACTTGCCCACGCCCGGCACACCACTGATGCCCAAACGGAACGATTTGCCCGTGTGCGGCAACATGGCCGTGAGCAACTCGTCGGCCAGTTCGCGGTGGTCGGTGCGGGTGGATTCGAGCAGCGTGATGGCTTTGGCCATGGCGCGGCGCTGCCCGGCAGCGTTGCCGTGCAACAGACCGTCGAGCAACTGCGCAGGGTTCACCCGATCGCCTTCTTGATTTGCTCCAACACATCCTTGGCGCTGACCGGAATCGGGGTGCCTGGACCGTAGATGCCTTTGACGCCCGCTTCGTACAACATGTCGTAGTCCTGGCGCGGAATCACACCGCCCACGAACACAATGATGTCGTCAGCGCCCTGCTTTTTCAGCTCGGCAATGATGGCGGGCACCAGGGTTTTGTGGCCAGCGGCCAAGGTGCTCACGCCCACAGCGTGCACGTCGTTTTCAATCGCCTGACGAGCGCACTCTTCGGGGGTCTGGAACAGCGGGCCCATGTCCACGTCGTAACCCAGATCGGCAAATGCAGTGGCCACGACTTTGGCCCCTCGGTCATGGCCATCCTGGCCGAGTTTGGAGATCATCACGCGGGGGCGGCGACCCTGCGCGTCGGCAAAGGCGGCGATGTCGGCCTTGAGCTGGTTCCAGTATTCCATGGTGTCTCCCACGTTTTCGCCGTCGTCATAAGCCGCGGCGTAAACGCCAGTGACCTTTTGCGTGTCAGCGCGGTGGCGACCAAAGGCTTTTTCCAGCGCGTCGGAAATCTCACCCACCGTGGCGCGCAAGCGCACGGCCTGGATGGACAGGTCCAGCAGGTTGCCTTGGCCTGATTCGGCCGAAGCGCTCAAAGCGTCCAGCGCGGCCTGCACCTTGGCGCTGTCGCGGCTGGCGCGGATTTTGGCCAAGCGCTCGATCTGGCCATCACGCACTTTGACGTTGTCAATCGACAAGGTCTCGATCGGGTCTTCCTTGGCCAGCTTGTATTTGTTCACGCCCACGATGACGTCTTTGCCGGAGTCGATGCGCGCTTGCTTTTCTGCGGCAGCGGCTTCGATCTTGAGCTTGGCCCAGCCGCTGCCCACGGCTTTGGTCATGCCGCCCATGGCTTCGACTTCTTCGATGATGGTCCAAGCCTTGTCGGCCATCTCTTGCGTCAGGCTCTCCATCATGTAACTGCCAGCCCAAGGGTCGATCACGTTGGTGATGTGGGTTTCTTCTTGGATGATGAGCTGTGTGTTGCGGGCAATGCGCGAGCTGAATTCGGTGGGCAAGGCAATCGCCTCGTCAAACGAATTGGTGTGCAGCGACTGGGTACCGCCAAACACGGCTGCCATGGCTTCGATGGTGGTGCGCACCACGTTGTTGTAGGGGTCTTGCTCGGTGA
>JBIKKE010000108.1:0-8361 GCA_044360575.1 Limnohabitans sp. | reverse complement strand
AAGGTGCGGCTGATGCAGGAAAACTGGATCGGCAAGAGCGAGGGCGTGCGCTTTGCGTTCCCGCACCGCATTGCGGGTGCCGATGGCGCCGATGGTGCTCTGATTGGCCAGGGCAAGATGTACGTCTTCACCACCCGCGCCGACACCATCATGGGGGTCACGTTTTGCGCGGTGGCGGCCGAGCATCCTTTGGCCTTGCACGCTGCGGCGAGCAACCCGGCATTGGCGGCTTTCCTTGAAGAGTGCAAGAGCGGCGGCACCACCGAGGCCGAGCTGGCCACGCAAGAGAAAAAGGGCATGCCCACCGGCCTCTTTGTGACCCACCCAATCACCGGCGCGCAGCTGGAGGTCTGGGTCGGCAATTACGTGCTCATGAGCTACGGCGACGGCGCCGTGATGGGCGTGCCGGCGCACGACGAGCGTGACTTTGCGTTTGCCCTGAAGTACCAGTTGCCGATCCGGCAGGTCGTATCCGTCAAGGACCAGACATTTGACGCCACAGTGTGGCAAGAGTGGTATGGCGACAAGCAAAGCTGCGTGTGCGTCAACTCCGGCGAACTCGACGGCCTGAACCAAAAAGCGGCCGTCAACAAAGTCGCCGAACTGCTCGCTGCCAAAGGTCTGGGCGAGAAGAAGACCACCTGGCGTTTGCGCGACTGGGGCATCAGCCGCCAGCGCTACTGGGGCACTCCCATTCCCATCATCCACTGCGACGAACACGGCGCCGTTCCGGTGCCCGAGAAAGACCTGCCGGTGGTGCTGCCGCAAGACTGCATCCCCGACGGCTCGGGCAATCCGCTGAACAAGCACGAAGGCTTTCATGCCGGCGTGGTCTGCCCGGTGTGCGGCAAAGCCGCGCGCCGCGAGACCGACACCATGGACACCTTTGTCGATTCGTCCTGGTACTTCATGCGCTACTGCGACCCCACCAACGCCGACAAGATGGTGGCCGATGGCACCGATTACTGGATGCGCGACCAGAACAAAGCCACGGGCGGCAGCGGCATGGACCAGTACATCGGCGGCATCGAGCACGCCATCTTGCACCTGCTTTATGCGCGCTTTTGGACCAAGGTCATGCGCGATCTGGGTTTGGTAAAGGTCGACGAGCCTTTCACCAAACTGCTCACGCAAGGCATGGTGCTCAACCACATTTATTCGCGCCGCACCGCCAAGGGTGGCAAGGATTACTTCTGGCCGCACGATGTCGAGCATGTGCTGGACGAGACCGGCAAAGTCATCGGTGCCAAGCTCAAGAACGAAGCCGACAGCGGCGACGGGCGTCTGCCCGTGGGCACCGCCATCGACTACGAAGGCGTGGGCACCATGTCCAAGTCGAAAAACAACGGTGTCGATCCGCAGGACCTGATCGAGAAATACGGTGCGGACACGGCGCGGCTCTACACCATGTTCACCGCACCGCCCGAAGTCACACTGGAGTGGAATGACTCCGCCGTGGAAGGCAGTTACCGCTTTTTGCGCCGGGTTTGGAACTTTGCTTTCAAGCACCATGAGTTGTTGCGTTCGGCCACAAGCCAAGACCTGAGCCAAGCTGCCTTAGGAGACTCAGCCAAGGCCTTGCGCCGCGAGATGCACCTGGTTCTCAAGCAAGTGGGTTACGACTACGAGCGCATGCAGTACAACACCGTGGTATCCGGTTGCATGAAGTTGCTGAACGCGCTGGAAGACTTCAAGCCTGATGCCAGCCCGGGTGACACTGCTGCCCTGTGTGAAGGCGTCTCGCTCTTGATGCGCATGCTCTACCCCGCCTGCCCGCACATCACTGATGAAATTTGGCAGCAATTGGGTTACGCACAAGCTGTGGGCGAGCTGCTTGACGCGCCTTGGCCCACCCTGGATGAGTCGGCCCTGGAGCGCGACCAGATTGAGCTGATGCTGCAAATCAACGGCAAGCTGCGTGGTTCCATTTTGGTGCCCGCCAGCGCTGACAAAACCCAGATCGAAGCCGCTGCTTTGGCGACGGAGGCTTTTGTCAAGCAAGCTGCAGGTGCTGCACCTAAAAAGGTGATCGTGGTGCCTGGCCGCTTGGTCAACATCGTGGTCTGAATCGGCTGGCCCATGAGCACCCCGCGCCGCCATTTTTTGCAGGGCTTATGGGCTGTGCCGTTGACCGCAGGGCTCTCGGCGTGCGGCTTTCAGCTGCGCAGTGTGGGTGATTACCCTTTCAAGACGCTTTACGCCAATTTTTCAATCAATTCGCCTTTAGGCGTGGAGCTGCGCCGGAATCTATTGGGCACTGGCCGCATTGAGGTGTGGACTGAACCAGCGCAAATGCTCAAAGCCGACGCCATTTTGGACATCTTGAGTGAAGAGCGACAGCAGGTGGTGGTGGGCATCAATGCTTTGGGCCAGGTGCGCGAATTGCAACTGCGTTTGCGGGTCAGGTTTCGCTTGCGAACGCCCGAAGGTGTGACCTGGATTGATTCGGTGGAATTGGCGCAGCAGCGTGATTTGAGTTTCACCGAGACCGCTGCTTTGTCCAAAGAAATCGAACAAGGCATGCTTTACCGCGACATGCAAACCGACATCGTCCAGCAGATCATGCGGCGTTTGGCGATGGTCAAGCCGCCACCCCAAGCGCTGGCCGTGCCTTCGTCCAAGCCCTGACCCCTCATGCAACTGGCCCCATCCCAGCTGTCGTCTCATCTGCAAAAAGGTTTGCGCAGTCTTTATGTGCTGCATGGCGATGAGCCTCTGATGCAGCAAGAGGCTGCTGACGCCATCCGCGCAGCGGCACGGCTCCAGGGCTACACCGAGCGCAGCGTGCACACCGTTTCGGGCGCGCATTTTGATTGGAGCGAGGTCTTGGCTGCAGGCGGCTCGCTCAGCTTGTTTGCCGACAAACAGATCGTGGAAGTGCGCATCCCCTCTGGAAAGCCGGGCAAGGAGGGCAGTGCCGCCTTGCAGCAGTTGGCCGCATCCACGCAAGGCAATGACAGCACGCTCACTTTGGTCAGCCTGCCTCGACTCGATGCCGCCACCCGCAAAGGGGCTTGGTTTGGCGCGCTTGAAAATTTTGGTGTTTCGATCCAGATCGATCCGATTGAGCGCAACGCGCTGCCCGAGTGGATCGCCCAGCGCTTGCAAATGCAGGGCCAAAATGTGGCGGCTGGGGAAGAAGGCCAGCGCACCCTGCAGTTTTTTGCAGACCGGGTGGAGGGCAATTTGTTGGCTGCTTTCCAAGAAATTCAAAAACTGGGCTTGCTGTACCCGCCGGGCGACATCAGCCAAGCCCAAGTGGAGGCGGCGGTCGTCAATGTGGCCCGTTATGACGTCTTCAAGCTCTCTGAATCGGTGTTGTCTGGACAAGTCGCCCGTGTTCAACGCATGTTGGACGGATTGCAGGCCGAGGGCGAGGCTGTCGTGCTGGTGCACTACACCATTGCCGAAGACATCCGTGCTTTGAAACGCGTCAAAGACGCCATGACTGCTGGCAAACCGCTGCCCATGGCGCTGCGCGAACAGCGCGTTTGGGGTGCGCGAGAGCGCTTGTTCGAGCGCGTTTTGCCCCGCATGACCGAGGCCCGATTGAACGGCCTGTTGCAGGCAGCCCATCAAGTAGATGGCATTGTCAAAGGCTTGAAAGAGCCCGATTGGCCCAGCGATCCTTGGCAAGCTTTGCAGCGCTTGGCCTTGCGGTTTTCGCGTTTTTGCATGGTGCGCTGAGGCCCATCCCTACCCCTGACTGCATCTGCGAAAATGTCCCTATGACCGACTTGAACACTGCTGAATACATGCTGGCCTTGGGCCAGCAGGCCAAGCAAGCTTCGGCCGCCATGGCCCGTGCTTCGTCTGCGACCAAAAACAAGGCATTGCGCCGTTTGGCCGCCTTGTTGCGCCAAAACACCGAGGCCTTGGAGCTGGACAATGCCAAAGACCTGCAGCGAGCCCGTGCTGCCGGTTTGGCTGAACCGATGGTGGACCGATTGAAACTCAGCCCCCAAGTGCTGGAAACATGTGCCCAAGGCTGCGAGCAACTCGCCGCCATGCCCGATGTGATCGGTGAAATCATCGGCATGAAGCAAGTGCCCAGTGGCATCCGCGTGGGCCAGATGCGGGTGCCGATTGGCGTGTTCGGCATGATTTTCGAAAGCCGCCCCAACGTGACCATCGAAGCAGCCAGCTTGTCGATCAAGAGCGGCAATGCTTGCATCTTGCGTGGCGGTTCTGAGGCCATCGAGTCTAACAAAGCATTGGCGCAATTGGTGCAGCAAGCCTTGACCGACAGCGGATTGCCAGTGGATGCGGTACAAATGGTGCAAACCACGGACCGCGCTGCTGTGGGTCAGCTCATCACCATGCCCCAGTTTGTGGACGTGGTCATCCCGCGTGGCGGCAAAGGCCTGATCGAGCGCATCAGCGCCGAAGCCAAAGTGCCGGTCATCAAGCACCTGGACGGCAACTGCCACACCTATGTGGACGAGCCTTGTGACATGGACATGGCCGTTCGGGTGGCCGACAACGCCAAAACCCACAAATACAGCCCCTGCAATGCCAGCGAGAGTTTGCTGGTGGCCCGCGGCGTGGCGACAGAATTTTTGCCCAAAATTGGCGCGGTGTATGCCGCCAAAGGGGTTGAGATGCGTTGCTGCCCCAAGGCCAAAGCCATCTTGAGTCAAGTCGCAGGTGCCCACCTGAAAGACGCGACCGAGCAAGATTGGTTCGAGGAATACCTTGCCCCCATCATCAGCATCAAGGTGGTTGAAGGGGTCGATGAGGCCATTGCCCATATCAACCACTACAGCAGCCACCACACCGACGCCATCTTGACCCGCGACCATATGCACGCCCAGCGTTTTTTGCGCGAGGTGGATTCGGCCAGTGTGATGGTCAACACCAGCACGCGGTTTGCCGATGGTTTCGAGTACGGGCTGGGCGCCGAAATTGGCATCAGCACCGACAAGTTTCACGCCCGGGGGCCTGTCGGCATCGAAGGGCTGACCTCTCTCAAGTACGTGGTATTGGGCGAAGGCGAAGTACGTGTCTAAAGCGTGCTTGCAAAGCGAGGCTTTGGCCTCATATGATTTCTCTGTTTTGTTCACCACAGCCCCCTAAAGGTCGCCCATGGTCCCCCACCTCATCACCGCCTTGACTGGCCCCATCAATGAGCTGGAGCAGCGCATCCTTGACTCCATGCCCGCCATTGAGCGTTGGTTTCGCTTGGAGTGGATGGAGCACACCCCGCCGATCTACACCTCGGTCGACATTCGCAATGCGGGCTTCAAGCTGGCCCCGGTGGACACCAACCTTTACCCAGGTGGCTGGAACAACCTGACGCCCGAAATGCTGCCCTTGGCGGTGCAAGCCGCGCAAGCGGCCATCGAGAAGATCTGCCCTGAGGCCAAAAACCTGCTGATCATTCCTGAAAACCACACCCGCAATACCTTTTACCTGTCCAACGTGGTCCAGTTGCAACGCATCTTCCACATGGCGGGTCTCAATGTGCGACTGGGCTCCATCAACCCAGAAATCAAGGAAAGCACCACCATCGAGCTGCCCAACGGCGAGAGCGTGACCTTGGAGCCGGTGGTTCGTAGCCACCACCGCTTGGGCTTGAAAGATTTTGACCCTTGCACCATCTTGCTCAACAACGACCTGTCGGCCGGTGCGCCGGGCATTTTGGAAGAGCTGCATGAACAGTTCTTGCTGCCGCCCTTGCACGCGGGCTGGAGCGTTCGCCGCAAGACGAATCATTTTCAAAGCTACGAAGAAGTGGCCAAGCGTTTCGGCAAGCTGCTGGGCATAGACCCTTGGCTGATCAACCCCATGTTCAGTCAGTGTGGCGATGTCAATTTCGCCGAAGGCACGGGCATGGATTGCCTGCGCAGTAATGTGGATGCGCTGTTGACCAAAATCAAGCGCAAATACAAGGAATACGGCATCAACGAAAAGCCGTTCGTGGTGGTGAAGGCCGACAACGGGACTTATGGCATGGGCATCATGACCGTGCGGGATGTGGCCGATTTGGACGCTCTTAACCGCAAGACCCGCAACAAGATGAATGTCATCAAGGATGGTCAGACCGTCAATGACGTGATCATTCAGGAGGGCGTGCTCACCAACGAGCGCATCAACGATGCCGTGGCCGAGCCCGTGGTTTACATGATGGACCGCTATGTGGTGGGCGGTTTTTACCGGGTGCACGCCGAGCGCGGTGTGGATGAGAACCTGAACGCGCCGGGTGCGAGCTTTGTGCCATTGGCTTTTGCCGACACGCCGCACCTGCCCCAGCCGGGCGTCAAACCCGGTGCCAGCGTGCCCAACCGTTTTTACATGTACGGCGTGATCGGCCGTTTGGCCATGTTGGCGGCCAGCTACGAACTGGAAGCCACCGACCCCGAGGCCGAGGTTTACGACTGAAGATTGTTCTGGCCAAGATCTCGGCCTGGCCTTCAAAGTTGCTGCACTGCAACATTTTTGATGCCAACCGAGACGGCTTCGAATAAATGAGCGCAAAATAGCGCCCACTTGCGTTAAAGCCCGATTTTTTCGGGCTCATTTATGTCTTCAACTAAGTCCTCTCTCACAGCCTTGACACTGGGTGCCATTGGCGTGGTTTACGGCGACATCGGCACCAGCGTGCTGTACGCCATGAAAGAGGTCTTCGGCTCGGGGCATGTGCCCTTCACGCCAGAAAACGTTTACGGCATCCTCTCCATCTTTTTTTGGACACTGACCACCATCGTGTCTTTGAAGTACGTGGTGTTGGTCTTGCGTGCCGACAACCACGGTGAAGGCGGTTTGGTGGCCATGTTGGCTTTGGCTTCCCAGTCGGTCAAAGACCAGCCGCATTTGCGCAAGGTGCTGCTTTTGGTGGGCATCTTTGGTACGTGTCTGTTTTATGGCGATGGTGTGATCACGCCGGCCATTTCGGTGTTGTCAGCGGTCGAAGGACTGGAGATCATCTCGCCCGCCTTCAAAAAATCGGTCATTCCCCTGACCTTGGTCATTCTGTTTTTGCTGTTCTGGGTTCAAAAACGCGGTACTGCGGGCATCGGCCGGTTTTTTGGGCCCATCACTTTGGTGTGGTTTTTGGCCATTGCCGCTTTGGGCTTGTTGCAGATTGTTCAGCGCCCCGAAATCTTGTTGGCGATCAGCCCGCACTACGCACTGAGCTTCATCTGGCACAACCCGGGCACCACCTTCATCATCTTGGGTGCGGTGGTCTTGTGTGTGACCGGTGCCGAGGCGCTTTACGCTGACATGGGCCACTTTGGCAAAAAGCCAATCCGCTTGGCTTGGTTTTCGGTGGTCATGCCTTGCCTGACACTCAACTATTTCGGCCAAGGTGCGCTGCTGTTGGCGGAGCCTGAAGCGGTCAAAAACCCCTTTTACATGATGACCCCTGATTGGGCCTTGTTGCCGATGGTGGGCTTGGCCACGATGGCCACAGTGATTGCCTCGCAAGCCCTGATTTCGGGGGCTTTCAGCGTCACCAAACAAGTGATTCAGCTGGGATACCTGCCACGCCTGCAGGTATTGCATACCAGTGAGACCGACACGGGCCAAATTTACATGCCCTTTGTCAACTGGAGCTTGTTTGCGGCGATCGTGTTGGCGGTCGTGATGTTCAAGTCGTCCAGTAACTTGGCAGCGGCCTACGGCATTGCCGTTTGCACCGACATGTTGATCACGACCGTGCTCACCTTCTTTGTCATTCGTCACGCTTGGAAGCTGCCTTTGGCCCTGTGCATTGGGGCCACCGGCTTTTTCTTGTTGGTTGACCTGGCGTTTTGGGCTTCGAACATGTTCAAGTTGTTGGACGGCGGCTGGTTCCCATTGTTGCTGGGGGCCGTGATTTTCACTTTCATGTTGACTTGGCACGATGGACGCCGATTGCTCAACGCCTCTTTGCGCTCCGATGCCCTGAAGCTGACAGACTTTCTGGAGGCTGTTTTCATTGCGCCTCCCACCCGTGTGACGGGCACCGCTGTGTTCTTGACTGCTGAGGTAGGCACGGTGCCCAATGCCTTGCTTCACAACCTCAAGCACAACAAAGTCTTGCACCAACGCAACCTGTTTGTGACGGTGCAAAACCTTGAAATCCCCCGCATGCCCGTGGCACGACGGCTGGAAGTCACCGACCTTGGCAGTGACTGCTGGCAAGTCATCGTCAATTATGGATTCAAAGACAACCCCGACTTGCCGTCCGCTTTGGCCAACATCGGTGACAACGGTGAACGGTTGGACCCGATGATGACCAGTTATTTCCTGTCGCGCGACATCGTGATCCCCACCATCGGTGGCGGCATGGCCACTTGGCGTGAAAAGCTGTTTGCCCAAATGCACCACAACGCCAGCGGCGCGGCCGCGTTTTTGAACCTGCCGACCAATGCGGTG
>JBIKKE010000010.1:0-26448 GCA_044360575.1 Limnohabitans sp. | reverse complement strand
GTCGCCCGCGCCGATGTTGAGGTGGTCGTCAGACGCCTGGTCCACGCCTTGGGCGATGTCGTTGGACTGCTTGTCATAGCAGACCATGACCGCGCAGCCTTTGTAGTCGATGCCGTAGTCGGTGTTGTCGTAGCCGATGCGCTTGATGGTGTCGCGTGCGACCTGGATGTAGTCAACGTGTGCGTTGGTGGTGATCTCACCGGCCAAAACCACCAAACCGGTGTTGGTCAGGGTTTCGGCGGCCACGCGGCTGCGGGGGTCTTGCGCAAAAATGGCGTCGAGGATCGCGTCAGAGATTTGGTCGGCGACCTTGTCGGGGTGGCCTTCGGAGACGGATTCCGAGGTGAAGAGGAAGTTCTGGGACATTAAAAAAGCTCCTTGGTTAAAGTGGTTTTCGGCGTTGCCGACCCTTCAACTTTGGAGCCTGGCGAACGCTTTAGCAGAATTTATGAATCGCCCTGCAAGTAGTTCAGATAACTCGGCGAACATAAATTATAAAAGAACTGCTAAACCCTTTAAATTCATGTCCAATAGGCCGCATGGAAATTCCAACCCCCATTGAAAACCGGCTGGTCGACTTGGAGATCAAGGCGGGCTTCACCGAAGACCTGCTCGACCAGCTCAACGCGCAGGTGTACCGCCAGCAGCAACACATCGACGCTCTCATTCAAGAGCTGCGCCAGCTGCGTGACCGCCTGCCTGAATCGGGTGGGGGCGCCGAGACACGCAACCCGCGTGATGAGATTCCGCCGCATTATTGAAAGCGTTTGTTGACGGCCATGCACAGCGTTCAGGACATTCGCGACCACTTGCGCGCCTTGGGTGCCAATGTGCTGCATGAGCAACGCGTGCTGCGTTTGTGGGCCCAAGCCAAAGCGCAAGACAGCGGACGCAGGCCACTGCACAGCTTCATGCCCACCGCCGTGCGCGAGGCTTTGCCTGCGCTCAGCCAAACGTTGGCCGGCTTGGCCACTTTGCGCGAACAGCACCCGGGGCAAGACGGCTCGGCCCGCTTGTTGGTGGGCCTGCAAGACGGCCAAACCGTAGAAAGCGTGCTGCTGCCCCGAGACGGCTTGTGTGTTTCTAGCCAAGTGGGCTGCGCAGTCGGTTGCGTGTTTTGCATGACCGGGCGCGAGGGCTTGATCCGGCAGGTGGGCAGCGCCGAGATCGTGGCGCAAGTGGCGTTGGCCCGCACGCTCAGGCCGGTGAAAAAAGTGGTCTTCATGGGCATGGGCGAGCCTTCACACAACCTGGACGCAGTCATGGAAGCCATTGACCTGCTGGGCACGGTGGGCAACATCGGTCACAAGAATTTGGTGTTTTCTACGGTAGGCGATGCGCGGGTTTTTGAGCGCTTGCCTCAAGGGCAGGTTAAGCCTGCGCTGGCGCTGTCGCTGCACAGCACCCGGGCCGACTTGCGGGCGCAGTTGCTGCCGCGTGCCCCTCGTTTTGAACCGCAGGATTTGGTGGAGGCGGGCGAGGTTTATGCGCGTGCCACGGGTTACCCGATTCAGTACCAGTGGACTTTGATTGAAGGCGTAAACGACAGCGATGAAGAGATCGAGGGCATCGTGCGTTTGCTCAAAGGTAAGTACGCGCTGATGAACATGATCCCTTACAACGCCGTGCCCGACTTGCCCTATGCCCGGCCCAGCTGGGAACGTGCAGCGCACATTGCCCGCACGCTGCACCAGCGCGGTGTGCTGACCAAGCTGCGTCAGTCAGCAGGCCAAGATGTGGATGCCGGCTGTGGGCAGCTCAGGGCCCGGGATGTGTTGCAACGTGAGCAGCGCGTGCACATTCAGCGCCGCTTCGTCCCCGCTTCAACCCCGCTTGAACCCAGCGTTAGCGCCCCGGCAGCTTGATCAAGCCGCTTGACAGTGCCGTGCCCAAGAGAACCACGGCGCCGCAGCCCAGCATCCAGGGGGTGATTTGCTCGCCCAACAAGATCACGCCGTAAACAATGGCGAACACCGGGATCAAAAAAGTCACGGTCAAGGCGCGCGCCGGGCCTGCGCGTTCGATCAGCCGGAAATAAACCACATAGGCAATGCCGGTACACACCACACCCAAGACGAGCAAAGCGCCCCAAGAGGCAGCCGAGGGCATGTGGTCTGGGCGAAACCACAGCGCAGGCAAAGCCAGAGCGAGCGTGGCACCGATTTGGCTGCCGGTGGCCGCCACCAAGGGGGGCATGCTGGGCAGGTATTTTTTGGTGAAACTGGCCGAGAAGGCATAGCAGGTGGTGGCCAACAAACACGCCAGTACCGCCCACACCGGGGCCACGCCCGAGGCATTGGGCTTGAAACTGGCCTGCCCACCGACCAACAAGACGACGCCACCAAAGCCAATCGCCAGCCCGATGGTGCGCGACAGACTGGGTCGGTCTCGGAGCCAGAGCCAAGCCACCAGTGCCCCAAACAGCGGCACGGTGGCGTTCAAGATGGCCGACAAGCCGGTGCTGATGTGCATGACCGCAAAGGCATACAAGGCAAACGGGATGGCGCTGTTGAGCAGCCCCACCGCAAACACGGGCCGCCAATGCTGACGCAACAGGGGCCAATGGCCTTTGGCCACCAAAAGGGGCAGCAAAAACAAGGCGGCGATGGCCACGCGCATGGCGGCAGTGGGCAGGGCGCCCAAATCCAAGGCGGCCAAGCGCATGAACATGAAGGATGCCCCCCAAATGGCGGCCAACATCAAGAAGTCGGCCAGCCAGGCGCGGCTTGGGGTGGCGTTCATTCAGCAAAAAGAGAAGGGGCACGTTGGGCCAAGGCATGGCCTTCCAGCTTCAAAAGCGCTTGTTTTCGCCAGAGGCCGCCCGCATAGCCGGTGAGTTGACCGCCCGCACCCATGACGCGGTGGCAAGGCACCAAGATGCTGACCGGGTTGCGCCCCACAGCTGCCCCAACCGCCCGGACCGCCAGGGGCTTGCCCAGCTGCTTGGCCAAATCGCCATAGGTTTGGCTTTGCCCAGCAGGAATGTGCAGCAAGGCCTGCCAGACCGATTGTTGGAAGGCGGTGCCGACCGACAAATCGAGTGGGCCAGGCCATGGCAAGGCCTGGCCGCCCAAATGCGCCTGAACATGGGCTGCGGCGCTGAGCAACACGGGGTGTTGTGCATCCTGGGCCCAAAGCTGGCGCTGGGCTTCGGTGGGGCCGTGTTTTTGCTCGTCAAACCACACACCGCACAGACCCCGAGGGCTGGCCGCCAAAGTGATGGGCCCCAAGGGGCTGTCTGTGCGCAGTGTATGAATCATGGGGTGATGTTAGCGCGGCCCGCCTACAATCTGTTGAAAGAATCAACCGGGCCACCGTGGCCCTCAGTCAGGCGCAGCGCATGCAAATCACCCCCTCCATTTTCAAAGCCTATGACATCCGTGGCGTGGTGCCGTCCACCCTGAATGAAGCCTTGGCCGAAGGCCTGGGCAAGGCGTTTGGCACGCACGCATTGGCGCAAGGCCAAAGCACCGTGGCTGTGGGGCGCGATGGCCGTCTGAGCGGCCCTTCCTTGTCGGCAGCGCTCATTCGCGGTTTGGTGGCTGCGGGCGTTCAGGTGATCGACATTGGGCTGGCCACCACCCCCATGCTGTACTTTGCGGCCAGCACTTTGTGCCAAAGCGGCATTCAGGTCACGGGCAGCCACAACCCCAAGGACTACAACGGTTTCAAGATGGTGCTGGGCGGACGCGCCATTTATGGCGACGAAATCCAGTTGCTGCGCCAGATGATGGAAGCCGAAACTTGGCAGCTGCAAGATGGTGGGGGCGTGACGCACCAAGACGTGCTGGCCGACTACACCCAGCGCATCGTGGGCGACATTCGGCTGGCGCGCCCCATGAAGATCGTGATCGATTCGGGCAACGGCATTGCGGGCGCTTCGGCCCCGGGCATCTTCCGCGCCTTGGGCTGCGAGGTGATTGAGTTGTTCAGCGAGGTTGACGGCAACTTCCCGAACCACCACCCCGATCCGAGCAAGCCTGAAAACCTGCAAGACCTGATGAACGCCCTGAAAACCTCGGGCGCCGAGTTGGGCCTGGCCTTTGACGGCGACGGTGACCGCTTAGGCATCGTCACTGCCGACGGCCACAACATTTACCCCGACCGCCAAATGCAGTTGTTCGCCCAAGACGTGCTCAGCCGCGTGCCGGGCGGCACCATTTTGTTTGACGTGAAGTGCTCGCAGCGCCTGGCCCCGGCCATTGAAGCGGCTGGCGGCAAAGCCCTGATGTACAAAACTGGCCACTCCTTGATCAAGGCCCAGATGCGGGCCATTGAGGCAGCTGGTGGTCAAGCGCCTTTGGGTGGCGAGATGAGCGGCCACATCTTTTTCAAAGAGCGCTGGTACGGCTTTGACGACGGCACCTATGCAGGTTGCCGTTTGCTGGAGATCGTCAGCCGCGCGCCCGATGCCAATGTGGTGCTCAATGCCTTGCCTACCAGCTTCAGCACGCCCGAGTTGAACGTGGCCTGTGCCGAAGGCGAACCGCACAGCGTGACCCGCGCCTTGCAGGCCTTGGCCGCAAGCGCCTTCAGTGCACCGGCCCAGGTGTGCGACATCGATGGCCTGCGCGTGGATTGGCCCGATGGCTTTGGCCTGATTCGGGCGTCCAACACCACGCCCGTGTTGGTGCTGCGCTTTGAGGGGCAAACCCCCGAGGCCCTGCACCGCATCGAGGGCGACATGCTGGCGCTGTTGCGCTCGGTCAAGCCCGATGCGCAGATCCAGGCTGCGGCGCACTGAACGCGCGCAGAGAAAGCCCAGCATGAATCCCGCCAACGCCGTGCTCAGCCCTGACCCAGAGGTCATTGTTTTCAACCTCAAAGAGCGTTACACCGGCGTGTCGGCCACCATCAATGCGCTGGTGCCCTTGCAGGCGCTGCAGTGGCGCTTGGGTTTTTGCGGCACACGCATGTCGAACGGCATTGATGGCATGGGTTTGCGCGAGGCGATTCGCCTGTCGCGAAAACCGCCTGAGGGCCGTGCGTTTCGCATCTGGCATGTGCGCCGAGACCCGGAAATGATGGCCGCTATTTTTGCGCGCGATGTGCTGGGCCTGCCCATCAAGTTGGTGTTCACCTCGGCCGCGCAGCATTTGCACGGCGCGTTTCCACGGTGGTTGATTTCCAAAATGGACGCGGTCATCTCGACCACGCCACTGGCTGCTTCTTTTGTGCCCAACACCACCGCTGTGGTGCCGCACGGCATTGATTTGTCGCGGTTTTCACCGCCGCCAGACAAGCGCACAGCCTGGAAAGAATCCGGCTTGCTGGGCGAGTACGGCATTGGTGTTTTTGGCCGGGTCAGGCCCGACAAAGGCAGCGATGTGTTTGTGGACGCGATGATCGAGGCCTTGCCCCAACTGCCTGGTGCCACGGCCGTGATTGCCGGCCTGGCTCAGCCCAAACACCAGGCTTACCAAGACGCGCTCAAGGCCAAGATTGCCGCTGCAGGGCTGTCAGAGCGCATTGTGTTTTTGGGAGAAGTGCCTGCAGGGCAGGTGCACCTGTGGTACCAGCGCTGCCTCTTGTGTGTGGCCTGCCCGCGTTACGAACCCTTTGGCCTGACGCCCTTCGAGGCAGCGGCCACCGAGTGTGCTTTGGTGTGCTCTCGCACGGGGGCGTTTGACCAACTCAGCCTTCCGGGTTTGACGGGTGAGATGGTCGACACGGGTGATGCCCCAGGACTGGCACAAGCGGTTTTGCAGGTCTTGTCTGACCGTGAACAAGCGCTGCGCATGGGGCAGGCGGCGCGTCAGCGCGTGTTGGCGCAATTTTCTTTGGCCAAAGAGGCCGAGGGCATTGGCCGCGTGTATGCGCAGCTGTTTGCCCTGCCTTGAGCTGAGATGTCTGTTTTTTCAATGAACTTGCGACTGGCCGAGCGCTGCACCTTGTGGCTTTATGGCGGTTTGATGCGCACGCTGCAGCCTTTTTTGTTGCGCAAGTTGCGACGAAGAGGCCAGCAAGAGCCCGGCTACTTGCACCAAGTGCCGCAGCGCTTGGGCCGTTATGACACCCCTGCTTTGTTGCCCGGTGCTGTGTGGGTGCATGCTGTGTCGCTGGGCGAAACCCGTGCAGCGGGTTTGTTGATCGAAGCTTTGCGTCAGCGTTGGCCCGGCATGCGTTTGGTCTTGACCCACAGCACGGCCACAGGTTGGGCGCAGGGACAAAGTCTGTTGAGACAGGGCGATGTGCAGGTCTGGTTCCCTTGGGACACACCGCAGGCCACGCGGCGGTTTTTGGAGCAGCACCAACCTGTTTTCGGGGTGCTTATGGAAACCGAGGTTTGGCCGGTCATGGTGCAAGCTTGCCAGCAAGCGCGCGTGCCTTTGTTCTTGGTCAATGCGCGCCTGAACGCTGCCTCGCAAGCTTCGGCGCAGCGCTGGTCTTGGTTGTCTGGCCCTGCTTACCGGGGCTTGTCTGCGGTATGGGCCCAATCAGAGAACGATGCCCAGAGCTTGGGTGCTTTAGGAGCCCACGTTGCAGGGGTGTTCGGCAACCTCAAGTTTGATGTGCAAGACCAACCCCGAGCGCTGGTGCAAGCGCAGTTTTGGCGGTCGCACTGGACGCTGGGTGGTCGCTCTCGGCCGGTGGTCATGCTGGCCAGCACCCGCGAGGGCGAAGAGGCCGAGTGGCTGGACGCGCTGGCGGCCAAGCCCGAGCGCGAACAGGCTTTGCGCAATGCTGGTGTGCTGTGGTTGTTGGTGCCACGTCACCCGCAGAGGTTTGACGAGGTGCACGGGGGCCTGCAGTCGCGTGGCTTGACCGTGTTCCGGCGCAGCGCCTTGCCGCCAGGTGATGGCGATTGGCCTGAGGCCGCTGTCCAAGCGCAGTTACATGAACAGTCACAGACACAGGTTTTTTTGGGTGACAGTGTGGGCGAGATGCCGGTGTATTTTCAGGCGGCAGACATGGCCCTGCTGGGCGGCAGTTTCAAACCCTTGGGTGGGCAAAACCTGATCGAGGCGGCCGCTTTCGGATGCCCGGTGATCATGGGTCCGCACACTTTCAATTTTGCGCAAGCTGCAGAGTGGGCTGAAAACTCGGGCGCGGCAAGCCGCGTTGCCGACATGGATGCCGCATTGGATCAGGTGTTGGCTTGGTTAACGCATGCGGCTGACTTGGCCCGGGCAAAGCAACAAGGTTTGCAAATGGTGGCGCAAAGTCGTGGCGCGGCCGACCGTTATGCGCAGGCCATTATGGCTTTTGGGGATTAGGGGGGGGTTGAGGATCAGGGGATTGACAGGGCTTTGGCGTCACCCACAAACTGAGCAAGCCCCACAGCGTGAGGCCAAGGGCAATGCTGGGGCCGCTGGGCGTATCGAGCCACCAAGACACCAGCAAGCCCGACAAGGCGGCGGCCCAGGCCGCCATCAAGGCGGTCCATTGGCGCATGCCTCTTTCGATCCACAAAGCCGGTGCGATCAAGCAACTGAAGACCAAAAACAAACCCAGTGCAGGCACCGCCAGACTTGTCACCAAAGCAAACAGGGCATAGAACGCGTTGTCGTTCGCCAGCCAGCGGGTCTGGCGCACCCAGCCCACCACAGCCGCGCACAACACCAGCGCCAGCACGCTGGAGGTGTTGACCCACAGCACATCGGCGGCCAGCAGTTGCATCAGTTTTTCTTTGCCATGTGGGTGCGCGCTTGCGCCCAACATGGCCAGGCATGCACCCGCCACATACAGCAAGCCGATGAGTGCTTCGCGTTGGGCAGGCCAGCGGCGGGTGATGCCGGCAATGGCCAGGCTCACGAACAGTGCGCCTGCGGTGGCGGCCAGTTGATCGAGCCAAAGAGATTCCAGCTGCAGCACGAAATGGATGCCGATGACCGACGCAGCGGCTGCTTGTGCCACCGCCAAATCAATGAACACCACGCCGCGTCGCAGCACTTGGCTACCCAAAGGCGACAGCGCCAACAACCCGCCCAACAGGGCCAGCATTGGCAGGGCAAGCCAAGTCTGCATCGAGATCAAGACGCCACCTGCACCAAGCGGTTGACCATCAAGTCAAACCAGGCGAACAAGGCGTCGGGCCCATCGCCGGTGACCGTGGCCGGGAGAACGACCATCTTTTGACGAGTGCCCAACTGGCCGCTCAGCCATTGGGCAGGGCGAGGGTCGTGGTGCTGGGCGATCACGATGGCCATGGGAGGGGCAGCTCGGCTCAGTTCCAGCGTTCGCGCCAGGTGGGCGGGCGTGGGCGATACACCGGGTTTGGGTTCCAAGTCGGCCACCGGGTTCAGGCCCAGCCAAAGCCACAGGTAGCCAAAGTTGGCGTGCTGCGTCACCACAGAACGACCGCGCAAGGGTTTGGCCAATTGCTCCCAAGCTTGGATCTTGCCGGCCAAGGCCGCTTCAAACTGCTGGAGTTGCCGCTCAATGCCTGCTTTGTCTTGGGGTGCGATGGCTGAGAGCCTGAGGGCCAAGGCGCGTGCCACCACCAACAAGCGACGGGGGTCGGCATGCAGATGCGGGTTGCCCAGCACATGCACATCGCCAGAAAAAGGCGTGACCGTGCCTTTGTATGGGTTCACCAAGGTGACGTGGTCAGCGGCATAAAACATGCCCGGTTGGCCATTCTGGACTTTCGGGTTGCTGGCTTTGGCATGCAACATGGGCAGCCAGCCTGCTTCGAGCTCGGCCCCGGTGCAAACCGCCATGTCGGCGTTGCGCAACTGGGCGATCAGCGAGGGGCGTGCCTCAATGTGGTGGGGGTCTTGCAGGTGGTGGGTGGCACTGTAAACCTTGGCGTTGGGCAGCAAGCTGTGGGTCAAGGCGGCCCATTCGGGTTCGCACGCGAACACCGTAAGGGCCAGCGCGTGTCCCTGGGCCATCAAGACGGCCAGAGACAGCCCCAGCTTAATAAGCGTGCGCACCATGGGCACCGAAGGCCACCACGTATTGCAATTGGAGGCTGCGCTTGGCCGGGTTGGCAAAAACAGCATGGTCTGCATCGCCATTTCGGGCGTTTTGCTGTGTCAGTTGCAGGCGCAGGGTTTGATTGTGCGAGGGTTTGTAGGCCAGCATGATGGCATTTTCTTTCAAACGGCCCTGAGAGGCTTTCACTTCGTCACCGTGATCTTCATCGTGGTGCAATTCTGCTTTCGTCACCCGTGCCAAGTCGGTGCGTACCCCCACTTCCCAAGCGGGGTGAAAGCGCCACACCGCGCCCACAGACGATGCCTTGTGCTTGAGCGAAGGGTCCAGCAGCGGGTTGATTCGGCTGACTTGGGCGTATTCCCAGTTCACGCGAACTTGCTGGTTGCGGTTGTTGCCTTGGGGGGCCCACTTCCAAACCAAGTCGCTGACTTGCATTTTTTGTCCGGTGAATCGGGCCGTGTGGCTGTGGGCGTGGCCATCGCTGTGACCCGCCTCTTCATGCTCGGCCAAGGGGCTGACGCGTTGGCTGTTCAGCTGTGACAAGCCCCATTGCCAACTGCTGCTCTGGCCCAGGTCGTTGCCCACTTTCATGTTCAGCGTGGTGACGCGCTGGCCCGACTCGGCGGTGGCTTGCGGCACCAGTTTTTTGCCCCCAAACACCTCGGCACCCAAGCGCAAGTAAAAGGGTGTGGGCGCGGTCCAGTTCATGCGCAGGCCGTCGTCGTACCAGTGACCGCCCAAAAAGCCGCGGTACAGCAAAGGCCGCTCGGTGAAGTCGTCGGTGTGCGGGTGCAGTTCGTTGAGGTAACCGATCTGCGAAGCAAACCTTCCGGCCCTCACCTGAAGTCCTTGGGGCAGGCTGCGGGTTTGCAACCAAGCGTTCTCAAGGTGGTGTTCCAGTTTGCGGTCTGCCGTGTGAAAGCCCAGGATCGCCTCGCCACTCAGGTGCTCGTTGAAAGAGCCGCGCAGCAGCACATCGCTGTGGCCCAAGCCGACGCCCTGATCGCGCGCGCCCAACTCCAAGCCCCGAGAGGTGCTGGCGGCATCCAAGACCACGCCGGCTTGCCAGCGTTCAGTGGGGGGGCTGTTTTGGGCCCAGGTGCTCAGAGGCACAGCGCACAGTGCCCCAGCAAGGGCAGAAAGGGCGGAAAGACCGAAGAGTGGGTTTTTAGCGGTCATGGTTTGGGCCGATCAAAAGTTGCAATGCCATAATGATAATGATTTATCAATAGCAAGACAACATTTTTTTGCAGTAAGCTCCCGGCGTGGAAAGATCAACCCGTCAAAGAACCGCGATTGCACAAGCCCTGGCCGCTGTGGGACAACCCTTGCTGCCACAAGAGCTGCTGCTGGAGGCGCAAAAAAGTGTGCCCAGCCTGAGCTTGGCCACGGTGTACCGAAACCTCAAGGGCTTGGTTGAAGACGGTGTGGTGGATGTGGTGGCATTGCCTGGTGAGGCCACCCGGTATGAATCACACCGGCACCACCACCACCACCATTTCCATTGCAGCAGCTGCCAAAAGGTGTTTGACATCGATGCCTGCCCGGGCGACCTGGGTCACTTGCTGCCCAAAGGGTACGAGCTGGCCTCGCACGAGCTGACGTTTTACGGCCGTTGCGCGGGTTGCGCGGCTTGAGCTGCTAAAGCAGGTCAGGGACGCAGCAGGCCATCCAGGTTCTTCACGTCGTCCGCTTTGAGCACGCCAGCTGCTTGGCGCAGGCGCAGTTGGCCCACCAACACGTCGTGCCGAGCTTTGGCCAGATCGCGCTTGGTTTGGAACAGCTGGCTTTGGCTGTTGAGCACATCGATGTTGATGCGCACACCCACTTGGTAACCCAGTTTGTTGGCATCCAAAGCGCTTTGGCTGGAGGCCTCGGCGGCTTGCAGAGCCTTGATTTGGCTGAGGCCTGACTCCACCCCAAAAAACGCGGTGCGTGTGGACTGGGCCACATTGCGCTGTGCGGCTTCCAGGTCGTTGCGCGCTTTTTCTTCCAGGGCCACCGTTTCGCGGATGCGGTTTTGGCTGGCCTGCCCGGTGTACAGCGGCATGTTGAAGGCCAAGCCGATGGTGGTGTTGTTGTTGTTGAACTGCACCGAGGTGACATTTTGGAAGCGGTTCATGCCGTAGCTGGCATTGAGGTCCAGAGTGGGCTTTTCGGCGGCCCTGGCTTTTTCGATCTCCAAACGGGCCACTTCCAGGGCGATGCGGGCCGCGGTGAGGTTGCCGTTTTCTTGGTTGGATTGCGCCACCCACGACTGCACTGTGCCGGTTTGCAAGCGGTCGATGTTGGCGGCCACCATCAAGGGCTGCGGTTTGACTTGGGGTTGCCCCACGGTGTCGGCCAAGATGCCTTGTTTGACGCGCAAATCGTTGTCGGCGGCAATTTCTTGGGCGGTCACCAAGTCGAAGCGGGCTTGAGCTTCGCGGGTGTCGGTGATGGTGGAGGTGCCCACCTCAAAATTGCGTTTGGCTGCGGCCAGCTGTTCAGACACTGCCGATTTTTGGGCCTTCACAAAGTTCAGGCTCTCTTGGGCGGTCAGCACGTCAAAGTAAGCCTGGCTCAAGCGCACGATCAGGTCTTGTTCGGCGATCTTGAGTTGTGCTTCACCCAGCGCAACTTGTTTCATGCCTTGCTCGTAGCTGGCTTTGTTGCCGGGGCGGAACAAAGGTTGGCTGCCGCTGAAGGTCAAGTTGCGTGATTCCTGTTGACGGCTGGGTGCCGGGCCCGTGAGGTTGATGTCGCTCTTGGACAAACCAGCGCCCAAGTTGGCCGTGGGGCGGAGCAGCGCCTTGGCTTGCTCTGCGCGGGCCAAGCTGGCATCGAACTGCGAACGGGCCGATTTGTACGTGGCGTCGTGTCTTTTGGCCGCCTCGAACAATTGGGACAAGCTTTGGGCTGTGGCGGGGCCAGTGAAGGCGGCCATCAGGGCCAAAGTCAGGGGCAAGGTTCGCAGTGTCATGGCTTTTCTTTTCATCAAGGACGGCCCATCATGGGTCGAGGGTGAGCCCAGGGGCGGCTCAAAGGGGCTCAATAAACCGGGATGCTCGGGTCGACTTGCGCCGACCATGCATGGATACCCCCCGCCACATTCACGACCTGAAAGCCGTGTTGCAACAAGAAGTTGGCCACCTGCATGCTGCGGCCACCATGGTGGCAAAAGCAGGCGATGGGGCGTGTTTTGTCGAGTTCGTCCAAGCGGGCCGGGATGGACTGCATGGGCATGTGCACCCAGTCCAGGGCCTCTGGCTTGGCGCAGGCGGTTTGCACCTCCCAGGCTTCGCGCACGTCCAGCAAGACCGGGCGTTGCGCCTGTTGGCTGGCCCATTCGGCGATTTGAGAAGGGTAGAGCTGTTCCATGCTGACCTCAAAATTTGAAGCGTGAGGGCTCGGCAAACCCTGTCAAGCGCGGGGCGTTGCAATCCCAGGGCTCAGTGGTGCTCCAGCTGTTTTCGCCGTTGCGGGTGATCAAGGTGGTGCGCATCATGGGCTCATCGCCCACAATGGCGGCCAAACGGCCGCCAATGCTCAGTTGTTTGAGCAAAGCCGCAGGCACTTCGGCCACCGAGCCGCTGAGCAAAATCGCGTCAAAGGGGCCGTCTGCGGCCGCGCCCTGGCTGCCATCGGCTTGGCGCACCGTGACGTTGTGCACGCCCGCTTTTTGCAAATTGCTTTGGGCTTGAGTGGCCAGTGTGGCGTCCAATTCGAGGCTCAGCACGCTGGCGGCTTGGTGGCCCAGCAAGGCCGCCATGAAGCCCGAGCCCGTGCCAATGTCCAGCACTTTGTCGGTGGGACGCACGGCCAAGTCTTGCAGCATTCGGGCTTGCACGCGGGGGGCCAGCATGACTTGGTTGGGGGCTTTGCCAAGGGGGATTTCCATGTCCACAAAGGCCAGTGCTTTGTGCGCCAATGGGGCAAAGTCTTCGCGACGAACGGTGGACAGCAGGGCCAAAACATTCGGGTCCAGCACTTCCCAGGGGCGAATTTGCTGTTCAATCATGTTGAAGCGGGCTTGGTTCAGATCCATTTGCGGTAACTCCTGCGGGGCGTGATCGGGTATCGGTTGCAAAAGACCATTTTAAGCGGCGTGGGTGTCTTGACTCTGACGCGCAGGGGCCAGTCCTGCTTTGCGCCGCAACCATTGCGCCAAGTCGTCCATGTAGCAATAGACCACGGGCACCACCACCAAGGTCAGCAGCGAAGAGGTGATGACCCCGCCAATGACCGCTTGACCCATGGGTGCGCGTTGTTCAGAGCCCTCGCTCAGGGCAAAAGCCAAGGGCACCATGCCAAAGATCATCGCCAAAGTGGTCATCAAAATGGGGCGCAGACGCACCTTGGCCGCCATCAGCAAGGCTTCGTTGCGCGGCATGCCAGGGACGGTTTGGCCGTGTTCATCGGTTTGGTCGGCACGGGCGCGGATGGCGAAATCGATCAGCAAAATCGCATTTTTGGTGGCCAAGCCCATCAGCATGATCACGCCAATGATGGAGAACATCGACAAGGTGGAGCCAAACACCATGAGTGCCAGCACCACACCGATCAAGGTCAGGGGCAAGGATGTCATGAGGGCCAAGGGCTGGAAGAAGCTCTTGAACTGGCTGGCCAAAATCATGTAAATGAAGATCACCGCCATCAGCAGGGCCGACAAGGCGTAGCCAAAGGATTCGGCCATGTTTTTGGTGGAGCCGCCGAAACTGTAGTGGTAGCCAGGGGGCAGGTTCAGGCTGTCCATGGCGGCACGCACGTCGGCAGACACCTCGCCTGCCGAGCGCCCGAACACGTTGGCGTTGATGGCCACTTCGCGCGACATGTCGCGCCGGTTGATCTGGTTGGAGCCGGTGGTCTCGGTGACGTGCGCCACCTGACCCAAGCGCACGATGCGGGGGCTGCCATCGGCGGCGCTGGCCACCACAAAGGGCAGGCGCTCCAGATCTTGTGGGCTGTTGCGGGCCTCTGGAGAGAGACGCACATTCACGTCGTAGGTTTGGTCGTCGGGGGCGCGCCAATTGCCCACGGTTTGTCCGGCCACCAGGGTGCGCAAGGGCCCAGCGAGCTGCGCTGTGCCCAGCCCCAGGTCGGATGCGGCGTCGCGTTGGATCTCAATCTTGACCACGGGCTTGAAAGGTTTCACGCTGGAGTCCAAATCGACCAAGCCGGGAATGGCGCGCACTTTGTCCAGCGCCAACAAGGCCAGGCGTTCGAGCTCTTGCTGGTCGGGGCCTTTGAGTGAAAACTCGATTTGTTTGTTGCCACCCACCGCGTCGAGCAAGCCCGCATGCGTCACGGCCACGCCGGGCACTTGCTTCAAGCGATCGCGCAGCAGCGCCGACATTTGGTCGGCATTGCGGTCTCGTTTTTTGCGTTCCACCAAGCGGATGTAGAGGTTGACGTTGTTTTTGCCTTGCGCGTTGGCTGTGTTGATGGTGCTGAGGGTGTAGACCACCTCGGGGAACTCGCGCAAGATGGCCTCAACCTGTCGGGCTTTGGCCTCGGTGGCTTCGAGCGATGTGCCCACCGGGGTTTCAAACTTGAGCGAGGTCTCTGAGAAGTCGGCTTTGGGGACAAACTCGGTCCCAAGCAGTCGGATCATGAACAGGCTGGCCACAAAGATGGCCAGCGCCAAAAAGACCGTGGCTTTTTTGTACACCAAGGCCCATCGCAACAACGCTTGGTAGCCATCGGCCAGATGCTCGGTGCCTTGGTCAAACCAGCCGGTCACGCGGCCAATGGATTTGTCATACAGACTCACGGGGGCTTGGTTTTTGCCGTGCGCGTCGATGGCCGGGTCGTGCCAGATGCTCGACAGCATCGGGTCCAGCGTGAAGCTCACAAACATTGAAATCATCACCGCCGCCACGATGGTGATGCCGAACTCGTGGAAGAACTTGCCGATGATGCCTTCCATGAAGCCAATCGGCAAAAACACTGCCACGATCGACAAAGTGGTGGCCAGCACGGCCAAGCCAATTTCTTGCGTCCCGTCCATGGACGCGCGGTAGGCACTTTTGCCCATTTGCACATGGCGCACGATGTTTTCTCGCACCACGATCGCGTCGTCGATCAAAAGACCCACGCACAGACTGAGCGCCATCAGCGTGATCATGTTGATGGTGAAGCCAAACATCTGCATGAACATGAAGGTGCCGATGATGGAAATCGGCAGCGTCAGACCCGTGATGACGGTGGAGCGCCAGGAGTTGAGGAACAAAAACACAATCAACACCGTCAGCACTGCGCCCTCAATCAGGGTTTGACGCACGTTGTTGACCGACAAACGGATGGGGCGTGAGTTGTCGGTGATGGGCTCCAGCCTGAGGCCCTTGGGCAGTTGGGTCTGCATGTCGGCCACGGCCTTGACCAGACCGTCCACCACTTGGATGGTGTTCTCGTCTTGTGACTTTTGCACCGACATCAAGAGGGTGCGTTGGCCGTTGTAAAGCGCCAGGTTTTCCAGCTCTTGTGCGCCATCTTGTACGGTGGCCACTTGCGACAGACGAATGGGCGTGCCGTTTTTACGCGCCACGATGATTCGCCCAAAGTCTTCGGGTCTGGCCATGCGCGAGCTGATCTGCACCGCGCGCTCTTGCTGCAGGGAGCGGATGGCGCCAACCGGCAAGTCTTGGTTTTCGTTGCGCACGGCGGCCACTACCTGCTCGGCCGTGATGCCCAGGGCCTCCATGTTGGCCGGTTGCAGGTACAGGTTGATCTCGCGTTTGCTACCACCGACCATGGTGACCGAGCCCACGCCACGCACGTTTTCCAGGCGCTTTTTCAGCACCTGTTCGGACCAGTTGGTCAGCTCTACTGCGTTGAGTTTGTTGCCCTCGGGGATCACGGCCAGTGACCACACCGCGCGACTGGCTGGGTCAAACCGCAGGACACGGGGTTCTTTGACTTCGGTGCGCAGCAATGGGCGCAGCGCGGCAACTTTTTCGCGCACATCCTCGGCGGCTTTGCGGCCATCGATCTGCAGCTGAAATTCGATGATCACCAAGGACTGGTTTTCGTAGCTGCGTGATGTCAGGGCGCTGATGCCAGCGATCGAGTTGACGCCTTCTTCGATCTTTTTGGAGACTTCACTCTCCACAATCTCGGGTGATGCACCCGGGTATTCGGTGCTGATGACCACCACCGGAAAATCGATGTTCGGAAACTGATCGACCTTCAGGCGTTGGTACGAAAACAGGCCCATGACCACAATGGCCAGCATGACCATGGTGGCAAAAACTGGGTTTTGCAGACTGACGCGGGTGAACCACATGCGCTCAATTCCTCAAGGTGTGGATTTGGCTGCTGCGGTGAACACCACGGCAACGCCTTCGCGCACCGGGCCGACACTGCCTGCCAAGACCTGCGCACCGGTGGTGAGGCCGCTGACGGCGATCAGGCTTTCACGCCCGCCTTCGCTGCGCGCGCCTGGCTGCACGGTGATGTGTGCGATTTTTTCGTCTTGCACCACCTGCACATAGGGCTGGGGTTTGTCGGTGCGCACGCTGCTGACGGGCACCGCCAACACCTGAACGCTTTGTGTGCCCAGACTGCCTTGGGCAAACAGGCCTTGGCGCAAGCCTTCGCGGCCTTGGATGCCCAGGTACACCACGATGCTGCGGCTGCCCATTTGGGCGCTGGGGTTGATGCGCAAGACCTTGGCAGGCAAGGGATCTGCCAGGCCTTCAATGCGCAGTTGCGCGGTCATGCCCACTTTGACTCGGCTGGCTTCTTCGGCGCTCAGTGCTGCTTCCAACTCCAGCCGTGACAGGTTGATCACTTCAATCAAGCGGGCTTCGATGGCCACACGCTCACCGGGCTGGGCCAGGCGCTGCGCCACCACGCCGGACAAGGGGGACCGCAGGGTAGCGTCTGCCAGCGACTTGTTGGCCAGATCCTGCGCCGCCAGCGCCGCCATGTGGGTGGCCTTGGCGCCATTCAAGCTGGCTTGCGAGGCGAGCAGGGCGGTTTGTGAGATGAAGCCTTGGTTCACCAGCGCTTGGTTGTTGTCAAACTGGCGCTGTGCAATGTCCACTTGGGCCTTGGCCGCATCGGCTTGCTGCTGGGCTTGCCTGACGCGGGCTTGGAATTCGCTGGGGTCGATGCGTGCAACCACTTGTCCGGCTTGCACCGTGTCGCCCTCGCGCACCGACATCTCTTGCAACTCGCCGGCGACTCTGGCCTTGATGATGGCGCTGTCGCTGGCTTTGAGGGGACCTGACACCGCGATGCCCAGGTTCAAAGTTTGGATTTCGGCTGTGAAGACGTCGGTGCGGGCCAACTCGATGCGTGGCACGGCGGCGGCCACAGTGGGGGCGGGCGTCTTGGCCGCTTGGCGCTGTTGCGTCCAGCGGGCAGCGCCTGCAACCAGTGTGGCCAAAGCCACAGCAGAGAGTATCCAGAGGGTCGATTTTTTCATGACTTAAAGAATGGCGGTTCGGAGCGGATCAGCCTTGTGACAGGCCTCGTGCCAACAATTGGGCGTGCTGAGAAATGAAGGCTTCGGGGTCGATTTGCTCATGGATGGGGCAGCAAGGCCCCATGGAGTGTTTCCACATGATCAAAAACAGCAAAGGGGACATGACCGAGTGCAGCGTCAAGTCGACATCGACGGTGCGAAATTCGCCTTGGTCGATGCCGCGCTGCAAAGCGCTGCGCACCAAGGCATGCGCTGGCGTGATGACTTCGGTGCGAAAAAAATCAACCAAGTCGGGGAAGTTGTTGGCTTCGCTCATGATCAGCTTGGAGATCCCCGAAGCTTTGGTGGCGCCATAGCGCCGCCACCATTGCAGCATCATCCATTCCACCAAGTCGCCGCTGCTGCCCTGAAACTGCGCCGCTTCGACTGCACCTTGGGTCACGGGGGCAACCACGTTGTGGCGCACCACAGCTTTGAACAGGTCTTCTTTGCTGGGAAAGTACAGAAACAGGGTGCCTTTGGACACACCGGCCCTGGCCGCCACTTCTTCGACGCGGGTGGCGGCATAGCCTTTTTCCACGAACAGATCCAAGGCCGCTTCGAGCAATTCGCCCGGACGGTCTTGTTTGCGGCGTTCACGCTTAGGGAGGGCGAGGGGGTCGGCGAGGTTCAAATGCTGGGGTTTAATGACTTACTGGTTAGTAATGTAAGCCTAGGGCGGCTCGATCGTCAAGGAGCAGGCGCACACAGGCCATCAGTCGGCGCAAAAAAAGGGGCCGAGGCCCCTTTTATAGATGTGCCAACAGACCATTTGCCGTGCGGATGGGCCGCAGACATGTGACATGTTGGGCGCTTGGTCTCAATTCGAGAAAGCAGGAATTCCGGTGATCGCGCGTCCCAAAATCAATGCGTGCACATCGTGCGTGCCTTCGTAGGTGTTGACCACTTCCAGGTTCACCAGGTGGCGGGCCACGCCATATTCGGCGCTGATGCCATTGCCGCCCATCATGTCACGCGCCATGCGGGCGATGTCGAGGGCCTTGCCGCAGCTGTTGCGCTTGAGGATGGAGGTCAGATCCACCGAAGCGGTGCCTTCATCCTTCATGCGGCCCAGGCGCAGGCAGCCTTGCAGGCCCAAGCTGATCTCGGTCAGCATGTCAGCCAATTTTTTCTGGATCAGCTGGTTGGCGGCCAAGGGGCGGCCAAACTGCTGGCGGTCCATCACATACTGGCGGGCGCGGGCGTAGCAGTCTTCGGCGGCACCCAAGGCGCCCCAGGCGATGCCGTAGCGGGCGCTGTTCAGGCAAGTGAAGGGTCCTTTCAAGCCACGCACTTCGGGGAAGGCATTTTCTTCGGGGCAGAACACTTCGTCCATGACGATCTCGCCGGTGATCGAGGCACGCAGGCCGACCTTGCCGTGCACGGCGGGGGCGGAGAGACCTTTCCAGCCTTTTTCCAATATGAAGCCACGGATCTGGCCGCCATCGTCCTTGGCCCAAACCACGAACACGTCGGCGATGGGGCTGTTGGTGATCCACATCTTGGCGCCGCTCAAGCTGTAGCCGCCGTCCACCTTTTTGGCGCGGGTGATCATGCTGCCAGGGTCGGAGCCGTGGTTGGGTTCGGTCAGGCCAAAGCAGCCGATCCACTCGCCACGCGCCAGCTTGGGCAGGTATTTTTGTTTTTGGGCTTCTGAGCCGAAGTCGTTGATGGGCAACATCACCAAAGAAGACTGCACGCTCATCATGGAGCGGTAGCCCGAATCCACACGCTCGACTTCGCGCGCCACCAGGCCGTAGCAGACATAGTTCAGGCCAGCGCCGCCGTATTGCTCGGGGATGGTGGCACCCAAAAGGCCCAACTCGCCCATCTCGCGGAAGATGGCCACGTCGGTGGTCTCGTTTAAGAAAGCATCTTTCACGCGGGGCAGCAGACGTTCCTGGCAGTAGGCGCGGGCGGCCTCTTGCACCTGACGCTCGTCGTCGGTCAATTGCGCGCTGAGGTTGAAGGGGTCTTCCCAGCTGAAGGTGTTTTTGGTGGCGGCCATGGTGGGTGTCTCCGTAAAAAAATCTTAAAACTGATTGTCAGGCTGAGATGAATAGTTGTCTAATATTGATTGGCTATTCATCAATACATTATTTTAATTCATGGAATTCCGTCACCTACGCTATTTCCTGATGTTGGCCGAAGAGCTGCACTTTGGCCGTGCGGCCCAGCGCCTGTCCATCTCGCAGCCGCCGCTCAGCCTGAACATCCAGCAGCTTGAGGCTTCGGTGGGGGCCCAGCTGTTCACCCGCAACAGCCGGGGCGTGCAACTCACGGCTGCGGGGTCGGCGTTTGTGCCTGCGGCGCGGGCTTTGCTGGCGCAGGCCAGTGCGGCTGCGCGTGAAGCCCGCGATGTGGCCGAGGGCCAATCCGGTCAGCTCCAGATTGGTTTTGCCGGGACCATGTTGTATTGCGGCTTGCCGCAAATCCTCAGCGGCTTTCAGGCCAGCCACCCGCGTTTGCGTCTGGAGCTGCGGGAACTCAGTTCCTCCGAGCAGCTGTCCGAGTTGCTGCGCGACCGGCTGGATGTGGGCTTTGTGCACACGCCTCGGGTACCGCCGGGGTTTGAGCAGATTTTGGTGGCCAGCCAACCCTTGGTGGCCTGCTTGCCAGCCAAGCATCCTTTGGCCAATCAGGGCAGTCTTGGCTTGGCGTCACTGGCTGGTCAGGATTTGGTGGTGGTGTCCCGCACGGTGTCGCCCGATTACAACGAACGCATTTTGCAGTTGTGTGAACAGTCAGGCTGGATGCCGCCTGTGGTGCATGAGCTGCGCCACTGGCTGAGTGTGGTGTCCTTGGTGTCTCAGGGTTTGGGTGTGGCGCTGGTGCCCCAAGCGCTGCAGCAGTCAGCCTTGTCTGGCGCAGTGTTCGTGCCGCTGCGCGAAGTGGATGTGCGCTACGACACGCGCTGCCTGTGGCGCAGCGACCGAGACCAAACTGCGCTGGGGGACTTTGTCCAGGCGGTGCAAGCGGGCTTGGTGGTCAAACGATAATGCAGCGCAGATTTCACAAGGACAGAACATGACAGAAACTTTGGTTTTGGGAGGCGGTTGCTTTTGGTGCACCGAAGCGGTTTTCGTCAAAGTGCGCGGCGTGACCGATGTCGAGTCGGGTTACTGCAACGGCCAGACCGTGGACCCCACGTACGAGGAAGTCTGTACCGGTCGCACCGGCCACAACGAGGTGGTCAAGCTCGATTACGACCCCGCGCAAATCAGCACCCGTGAGCTGCTGGAGATCTTTTTTGTCATTCATGACCCCACCACCTTGAACCGTCAGGGCAACGACGCGGGCACGCAATACCGCAGCGGCATTTACTTCACTACACCCGAGCAGGCCGAAGAGGCCCGAACCATGATTGCCGAGCTGACCGCAGCCAAGGCGTTTGGCCAGCCCATCGTGACCGAGGTGCTGGCGCTGGCCAACTACAGCGCAGCCGAGGAATACCACCAAGACTTTTTCGAGCGCAACCCCTACCAAGGCTATTGCATGGCCGTGGCTGCGCCCAAGGTGGCCAAGTTCAAGAAAACTTTTGCGCGTTTGGTGCGTCCCTGACCTCTGCACGGATGGCGCGATGAACGAGCGCGGCCACTCCAGATCATGCCCGCTATGAATTTTGACCATCCTGTTTTGTCTTCCCTGCTGCCCGTGGTTTTGTTGATTGCGGTGGGCTTTGTGGCTGGGCGTGCCCGATGGATGCGGCCCGAGTCGGTGCGCGATCTGTCCAACCTGGTTTTTTTGGTGCTGACACAGGCCCTGCTTTTTCGCACCATGAACTCGGTTCACCTTGAGCGCCTGGACATGCGGCCGGTGTTCCAATATTTTGTGGTCGCTGCCGTGTTGTTTTTCGGCATGTTGTTGGTTTATGGCCGCGATTCGCGCGCTTCGGTCTTGGCTTTGGCTGGCATTTTCAGCAACACCTTGATGATCGGTGTCCCCTTGATCGGTTTGGCCTACGGTGAAGCTGGGCAAGTCTTGTTGTTCACGCTCATCTCGCTGCACGCGTTGGTGCTGCTGACCATGGCGACCTTGGTGCTGGAGTTGCAAATCGCCCGCGAACAAGCCGCCGCCACGGGTCAGCAACGGCAGCTTTGGCGCACGGTGGGTCAAGCCATTCGCAGTGCCTTGCTCCATCCGGTGCCATTGCCCATCTTGGTGGGTTTGTTGTATGCGCAGACTGGCTGGGGCTTGCACCCGGTGGTCGACAAACCCCTGCAGTTGCTGGGGAACGCCTTTGGCCCGATCGCGTTGGTGCTGGTGGGCATCACGCTGTCGCAAACACCCATGGGTAAAAACCTGATGGCGGCGGTTCGTTTGTCCTTGGTCAAAACGGTACTGCATCCTGCTCTGATGCTGGCCGTGGGCTGGGCGCTGGGTTTGCGTGGGCTGGCTTTGTCAGTGATGGTGGTTGCCGCTGCCTTGCCGATTGGCGCCAATGTGTTTTTGTTTTCGCAGCGATACCAAAAAGAAGAAGATACCGTCACCGCTGCCGTGGCCGTGTCCACCCTGATGTCCATGGTGGGGATTTCATTGACCATGGGTTTTTTGGCCTGGTTGCCCGCTTGACACGCCTGCCTGATTTCACTGGGCCACACGCCCAAGCCTAGAACCATGAACACAACTTTGCCACCCGCGCTTGACGCCGATTCACACACCTTGCACACCCTCCATGGGGAGTGCGGTCGCATCGCGGTGTATGCCGGCGGGTCGGGTCCGCCTGTGCTGCTGGTGCACAGCATCAATGCACTGGCTTCGGTGGCCGAAGTACGCCCATTGTTTGAGGCTTTGTGCCTGGACCACAGCGTGTATGCGCTCGATCTGCCCGGTTACGGCTTGTCGGACCGTTTGCCGCGTACTTACACCGTGGGCGACATGTGCGCCGCCGTCTTGCAAGTGGCGCAATGGGTGGCAGAGCTGCACCCGGGGCAGCCCCTGCAGGCGGTGGGCGTGTCACTCTCTTGTGAATTTGTGGCCCGTGTGGCCCAGCAGTCGCCGGGCACCTTTGCCGGTTTGGCCTTGGTGAGCCCAACTGGTTTTCGGGGTGGCAAGTCGTTGCGCAAGCCTGCGGGCAGCACGCTGTTCATGGGCGGTTTTGACCGCTTTTTACGCCGCCCGGGCCCAGCGTGGGGCCGTTTTTTGTTCCGGCAATTGTCGCGGCCTTCGGTGGTGCGTTACTTTTTGCAGCGCACTTGGGGTGGGAAAAACATCGACGAAACCCTGTGGGCTTATGCGGTGCGCTGCGCCCATGTGGACAACGCCGAGCAGGCGCCGTTGTCGTTTTTGAGCGGGGGCTTGTTCAGTGCTGACATGCACAACGTTTACGAAAGCCTGAGTTTGCCGGTGTGGGTGGTGCATGGCACGCGGGGTGATTTCACCGACTACCGGGCACTGAATTTGGTCCGTGACCGTCCCAATTGGCAAGTGACTGTCATGCAAGCTGGGGCCATGCCTTACTTTGAAGACATCGATGCTTTCATGGCCAGTTACCGGGCCTTTCTGACTCAGGGCGCCAAGCGTTCACGCAGCCAGCCGCTGGCATCGGGCGTGTAACGCAACCGGTCGTGCAGACGGCTTTTGCGGCCTTGCCAAAACTCCCAGCGGTCGGGCACCAAGCGAAAGCCGCCCCAGTGCGGCGGGCGCGGAGGCTGCAGCATGAATTGCGCGGCATATTTGGCGGCGTTGGTCACCAGCACTGTGCGCCCGTCGATCACTTGGCTTTGGGGCGAGGCCCATGCGCCGATGCGTGAATCGAGTGGGCGGGAGTGAAAGTAGGCATCGCTTTCTTCGGCGCTGACCTTTTCCACCCGGCCTTCAATGCGCACCACGCGCTCGAGCTCAACCCAATGGAATTGCAAAGCCGCAAATGGGTTGCCTGCCAATTCTTGGCCCTTTTGGCTGTCGTAGTTGGTGTACCAAACGATGCCGCGCTCGTCGCAGCCTTTGATCAAGACCACCCGTGTGCTGGGACGCAGCTGACTGCTCACGGTGGCCAGTGTCATGGCGTTGGGCTCGGGCACTTCGGCGGCTATGGCTTCTTGCAGCCATTGTTCAAATTGCTTCAGTGGATGGGCTTGGGAGGCGTTTTCGTTGAGCTCGGCTTTTTCGTAGCTCTTGCGCAGGTCGGCGATGTTCATGATGCAAGTATATGCAGGCCTCAGTATTGGGCGTGGCGCAGCAAAGCGGCCAATGCCCGGTCGTCGATGCCGTATGAGCGCAGACTGTCGTAGGTCTGCTGGGCGTAGTCGAGCGTGGTGCCAAAGCGGCCACTGGCATTTTTGAAAATGTGCCGGTAGGTTTCGGGTGTCAAGTGGCCGGTGAAACTGGGGCTGCTGCGCGGCAATGTGAAGGCCAGTGCCTTGACGGGACCCTGAGGTGTGCTGCAGGGCAGCCAAACGGGGGTGTAGACGTCCATGGGCATTTCCCGTGCCCACAGCCGCTGCAAGACCTCGTCCGCCTCGCTTTGCGCCACGCGGTAAACCACCCCTTGGCAACTGCCGCCGGGAAGCAAGGCGAACACCAAGCCCGGGCATTCGGGGCTGCCTCGGTTCAGGCGGCTCCACATTTTCAGTGCCCGGTGCCAGCCCCAAACTCGGCTGGGGTGCTGCTCTTGCGCCTCAAATTCAGGCCGCCACAACAGCGACGCATAGCCGAACACCCACAAGTCTTGACCAGCGGTTTGCGCTCTGAAGCGGTCCAGCAAGTCGCCCCTGAAGGCCACACGCGCAGCATCGGCCGTTGGGCTGGGTGTGTTGAACGCCCGGGCGCTGTCGGGTGTGTCGGTCATGTGCAATCGGGTCCTATTACAATCTGCCCACTATTTTCGGAGAAAACAAAGATGTCAAACAATCAAGATGAGAATCAACCCGTGGTCTTGGCCATTTTGGTCGGCGTGATTGTGCTGGTCATTGGCTTGGCCGTGGGTATCGGCATCGCCAAAAGCAAAAAAGCCGCGCCCGCTGCTCCAGCTGCCGTGACAGCACCTGCAGACCCAGCGCCGGCAGCGGCCCCAGATGCAGCAGCCCCAGCCGCTGCGGCTGCTCCAGCTGCAGCGGACGCACCTGCGGCACCTGCCGCCACCACGGCTGCCCCAGCGGTCAAGTGAAGCACTTTGCGCCCTTGAATGAACCCGCCTCGGCGGGTTTTTTTACGACTTCACAACCCCAAGGCGCTTGTACCCTTTTGGTAACTTGGCCATTGCATCCCAAGGCAGGAACACGGTTACCATTGCCGATGTAATTTAGTTACAAAGTGCAGCCAGGAGTCCAGACATGACACTTCATCCCACCGTGGCCGCGGTCACGGCCCGCATCGCCGAACGCAGCCGCCCGACTCGCCTTGCCTATTTGCAGCAACTCGACGCTGCGGCCCAGCAAGACCCTGGCGCCCAGCGTTTGGGCTGCGCCAACGTGGCCCATGCCTTTGCCGCCATGCCGCAAGGTGACAAAGACCGCGCCACTGCGCTCGACAAAATCAAAGTGGTCGCTCCGCGTGCGCCCAATATTGGCATCGTCAACGCCTACAACGACCTGCTGTCTGCCCACGCGCCGCTGCAGCATTACCCCGACTTGATCAAGGACGAGGCCCGCAAGCTGGGCGCCACCGCGCAGGTAGCTGGTGGTGTTCCTGCCATGTGCGATGGTGTGACGCAAGGCACACCCGGCATGGAACTCAGCCTGTTTAGCCGCGATGTGATCGCCATGGCCACTGCAGTGTCGCTCAGTCACGATGTGTTTGATGCCGCCTTGATGCTGGGCGTGTGCGACAAGATCGTGCCGGGTCTGCTGATTGGCGCTTTGCACTTTGGCCATTTGCCCACGGTGTTTGTGCCCGCAGGTCCCATGGGCAGCGGCTTGTCCAACACCGAAAAATCCAAGGTCCGAGAGCAAGCTGCACAGGGCTTGGTGGGTCGCCCCGAATTGCTCGAAGCCGAGTCCAAGGCCTATCACGGCGAAGGCACTTGCACCTTTTATGGCACGGCCAACAGCAACCAGATGCTGCTCGAAGCCATGGGCCTGCATGTGCCGGGTACGGCCTTCATCAACCCAGGCGAGGGTGTGCGCCAAGAGCTGACCCGCGAAGCGGCCCGCACCGTGCTGGCGCTGGTCAAGGGCAAAAACTTCACACCTATTGGCCGCTTGGTGGATGAGCGCTGCATCGTCAATGCCATGGCCGCTTTGCTGGCCACGGGCGGCTCGACCAACCACTTGATTCACTGGGTGGCGGTGGCGCGTGCGGCGGGCATCGTGATCGACTGGGACGACTTCTCGGCCTTGTCGGATGTGGTGCCGCTGCTGACCCGCGTGTACCCCAACGGCAGCGCAGACGTGAACCAGTTTCAGGCCGCAGGTGGCCCGGGCTATGTGATCCGTGAATTGCTCGACGCCGGGTTGATGCACGCCGATGTGCTGACGGTGCGCGCCGGGGGGCTGCGTGAATTCACCCGCATTCCCTCTGCCCAAAATGGTCAACTGGTCTGGCACGAAACCGGAGTCAGCCAAGACGACACCGTCGTGCGCCCGGCTTCCAGCCCGTTCAGCGTTTCGGGTGGTCTCAAGTTGTTGCAAGGCAACCTGGGTCGCAGCGTGATCAAGATTTCTGCCGTACCCGAAGAACTGCACACCATCGAAGCGCCAGCCCGCGTGTTCAATTCGCAAGACGAATTGCAGCAAGCCTTCAAAGCTGGGGAGCTGGACCGCGATGTCGTCTGCGTGGTGCGCTGGCAAGGCCCGCAAGCCAACGGCATGCCTGAGCTGCACAAACTCACCCCGCCGCTGGCCGTGCTGCAAGGTAAAGGTTTCAAGGTGGCGCTGGTCACCGATGGCCGCATGAGCGGTGCATCGGGCAAAGTGCCCGCCGCCATCCATGTCTCGCCCGAAGCGGCGGCCGGTGGCCCGCTGGCCAAGGTGTTGGACGGCGACCTGATCCGCCTCGATGGCGTGAATGGCACCTTGCAGGTGCTGGTGAGCGAGGCCGAATGGGCCGCCCGCCCACTGGCCCAAATGCCCGCTGAGCTGCGCGCCGCCAACGGCGTGGGCATGGGCCGTGAACTGTTTGCCAACATGCGCAGCAACGCGCTCAAAGCCGAAGAAGGAGCCTGCACATGGCTGTGA
>JBIKKE010000107.1:0-8439 GCA_044360575.1 Limnohabitans sp. | reverse complement strand
ACCGACATCGGGGCGCGTTCCAAACGGCTGTACCGTCGAGCGCATCGTCGAGAACCCCTTTGAGACCTCTGAATACGTGGTCATGAATGTACGCGAAGCCGACTTCACGACCACCACGGCCATCGTCAACGCCATCAACAAAAACTTTGGCGATGCCACCGCTCGGGCCATCGACGGCATGTCACTCGCCATTCGGGCCCCAACCAATGTGTCGCAACGCGTGGCCTTCATGAGCATGGTCGAAAACCTCGACGTCGTTCCTGGCGAGCCGCCTGCCCGCGTGGTGGTGAACTCCCGCACCGGCACGGTGGTGATCAGTCGCAATGTGCGGGTCACTGCATCTGCTGTTGCCCACGGCACCATCTCGGTGGCGATTGCTGCCACCAATGAAGTTTCTCAGCCCAATCCCCTCAGCCAGGGACAAACCGCTGCGGTTGAAAACGCCAACATCACAGTGACCGAGCCGAAAAACCCCATGTTCCTGTTCCAGCCTGGTGTGGATTTGCGCCAGGTGGTCGACGCCGTCAACCAAGTGGGCGCCACCCCTTCTGCCTTGATCGCGATCCTCGAAGCTCTCAAAAGTACTGGCAGTTTGCGGGCAGAACTGATCATCATCTGATAGCCGTTGCGCCAAGACCATGAACGACATCACCTCCACCGCATCCAGCACGTATCTGGACTTCAGTGCCCTGGCACAGTTGAAGGGTGATGCCGCGCGTGACCCGAGCAAAGCGATTCGCAAGACTGCCGAGCAATTCGAGGCGTATTTCATCCAGCAGATGATGAAAACCATGCGTGAATCCATCGAAAAAAGCGATTTGGTCGATGGTGGCAACATGGACATGTACCAAGACCTGATGGACAAGGAAGTGTCTCTGAGCATGGCCAAACGGGGTGGCATGGGCTTGGCCGACATGCTTGAGCGCCAAATGAACATGGCACAAGCCATGAGCACACAGGATGCCCTGAGGCTGCAAAACCCGGCCCCCCATTCTTCGCCCCAGGCCCTTCCCTTGGTGCCCCCGCGTGAAGCCATGAGCCTCAAACCTGCTGCCATTCAGGCCTATGAAATTGAGCGCAAAAACGGCTTCAAACTCGGAGGCAAGCCATGAGTGACCTGCTTGCCATTGGCAGTTCTGGCGTTGAGGCTTACCAACGCGCATTGGCCACGGTTTCCAATAACATCTCCAACGTCAGCACCGACGGCTACAACCGGCAGAACATCACGCTGGCTTCCAACCAGCCTACGCGCATCGGTGGCGGCTACATCGGCACCGGCGTTCGGTTTGATGCGGTGCGTCGCCAATACGATGCTTTTGTCGAGTCCAACCTGCGTAACAGCAACAGTGATCTGGAAAGCCAGAAGCCCTTGCTCAATTACGTCAATCGTCTGATTGACGTGATGGGTGACGCCAGCATTGGCCTGACCACGGCCATGAACCAATTTTTTGAATCGGCTCGCGACCTGTCCAGCGACGCGGCTTCTACCATCTCTCGCAGCATCTTTTTGCGCGATGCCGACGGCTTGTCAGCGCGCTTTCGGCAACTGGCAAGCCAGCTCGATCTGCTGGACAACGAAACCCGTCAATTGGTGCAAACCGACGTGGGCCAGATCAATTCGTTCACGCAGCAACTGGCCCTGATGAACCAGCAACTGAGTAAAAACGGCAGCCTAGATAAACAACCTTCCGAGTTGCTGGACCAACGTGACTTGCTGTTGCGCAACTTGTCGGGCATCGTCGCCTTCAAAACCAGCTTTTCATCCAACGGTGAAGTGCTGGTCACCTTGGGAGATACCAACAACCAAGGCTTTTTGGTCAAGGGTGATAAATCTCTAGACATCATCATGCAAACCTCGGAAGAAGGGGCTTTGCAGATCAATTATCGGTATCCGCCCATCGACCCAGAAAGTGGTCTGAAGGTCGCCCTGCCCCCCATCACCAGTGGCAAGATTGGCGGCGTCAAATCTTTTCGCGACATGGTCTTGACACCCGCCCTCAACTCATTGAACGATCTGGCCAAGGTCATGACCTCCGAAGTCAACGCCGTGCACCGCGATGGCCTCGATGCGGATGGCCAACTGGGTGGCGATTTGTTTGGCTTCAGCGATGGTCAAAGCGGAAAAGCAGCTGGCATGCAAATGCTGATCAAGGACGCCAACCGTGTCGCCGCTGCCGGCCAATTCCGGGTCATCGACGACTCGCTCAACAGCGGTAATGCCCAAGCGCGCATCAGCTACGCCCTGGCTGAATTTAAAGGTCCCAGCGCCTTGACAGGTCAACTGGCAAAGGCACAAATCCCTCAAATTGCCACCGAAACCTTGGCCCTGACTGTCAGCCAACCCTATGCCAGTGTGGGATTGGTGCCGATTGGCACAAAAAACCTGACCCTCACGCTGAACGATCCCACGGCCACCCAGTCGTTTCAGGTCTTGACCCGCGACGGACGCCACCTGCTGGGTAATAACCAGGACCAAAACGTTCTGATGAAAACAGAAAACGGCCTGGAAGCCAACGCCACTTACAGCAACGCTTATCTGAACAGGCCAGGTACCACCGCCCTACCCACCTACCTGGGCATGGACATTTTCATGGGGGTCAAGGCCGACGTCACGATGACGCAGCAATTCAATCCCGCCACCGGCACGCTGACCGACCCTTTGGCCCAACCCGCCCAACTGAACATTGACGCACTGGACAGCACCTGGACAGGCCCAGTCACAGCTGGCACATTCACACTGAACGGCGTGAGCATGCCCGCATTTGGCAGCACTGGAGCGGCCATCAGCCTGAGCGATGTGCAAGCCTGGATCGAGAGCGAAAAGGCCAACACCAAAGTGACCGCCTCTCTGGTGGGCAGCAAACTGGTACTCAGTCGCACAGACAATGGCATGCCTCCCGCAGGCGATATCCGACTGGGCATGGGCAGCACCGGCACCCCGGCTGATCTGAAACGCATAGGCTTTGACACCTCGATTTATATCGAGGGCAGTTCCAATGACGACCTGCTCGTTTTTGTGACAGACAGCGCCGCCACTCCCACCAGCGCCGAGGTGACCGCACAATTTGAAAGCATCAGCAACGACATGAAACAAGGCCTTCGCGCCCATGTGCTGGATGTGAAATTTCTGACTGCAACCGAATACGAAATCCGGGACCGCAGCAGCCAAACCGTGCTGGCGCAACGACAACTGGTCAGCATACCCGGCCAAACCTTGCCTCAGATCCATTTCCGGGGCTTGACCTTGGAGTTGTCCACCGCCCCCAAACAAGGCGACTTGTTCACGATTGATGGCAACACCGACGGCATTGGCAACAACGAAGCCATGCTGAAACTGGTGGAGTTGGAGAATGATCCCCTCATGCCTGGCGGTCTGACCATGACCGAGGCCTACATTGAACGCGTGAACCAAGTGGGCAACGTGGCGCGCCAAGCGGCCATTGCACAGCAAGCGCTCGAGGTGGTTTATGAACAAGCCAAGGAAACCCGCGACGGCATCTCCGGCGTCAGCTTGGACGAAGAAGCGTCAGCACTGGTGCGGTTTCAACAAGCCTACCAAGCCAACGCCAAGGTCATGCAAACCTCCATGGCCTTGTTTGACACCATTGTGCAAATCCGCTGAACGAAGTCATCATGAAAATCTCCACCTCATTCTTGTTTGACCGTGCCACGGACCGCATGAGCACGATCCAGAACAAACTGGCCACCACGCAGGCGCAGCTGGCGGTGTCCAAACAAATTCTGAACCCCAGCGATGCGCCCGACCAAGCGGCCGCCATCCAGCGCTTGAAAGGCGAAGTGCAAAGGCAAGACAGCCACATCAGGACTTTGGACGTTGCCTTGCGCCGGTATAGTGCAGAAGAAACAGCCATGAGTTCTGCAAACGACTTGCTGATTCGCTTTCAAGAATTGGGCATCCAAGCAGCCAACGGTACCTTGGGCGCTGACAACCGCAAAGCCATCGGTTCAGAGATGAAAGACCTACGCGATCAATTGCTGAGTCTGGGCAATACCCGTGATGACAGTGGCAACTACTTGTTTTCAGGAACAAGGGTCAACACGCCCGCATTTTCCGAGGATTCGGAAGGCCGTGTGAGTTATGACGGTGATCAAACCCAAACCCGAATTCCTGCAGGTGTCGAGCGAACCGTTCAATTCACACGCGCTGGCACCGATGTCTTTAGCCGCGTTGTCCGCGAAAACGGAGAGAGTGTGGGCTTCTTTGATGCACTGGATCAAATGATTGAAGGCGTTGTCAACAACAAAGATGCGGCGATTCAGAAAGGCATTGGAGATGCCTCCAAAATGCACACCAGTCTGAACTTGTCCTTGGCGCAAAACGGTTCTGACCAAAACATTCTGCAATCTCAAATGGATGTCTTGGATGAAACTAACTTGCGATTGAAATCGACACTTTCGGACATTGAAGACCTGGATTATTCGGTCGCCGTGACCAAAATGAACAAAGAAATCATGGCGCTTGAGGCTGCAATGGGCAGTTTTTCAAAAATCTCCAGCCTGAGTCTTTTCAATTACATCAAAGGCTAATCCTCAAGATTGCAGGATCTCTGACGATTCCATCACAGCTGACCGTCTTGAATTGAACAGGCAAACGCCCCATGGAAACCAACTTTGTCAACTCTCTTGGGGCCGGCTCCGGCATCGACACCAAATCTCTGGCGAACAGTTTGGTGGATGCAGAGCGCACGCCCCTCAAAAAACGCATCGAAAGCAAAATCGCATCTGCGGAAAATAAAATTTCTGGCTACGGTGCCCTGAAGTTTTCTCTTTCGGATTTACAAACGGCCTTTGGCAAACTCAACGATGCCAGCGAATTCAAGGCACTGACCGTCAGCAATTCGCAGCCCAGCGCCTTTTCGGTGACCACCACAGGCAGCCCCGCTGCAGCCAAGCTGAGCGTCGAAGTCATGCAGGTGGCAAAAGGCCAGCTGAGCGCCACCAGTGAGCTCAGCGCAAGCCTGAACAGCGGCAACCCCATTCTTTTGACGATCCGCCAAGGCGCAGGATCGAGTGTGGTCAGTCATGATCTGAATATCACCGACGACAGCCCACAAGGCATTGTGACGGCCCTCAACAGTGCCGGATTGAACTTGACAGCCCAGCTGGTCACGACCAGCAGCGGTCAGAAAATCATGGTTTCGGGGGCCTCAGGGGCAGCCAACGCCTTCGAGATCAGCGCACAAACCACCGACACACCCGCCAGCGCCATTGCAGCACTTGCTTTTTCAAGCACTTTGCGCACAGCCACCGATGCGATTGTGGATGTCAATGGCACCATTGTCACCAGTTCGACCAATACACTGGCCAATGTACAAACCGGGGTGAACTTGCAGTTGTACGGGGCATCAACGGGTGTTGCCCAGTTGGAACTAACACGACAAACAGGCACCATCAAAGACAATATCAAGGCACTGGTCACCTCGTTCAATACATTTGAGGACTCGATCAAAGTCTTGGCGGATCGCAAAAGTACGGTGGAAACTTTTGGCGGTGCTTTGGCCGGAGATACCTTGGTCCAAAGTGTCAAAAGCCAGGTCCGAGAGATGTTTACGCGAACCTCCAGCACACCCGGTACCACCATCAAAGCATTGCGAGATATTGGTCTGAGCTTGGACCGTTACGGCAAATTGAGTTTGGATGAGGCCAAACTGGACACCGCCCTGAATGACAACTTCGACGAAGTGGTCAAGATGTTCACGGCCAATGCCAGTGGGCAAAGTGTTTACTCTCAAGACAGCGGAGGCATTGCCGGTGATGCCTTTAAAAAGCTCGACAAAATGCAGCGCTCAACCGGCCTGATCCAGCGACAAAGCGCCACCACAGAAAAGACCATCGCCAAGCAAAAAGAAGAGTTGCTCAAACTCGAAGAACGGATGACCAAATTGCTGGAACGCTACACAACGCAATTTGGCGCCATGGATGCGATCGTGGGTGAAAGCAATGCCACCCGGTCCAGTCTGAAAAACAGCTTTGACGGCCTGATGGCCATGTACAAGAACAATTGACTTTTGACCGTTGACCGATAGATACCAAGCCAGCCCCTGGAAATTGGTTCTGAATACTTAAAAACGCATCATAGGCAAGATTTAGCCTGGCCTGAAATTTGCATTCAACCTGCCAAGAGCGTGTCGCTCCATTTTTTCGACACCTCTGAAACAGGAGTGCCCGATGAAACTCAGCCCAGCCATGCAGCATGCGTTGACCCGCATCAACACCGCGTTGATTGAAGGTCACGATGAAGCCTTGGTCAATGCCCTTGAAAGCGTTCCTTTGGAACAGTTGCTTTCTGAGGACAACATTGCCTGTGTCAGGGCCCGTGGCAAAAAAAGCCTGGTCTTGTTGCTCAGTTCATTGGCGGTCAGCAACGATGTGGGCCCTGCGCGTGCTCAGTTGTGGCTCGATTGTTACCAGTCCATCGCCAACAAGTCATTGACCACCAACATGTCCCGCCTGTCGGAGCACAATATTTTGCGGATTGTGCTGACAAGTCTGGTCCATGAAACCCCCCTGCTCCCCAAAGACTTGGTCAAATTCAAAGGCGACCACCAGCATTGGTGGGATGCTTTTGAGTTAGCGGTCGACAACAAAGCCTGGTCCACCGCAGTGGCGGCTCTGGAGGCCTTGGGAAAGAAGAAAGTTGAAACCATTTTGTGGTTACAACTGGCCAAACGACTGTCCAAAAGACACGCTTTGTTCATGGACGAATCCGGCATTCCCTTCACGGATGTGGATTACCTGCGTCTGTCGAGGCTTTATGAGCTGTGCATCAACGCCGCGAAAAATGCCAATGCCATGGAGCTGGTCGCAGCGCTTGCACATTTGCGGGCCCGTTGCCTGGAAATGGGCGGTCACTACGCTCAATCGATTGCCCTGCTCAAGCAATATAGCCAAGGCAAACAAGCGGTTCCCGCCAAAATGAGCATTGCGCGCAACCATTGCCGCATGGGGGATCTGCCAGCTTCCATCCGGGCACTGGACAGTGCCTTGGAAGAATTCAACCATTTAGGCGCAGACAGAGACGACAGTACCGACTTGCAAGCGGCCATCGGACCGGCCAGACCACCCGACAGCTCATTCAATATTGCAGCAGCTTCAAAAGCATTGTCCGATCTGGCCGTCATATTCAATGAAATCGATCTGAAATTCTTCTTGGTATCGGGCACCTTGCTCGGTTATGAACGAGAAGGCAAATTTTTGGACCATGACAAGGACATCGACATTGGCGTGGTTGGCTGGGAAAAACAGTATGACATTTGTTTGGCCCTGCAAAAAAGCAACAAGTTCACCATATCGGCCCACTTTCTGAAGGGCCAATCGTCCCACTACATCCCCATTCAACACAACCCAACTGGATCCTGGATCGACATCTTCATATATTTTGATCAAGGAGATAAATGGGTTACCGGGGTTGATTTCTTCTTTGGTTACCGGCAAACATTTGCCTTCACGCCTTTTGAGCTCAAACCTATTAATTTTTTGGGCGTTGACATGTACGTACCAGGAAACACCGACCTGAATTTGACCGAAAACTTCGGCAATTGGCGCGTGCCTGATGCCAGCTACATATCGCATCTGGAATCCCCGTCCACCATGAACAAAGGTGGATTGGAGCACCTGTTGACAGCGCGACTGACCGCCCTGGGAGCCCTGATACAAAGGAAACCCAAAAAACTGCGCAAATTGGTGGACATACTCCGACTGCATGCCAACCAACCCTGCGCCATGCCAGAGCCCTTGCTGGAATCTTTGTTGGCCATTGCTGCGAATTTTGAGAAAAACCAGAACAAGGGCACCGACATGGAAGCGGCACTGATCGAGGTCATTCATGCCTAACGCAACCGCCGCCATTTTGCTCGCGGGTGGTTCTGGCAGCCGCATGGGCAGCGACCAGGCCAAGCAATTCATCCGGGTGGCCGGAAAACCTGTCCTGTGCCATAGCTTTGATGCATTGAGGCGGTACATGCCTCAGTCGCTGATTGTGGTGGTTGTTCCTCTTGAAAACCTTGAAACGGTCAAAGAATTACTTGCCAAAGAAACCGAATTCTTGGTTGTTGCAGGAGGTTCAAACCGCCAAGCATCGACACACCAAGGTCTCAAGGCATTGGCACCATTCAAGCCCCAAAGCGTCCTGATACACGACGGTGCACGCCCATTTGTCAGTGGACAAATCATCAACGATGTCTTGCAAGCCTTGGAAAAATATGAGGCAGTGGACGTCGCCATTCCCACTGCTGACACCATCATCGTTGAGCGCGATGGATTTATCCAAAGCATTCCCCCACGGCGTCATCTGCTTCGAGGTCAAACACCACAGGCTTTCCGTTTTGATTTGTTGATGAAATGCTACGAACAAGTCGGTGAAGCACGCTTAGTGCAATTCACAGACGACTGCGGTATTTACCTTGAATGTCATCCCAT
>JBIKKE010000106.1:0-8448 GCA_044360575.1 Limnohabitans sp. | reverse complement strand
GCTGTGGGCGTACCGCCCGAGATCATGGGCATCGGCCCTGCACCTGCCATCCGCTTGCTGTTGGAGCGAACCGGTTTAAAGCTGTCTGACATTGGCCGCTTTGAGATCAACGAAGCGCAAGGCGCGCAAACCTTGGCCGTTGGGCGCGAGTTGGGGCTGGACATGTCCAAACTCAACGTCAACGGCGGCGCGATCGCGCTCGGCCATCCCCTGGCCGCCACCGGCGTGCGCCTGACGATCACCTTGGCGCGCGAATTGCAGCGCAGCGGCTTGCGCTATGGCATCTCCAGCGCCTGTGTGGGCGGCGGGCAAGGCATTGCGCTGTTGATCGAAAACCCTGAAGCGGTATGAACCCCATGTAGGAGCCCACCCCGTGGGCGATGGGCGTGGCACACGCCCTTCAATGGCTTCGCCCACGGGGTGGGCTCCTACAAAAGACGATATCAAAAGGAACTGACATGAACATCCAAGGACAAGCAGCTCTGGTCACCGGTGGTGGCTCTGGCTTGGGCGAGGCCACGGCCCGCGAACTGGCACGACTGGGTGCCAAGGTCGCTGTACTCGACCTCAACATGGACAACGCCCAACGCGTGGCCCAAGACATTGGCGGCGTTGCCGTGCACTGCAACGTGAGCGATGCAGACAGCATGCAGCATGCCATCGAGACAGCCGCTGAAGCGCACGGACCGGCTCGCATCCTGATGCAGATCGCAGGCATTGGCACCGCCAAGCGCGTGGTCGGCAAAGACGGCAAAGCCGCACCGCTGGAGGAATTTGCCAAGGTCATCAACGTCAACCTGATTGGCACTTACAACGCAGCGCGCCTGTTTGCCGAAGCCTGCTCAAAACTTGACCCGATGGAAGATGGTGCGCGTGGCGTGATGGTCTTCACGGCCTCGGTCGCAGCCTTTGACGGGCAAGTGGGCCAGCAGGCTTACAGCGCGTCCAAAGCGGGCGTGGTCGGCATGACACTGCCCATGGCACGCGACTTGGCACAACACGGCATCCGCGTGTGCACCATCGCACCCGGTCTGTTCAAGACCCCTTTGCTGGCCAGTTTGCCCGAACCGGTGCAGCAATCTTTGGCGGCCAGCATCCCCTTCCCCGCACGCCTGGGCAAGCCCAGCGAATTTGCCGAACTGGCCTGCCACATCGTCAGCAATGACCACCTGAACGGCGAAGTCATTCGCCTGGATGGTGCCTTGCGCATGGCCCCACGTTGAAAGAGAAACCATGAGCAAAACCGTTGTTTACGATGTGCAAGTGGTGTTCGGTGACTGCGATCCAGCAGGCATTGTGTTCTTCCCTAATTTTTCCAAATGGATGGACGCCTCATCTCTCAACTTCTTCATGAAGTGCGGCATACCGCCATGGCGCGAACTGGTCAAAACGCGCGGCATCATCGGCACGCCCCTCTTGGAAATCAACACCAAATTCATTCGCCCTGCCACCTACGGTGAAACCATTCAGGTGCACACCAGTGTGCAGGAATGGCGCGAGAAAGTGTTTGTGCACAAGCATGTGGTCATGCGCGGCGACACCTTGCTGTGCGAAGGCACCGAAGTGCGCGCTTTTTGCATCAAGCACCCCGAAGATCCGGACCGCATCAAAGCGATTCCGGTGCCCGAAGACATCAAGGCCCTTTGCAGCTGAAGGCAGGTATCAAGCCATGTACTACGAACCCGGCGTCACCCCTCATGGCTTGCCGCACGACCCTTTCAAGTCGTGCGTGATCCCAAGACCGATCGGTTGGATCTCTACTGTCGACGCACAAGGACGCCACAACCTAGCCCCTTACAGCCAATTTCAGAACGTGACCTTTGACCCGCCCATCGTCATGTTCAGCGCCAACCAGACTACCCAGGGTGAACGCAAGGACTCGGTACGCAACGCAGAGCAAACCGGCGAGTTTGTCTGGAACATGGCCACCTACGCGCTGCGCGATGCGGTCAACATCTCGGCCGAAGAGGTGCCTCACGGCGTGGACGAATTCGAGCGTGCAGGCATTGAAAAACTGCCCAGCCGTTTGGTCAAACCCATGCGCGTCAAGGGCTCGCCCATCCAGTTCGAGTGTGTTTACCTCAACAGTCTGCGCTTTCCCGGCAAGCCGCCGATGGGCACGGCCGATGTGGTTTTTGGCCGCGTGGTGGCCATCCACATCGACGACGAAGTCATCAACGGACAAGGCCTGATCGACGTGCTCAAAATCCAGCCGTTGGCTCGGATGGGCTACTACGACTACACCTTCGTCGACAACCAATTCCAAATGGTCATACCCGGCAACAGCAAAGCTTTGCTTGCCGGGCTGGAGGGCTCGGCCGATAAAGCGGCGCAGTCCTCATCGACCCAATAACCCCTCCCGAATCGACTCACTTTTTTTCACCTGTTTTTTAACCACCCCAAGAGGAGACAACCATGACCAACCGCCGCGAATTCATCCAATCCAGCATCGGCGCTGCCGTTCTGGGCAGCACCGCATTCCAGCAAGCCTGGGCGCAAAGTGGCCTGCCAATTGAGCAAGTCAAAGTGCTCTACGGTTTCCCACCTGGCAGCTCTGGCGACATTTGCGCCCGCCGCGTGGCCGAAAAATTTGGCGGCACGCCCTACAGCAAGAACGCCGGCATCATTGACAGCAAGCCAGGTGCAGGTGGCCAGATTGCCCTCAACCTGCTGAAAAGCTCACCCGCTGACGGCTCGGTGTTGGCCATGACACCGTTCTCGGCCATCTCGCTGTACCCCCACATCTTCAAAAACCTGCAGTACAAGCCCTTTGAAGACTTCACACCCGTGGGCACCGCGTCCATGATTCACCACGGTTTTGCTGTCGGCCCCATGGTGCCTGCCAGCGTCAAAAACGTGAAAGACTTCATTGCCTGGGCCAAAGCCAATCCCGCGCAGGCCAGCTACGGCTCGCCCGCTGCAGGCTCCACGCCGCACTTCATTGGCGCGTTGCTCGGCCTGAACCAAAGCTTTGAGTTCAAACATGTGCCTTACCGTGGTTCGGTGCCCGGCGTGACCGACGTGGTCGGCGGCCAGATCGCGTGCATGTTCACCCCTCACGGCGACTTCATTGCCAACCACAAGGCAGGCAAGATGCGCATCCTGGCCACATCGGGAAAAACCCGTTCGCCCTTTGTGCCCGATGTGGCCACCTTTGCCGAACAAGGCTTCCCTGAATTGACGGTGGAAGAATGGTTTGGCTTTTACGCCCCCGCCAAAACCCCGGCCAACGTGGTGCAAGCGGCCAACGCGGCGATCAATGCCGCCCTCAAAGACAAAGGCGTGCAAGATGCCTTGACCATCGTGGGCTTGATCCCGTTTGGCGGGACCCCCGCCGACCAGCTCAAGAGCTCCCAAGTGGAACTTGAGCGCTGGGGTCCGCTGATCAAGCGCATTGGTTTCAGCGTCGATTCCTGATCGACCAACGGAGACCGTGTTGTCCGGCGCAGCTTGATGGGTGCGCCGGATTTTTCCATTGAGCAAAGAACCCCATGAACGCCTACCAGCCCCGCACCGAGGACATACAATTTTTGTTGTCCCGCGTTTTGAACGCGCCTGCCCAATTGCAAGCCCTGCCCGCTTTCACAGAGGTGGACGCGGAGCTGATGCAGCAGGTTCTGGGTGAAGCAGGCAAGTTTGTGGGTGAAGTGATCGCCCCGCTCAACCGAGACGGCGATGAAACCGGCGCACAGTGGGCGGGCGGCACGGTCACCATGCCGCCCGGCTTCAAAGACGCTTACCAAGCCTTTTGGCAAGCGGGCTGGCCTGCCCTGGCCTCCAGCACCGAAGACGGTGGTCAAGGCCTGCCCAGCGTGCTCGAAGCCATGCTCTACGAAATGCTGAGTGCGGCCAACATGGGCTGGACCATGGCTCCGGGCTTGCTGCATGGCGCCTATGAGTGCATCAAGCACCACGCCAGCGACGAACTCAAGGCGCAGTATTTGGAAAAAGTGGCCACCGGCGAATGGCTGGCCACCATGTGCCTGACCGAGCCGCATGCGGGCTCTGATTTGGGTCTGGCCCGAACCAAGGCGGTCCCGCTGCCCGACGGGCACTACGCTGTCAGTGGCACCAAAATTTTCATCTCGGGTGGTGAACACGACCTGACCGACAACATCGTGCACCTGGTGTTGGCCCGCCTGCCCGATGCGCCGCCCGGCCCCAAAGGCCTGTCTCTGTTTCTCGTCCCCAAGTTTTACCCCGACGGCTCGCGCAGCCGTGTGCACTGCGACCGCATCGAAGAAAAAATGGGCCTGCACGGCAGCCCCACTTGCGTGATGCGCTTTGACGAGGCGGTCTCTTCCATCGTGGGCGAGCCGGGCAAGGGCCTGAATGCGATGTTCGTCATGATGAACGCCGCCCGCCTGCATGTGGCCCTGCAAGGCATTGGCCTGCTGGACGCCGCTTGGCAAAAAGCCGACGCCTATGCCCAAGAACGCCGCCAGATGCGGGCCCCGGGCAAAGGCAAGGGCACTGGGGAGGCCGATTTCATCGGTGAACACCCCGCCGTGCGGAAAATTTTAGACACGCAACGCGCCTGGGTTGATGGTGGACGCGTGCTGGCCTATCGCACGGCGCTCGAACTCGACCTGATCAAACACAGCCCCGATGCGGCTACGCAAGCCGCCGCACAACGCTGGTGCGCACTGGTCACACCGATCATGAAATCGGTGTTCACCCACCAAGCCTTCCATGGCGGCAGCGACTGCCTACAGGTATTTGGGGGGCATGGTTATGTGCGCGAATGGGGCATTGAGCAAATCGTGCGCGACGCGCGCGTCACCATGATTTACGAGGGCACCAACGAAATCCAGGCCATCGACCTGCTGGTGCGCAAAGTGCTGCCCGATGGCGGCGCAGCCATGAACGCCCTGTTGGATGATCTTCAAGCCGATTTGCCGTCAGGTGCCAAAGCCAGCACACAGGCTGGCGCACGCATTCAAACCCTGCGCGCCATCACCTCACAAATTGTCAAAGCGGCCCCGCAAGACGCAGCCCTGGCCTACCGCGTGGCCGACGACTACCTTCGCGCAGTGGCCCTGGTGCTGATGGACTGGGCCTGGATGCGCATCGAAGCCGGTGTCGACGACAGCACGCCCAACGCCGACACGCGCTGGAAAGCCCCGACCCAAGCCCTGCGCAGTTGGGTGCTGCCCGAATTCCAGATGCGCACATTCATCATCGTTCAGCAGTGCACAGCGGCGGCATAATTCGCCCACCATGCCCCGCACGTCCAAAACGACACCTCCAGCCCCTGTGACCCACGAGGGTGGCCACTTGCCTGCCTCTCATTCGGGGCCTTGCGCCGTAGACGTGGTGGACACCGGCTATCTGCAGACCCTGATGGGCTATAACGCCCGCAGAGCCGCTCTGAGCATCATTGAAGTGTTTTTAGAGCGACTGGCCCCCTACGGACTCAAACCGGTCGATTTTTCGGTCATGTCCACCATCAGCCACAACCCAGGCGTGACTTCACGTCAACTGTGCAACGCCCTGAATTTGTTGCCGCCCAATTTGGTGGGTCTGATTCAATCCCTGGAAGCGCGGGACTTGATTGAGCGCAAACCGCACCCCCACGATGGCCGTGCCGTAGGCCTGCATGCCACCCCCAAGGGCCTCGATTTGATGGCGCAAGCTGAACAAACGGCGAGCGAACTGGAAATCGAAAAAACCGCGAAATTGACACCTTCACAGCGCAAAACTTTGTTGAGCCTGCTGCAAAAAATTTACCTTTGATTTGTCGAAAGCGTGAACCATGTCACACACCAGCCTGCCTGTTGATGCGTCCCAAGCCTTGCTGATTGGCCGTTTGTGGGTACCCGGCCTGGGCGCCCATGTGGTGGCCGTCACGCCCGCCGACGTGCTGGATTTGTCGGGCTTGGCGAACACCTGCAGTGCCTTGTTGGACTTGCCCGATGTGGCCAAGCGGGTCCGGGCCCATGTGGCTTCGGGTCAGGCCCAAACACTGGCCCGCACCCCCGAAGCCCTGACCTACAGCGATGCGGCGCAGCGCGCTGAAGGTCAAGCCTGTTTCATGGCCCCCTGCGACCTGCAAGCCGTCAAGGCAGCCGGTGTGACCTTTGTAGCCAGCATGCTTGAGCGCGTGATCGAAGAGCAGGCCCGCGGCGACGCCAGCCGGGCCGAAGCCGTGCGCCAAGCTGTGATCGCCGTGATTGGCGACAACTTGCGCAATGTGGTGCCTGGCTCACCTGAATCAGCCAAGCTCAAGGAGGTGCTGCTGGCCCAAGGCATGTGGTCGCAGTACCTGGAGGTGGGCATCGGCCCAGATGCCGAAATCTTCACCAAGGCCCAACCCATGAGCGCGGTCGGCAGCGGCGCCATGGTCGGCATCCACCCTGGCAGCCAGTGGAACAACCCCGAACCCGAAATCGTGTTGGCGGCCAATTCACGCGGCGAAGTGGTCGGCGCCACCTTGGGCAACGACGTGAACCTGCGCGACTTTGAAGGCCGCAGCGCCTTGCTGCTGGGCAAAGCCAAGGACAACAACGCCAGCTGCGCCATAGGCCCCTTCATTCGCCTGTTTGACGCAAACTTCAGCATCGACGATGTGCGCCAATGCGACCTGAGCCTGAAAGTGCAAGGCCCCGAAGGCTTTGTCATGCAAGGCAGCAGCGCCCTCAGCCAAATCAGCCGCGACCCGCTCGATTTGGTATCCCAAGCCATGGGTCCCAATCATCAATACCCTGATGGCATGGTGCTGTTTTTGGGCACCATGTTCGCCCCCACCCAAGACCGTCACGGCCCAGGCCAGGGCTTCACCCATGTGGTTGGCGATATGGTCAGCGTCTCCACACCTTTGCTGGGCACCTTGGTCAACGAGGTCACCAACTCGGACCTGGCCCCCCCCTGGACCTACGGCATTGGCGCCTTGATGAACGATTTGGCCAAGCGTCACCGCGCCGCCTGATCGCCCAATGGCAGGGCTGGCATAATTTTGGGTTTTCCACACACCGGTATCTTTTTGGCACCGGGCCTTTCTGACAGGAATTTCCCCATGAACACCACCCCCTCCGGCCTGCAATACGAAGACACCGTAGTCGGTGAAGGCGAAGTCGCGACAGCGGGCCAAGACGTCACCGTGCATTACACAGGCTGGCTCTACAAGGATGGCCAGCAAGGCGCCAAATTCGACTCCAGCCGTGACCGCCGTGACCCTTTCGTGTTCGGCTTGGGTGCTGGCATGGTCATCAAAGGCTGGGACGAAGGCGTTGCCGGCATGAAGGTCGGCGGTCAGCGCACCCTGATTATTCCGGCCGAATTGGGCTACGGCGCACGCGGTGCGGGTGGCGTGATTCCTCCAAACGCCACTTTGAAATTTGATGTCGAGCTGTTGGAACTGAACTGACACCAGCCCGCCAGGCGCCGGCCCCACCCGCCGATTGGCGGGTATTTTTTTGGGGCCGAGCCCAACTTTTCCATCTCAAAGCCCCTCTTGAAGCCTGAGACAACGCCCCTATTTGTCAGGGGTCAACATTTTTTGCGGTCATTGTTCATGTCAGAACCCACTCACACCCCTGCCTCACCCGCCCCAAGCGAAGAAGAGCTCATGGCCGCCCAAGCAGCCACAGACCCGCTGGCCGACGCCCAAGCGGAATTGGCGAACCTCAAGGCCCAAAACGCCGATTTGGCCGACCAATACCTGCGTGCCCAAGCGGATGTGCAAAACGCCCGCCGCCGTGCGGACGATGAAATCGCCAAAGCCCGCAAATTCGCTGTAGAAGGTTTCGCCGACAGCCTTTTGCCGGTCCTGGACAGCTTAGAGGCCGGTTTGGCCATCCCCAACGTGACGATTGAGCAAATCCGCGAGGGCTCAGAAGCTACTTTGCGCCAGCTCAAAAGCGCGCTGGAACGTAACAAAGTTTTGGCCATCGACCCGCCAGCAGGCACCAAATTCGATCCGCACCACCACCAAGCCATCAGCGTGGTGCCCGCCGAGCAAGAAGCCAACACCGTGGTCTCTGTGCTGCAAAAGGGGTATCAAATTGCCGACCGTGTGCTTCGCCCCGCCTTGGTCACAGTGACCGCGCCCAAATAAAGCACCGTGCCTTGCGGGTCAGACCCGCAAAACCATTTTTGTGGTGTGGGGACTTGAAAAATTTTGCCCCCGCCCCACCTGACATTTATCTGTATTTTTTAAACATTTTCGGAGCATCCTCATGGGAAGAATCATCGGTATTGACTTGGGCACCACCAACTCGTGCGTGGCCATCATGGAAGGCAACACGACCAAAGTGATCGAGAACGCCGAAGGCGCTCGCACCACCCCGTCCATCATTGCTTACCAAGAAGACGGCGAAATCCTGGTTGGCGCCTCCGCCAAGCGCCAGGCCGTCACCAACCCCCGCAATACTTTGTATGCGGTCAAGCGTCTGATTGGACGCAAGTTCGCCGAGAAAGAAGTCCAAAAAGACATCGACTTGATGCCTT
>JBIKKE010000105.1:0-8450 GCA_044360575.1 Limnohabitans sp. | reverse complement strand
GACCTGGTGCGCAACCGCGAGGTTTGGTACGCCAGCCGGCCAGATTATTTTTTGCGCATGACCGAACGCTCAAGGCCCTATATTTTTCACATCGTTGAAGAGCTAGAGCGCCGCAAAATGCCCACCGAGCTGGCACTGCTTCCCTTCATCGAATCGGCCTTCAACCCCCAAGCCGTCTCCAGTGCCAAAGCCGCAGGCATGTGGCAGTTCATGCCGGCTACGGGCAAATACTTCGACCTCAAACAAAACCTGTTCCGAGACGAGCGCCGCGACGTTCTGGAATCCACGCGCGCTGCGCTGGACTACCTGCAAAAGCTCTACAACATGTTCGGCGATTGGCATCTGGCACTGGCGGCTTACAACTGGGGGGAAGGCAGTGTGGGCCGCGCCCTGGCCCGCAACCGGGCCCAAGGCAAGCCCTTGACCTACAGCGACTTGCGCATGCCCGACGAAACGCGGTTTTATGTGCCCAAGCTGCAAGCGGTGAAAAACATCATTGCCCATCCTGAGGCGTTCAAAACCGTCTTGCCACTGATTCAAAACCACCCATTTTTCAAGAGCGTCCCGATTGACAAAGACATCGATGTAGAAATGGCCGCCAAACTGGCCAATGTTAGCTTGAAAGACTTCAAGGCACTCAACCCGGCCATGAACCGCCCGGTGATTTTGGCGGCGGGTACTCCCCAAATCTTGCTGCCTTGGGACAACGCCACCGTGTTTGAAAACAACCTGCAGTCGCAAAGGGACACCCGCTTGTCATCCTGGACCGCCTGGTTGGCGCCTCGGACCATGAAGGCCGAAGATGTCGCCAAAGAGGTCGGCATGTCAGCCGAACAGCTGCGTGCAGTCAATGGAATTCCACCGCGCATGCTGGTCAAGGCGGGTTCGACCTTGCTGGTGCATCGCCCCCAACAAAAAGAAAGCAATGTGGCCGAACATCTGGCCGACAACGGACACTTGCTGCTGGCGCCCGAGGTGGTGCTTCGCAAGGTATTCATCTCGGCACGTCAAGGCGACACCTTGGCCTTGTTGGCTGCGCGGCATGGTGTGACCGCCGCCAACTTGGCCACCTGGAACGACCTGAAACCCAACGTCAAGTTGACTGCGGGCAAGAAGTTGGCGGTGCTGGTGCCCTCCAAAGAAACCCGGCGTTTGAGCAAAACGGCGCCGGCAGCTGCAAAAGGCAAAAAGCCAAGTTCTTCCAAAACCAAACCTGCCGCCAAACCCGCCCCAAAGTCTACACAACGCACGGCTCAGCGCTGAGCTCAAACCCAAAGCTTGGGTGACTTAGCCCCCCATGCGCACCCTGAGCCGCTGGGGATTTTGAGCGCTGTTCGCGAAAAGGTTGGTGAATGTGCGATCGGGCGATATCCGCGTCTGGGCAGTGACGCCCTTCAAACCCGCATGCGCTTGCCATGCGCGGTTGACCTCCGGGCCTCGAATCAGGCCATCCACCGCATAAGACTCACGCAGCTTTTCAAAGGCGCCCAAATATGCGGCGCGGTCCCACGACCAATGGCTGGGTGGCACGGTCTTCAAAATGTCCGTGAGCCCAGCGGAGGGCAGCCATTTCAGTGCCAGCACCACCGCATCCGTCAAAGCTTGAGCACGTTCGGGTTGGCGCTGCAAAAAGTCCGCATGTGCAAAAAGACTGGCCCCCGGCACAGCACCACCCATGACTTGGCGTGTGCCGGCAAGGGTTCGTGTTTCAGCCAGCAAACGGATTTCATTTTTTTGCTCCAGCCAGTGCATGATCGGATCGGGGTTGCACAAAGCATCGATGCTCCTGGCACGCAACGCATCCAGCACCCCCGTTGATGAGCCGACCTCCACAAACACGACTTCATCCGTCGAAAGCCCATGGCGCCTGAGCCACTGACAAGCCATCCAGTGGGTGGTGGAGTCGAGCGCCGACACGCCCAAGCGCGCACCACGCAGATCGGCAAAAGATTGCCAAGACTTGCCGCCTCGCGTGCTCCCGCCCAAACTGACTTGTGGGGTTCGGCACATCTGGACAAAGCTCATGAACGGCTGACCTTTTTGATGCAAGCCAAACAAATGTTCATACGCACCCGCCATCACATCGGCTTGGCCGCCCAGCACACTTTGCAAAGCTTGAGCCCCAGATTCGTGCGGTAGCCATTCGACCTGTATGCCCGTCAAGCGAAAGAACCCCAGGTGTTCGGCCACCGTCAAAGGCAAGTGGTAAAGGCTTTGATTCGCTGCCAAGGCCAGCTTGATGCGGGTCAAGGGTCGAGCAGGCTCTGGTGGCATCGCACTCAGGCTCGACACCGCTGTCAGCGAGCCCATGGCTGCCAACAACAATGAACGACGCGTGCGATGGTCTGGCGACACCGGAAATGCTCCTGAAATTGTTTGGCTCAAGCATAAGCAAACCCCCTATTTTTCACATCGGGAATGTTCCCAAGCGGGTTTTCACTTAATGGATTGCAGGTAGTCCCGCATACATGTCCGCCAAGCGCCAGGCCGTTGCAAGCCAATGCAGAACAGTGCAGCCTTGGCAGCGTCTCAGCGCCGATCGACCAGGGCGTGGGCGATGGTGCCCAGGTCCACGTATTCCAGCTCGCTGCCTGCGGGTACGCCCCGAGCCAGGCGCGTCACGCGCAAGCCTTGCTGGCGGATCATTTCAGAAATCACATGGGCGGTGGCCTCACCCTCGGCGGTGAAGTTGGTCGCCAAGATCACCTCGGTCAACACGCCATCGCCTACACGTTGCTTGAGCTTGGCCAGGCCAATGTCGTGCGGGCCAATACCGTCGAGCGGGCTGAGCTTGCCCATCAGCACAAAGTACAAGCCCCGGTAGGTGCCCGTGCGCTCGATGGCCGATTGGTCGGCCGGGGTTTCGATCACGCACAGCTGGGTGCGGTCACGGGTGTCGTCCAAGCAGGTGTCACACAGCTCGGCCTCGGTGAAGGTGTGGCAACACGCACAGTGGCGTATTTTTTGCACGGCGTTGTCCAGTGCCGCAGCCAATTGCCGGGCCGTGGCCCGGTCGTTTTGCAGCAGCTGAAAAGCCATGCGCTGGGCCGACTTGATGCCCACCCCTGGCAAGCCCTTGAGGGCCTGCACCAGTGTGGCAAGGGCGTGGGTGTCGGCCATGTTCAAGTGTTCAGAAAGGCAGCTTCATACCCGGGGGCAAACCGGCGGTGAGCTTGCCCATTTTTTGCTGCGAGACTTCTTCGGCCATGCGCACGGCGTCGTTGAACGCGGCGGCGACCAAGTCTTCCAGCATGTCCTTGTCATCGGCCAGCAAGCTGGGGTCGATGGTCACTCGGCGCACGTTGTGCTTGCAGGTCATCAGCACCTTGACCATGCCGGAGCCGGCTTGGCCTTCTACCTCGACGAATGCGAGTTCGTCTTGGGCTTTTTTCAGGTTGTCTTGCATGGCTTGGGCTTGTTTCATCAAGCCAGCGAGTTGTCCTTTGTTGAACATGGGGTTTCCTTCGATCAGAGTGGGTGTCGGGGGATGGATAAAAGTCAAATGATTTGGATGCTGCCGGGCACGATTTTGGCTCCGAAATCACGCACCATGGCCTGGACCAGTGGGTCGCTTTCAATCAGCGCTTTGGCCGCCAGCATTTGCTCCGCGGCTTTGACGGCCAAACGCCGGGCAGGGCTGTCGGTCACGGGGCCTATTTCGACGCCGAGCTGAACATCACCATGGCCTGCAGCCTGCAAAGCCGTTTGCAAACGCTCACGGCTGGCGGCGTGGTTCAGGGTCTCGCGCTCCACGCGCAGCTGCCAATGTCCTGCATCACGGCCCAAAAGTTGGGACTGCAGGGCCAATTCGCGCACCAAGGCCGTGATGGCGTCTTGGTCCATGAGGCCTTGCACCACTTCAAACCAGACATCGCCTTCCGGCGTGGTCTGCACAGCCGCGGGTACAGCCAACGTAGGCACATCCGCGCGCACAGAGGGCATGACCTCACGCACGGGCAAAGACCGCAAAGCGGGCGCTGCATGGGGCGCCTCTTGCACAGGCTCATGCTGCATAGGCACGGGCTGGTGAATGGCCCCGGCATCGGCATAGTCGGTGGTGTCGGGCCAATCCTCCCATGGGGGCGTCTCGGGCATGAGTGTCTCGGGCAGGGTCGGCTCTGGCACAGTGGGCACAATCGGCACGGCTTGTGCCCGGCTGATAACAGGCTCAGCTGGAGGCGTTGAAACCAGCGGCATGACCGCCGGTGCCGCCTTGGGGGGCATGACCTCACGGGGTGAGGCTGCTACTGGCGCTGCGGGTCGGGTGGGCTCAGGGCTGGCCCGAGGGCTGGTCAGCGGGCTTTTTTTTTCCGCAGATCCCGCTTGGGGCTTGAAAGCCAACAAGCGCAACAGCACCATGGTGAGCGCCGCGTATTCGTCCGGTGCCAAGCCCAGCTCGGTGCGCCCGTGCAGGCACAGGCTGTAGAGCAATTGGGTTTCTTCGGCGGGCATGGCTTGTGTCAAATCGGCCAAGCCCTGGGTGTCGGGGTCGTCACCGTCTTGCGCCATGCTGGGCACCATCTGCATCACGGCCATGCGTTGCAGCAGCATGGCCATGTCTTCGAGCGTGGCGGCAGCCGACACGCCTTGCAGGCGCAGGGCGTTGATCTGGTTCACCACGGCTGCACCGTCGCCGTCGGTCAGGGCGCGGATCATGTGCATGACATGGCTGCGGTCCACGCTGCCCAGCATCTGGCGTACTCCGGCCTCTTGCAATTGGCCGTTGCCAAAGGCAATGGCTTGGTCGGTCAGGCTCAGGGCGTCGCGCATGGAGCCTCGGGCGGCACGGGCGAGAAGGCGCAAAGCCAAAGGTTCCGCCGTTAATTGCTCAGCGGCCAAAACTTGGGTCAGGTGTTCAAACACCGTCTCGGGGGCCATGGGGCGCAGATTGAACTGCAGGCAACGCGAAAGCACTGTCACGGGCACTTTTTGCGGGTCGGTCGTGGCCAGCACGAACTTCAAATATTCAGGGGGTTCTTCGAGGGTCTTCAACATCGCGTTGAACGCGGTGTTGGTCAACATGTGAACCTCGTCGATCATGAAGACCTTGAAGCGCCCTTGCACAGGCTTGTACACCGCCTGCTCTAGCAGACTCTGCACCTCGTCGACGCCCCGGTTAGAAGCAGCATCGAGTTCGGTGTAGTCCACAAAGCGCCCGGAATCAATGTCGCGGCAAGCTTGGCAAACACCACACGGCTCGGCGGTAATGCCCCCTTGCCCGTCCACGCCCTGACAGTTGAGCGACTTGGCCAAAATGCGCGACACGGTGGTTTTACCCACCCCCCGAGTGCCTGTGAATAAATAGGCATGGTGCAGGCGTTGCTGCACAAGGGCATTGGTCAAAGCTTGAACCACGTGTTCTTGCCCCACCATTTCGGTGAAATTGCGGGGGCGGTATTTGCGCGCAAGAACGAGGTAAGACATGGGTTTGATTCTATCGGGCTCCGGAAGCCGGCCCGGCTGTATGGTTCTGGATCTCTTTGCACCCCATGGCGAGCCATGACTCGTCTCAAGGAAAGAGAAAACAGTCAGAGAGAAATACAGACTTTGGCGTTGTTGCAAGCCCAAGCTCGCCTACAATTGGAACCGACGGGCCTTCCCGCATGGTGAAGCGGCCAACCGGGTCAGGTGGGGAACCAAGCAGCCCTAACTGTGAATCCAGTGCCGGGGTCAAGGCTCGTCACCTTTTTTGTCGTTCAAGACCTGCACACAGGCCTTGCTTCTATAACGACCCAACCCTGCGCACGCTCTGCCATGCAAGGGTTTTCCATCATGCCATCAAGCCAAACGACGCCCCAAAGTGGCGAAAGAGCGCTTTTTGTCATGGTTGACGCCGATGCGGGGAGCCGCTGTGCGAACCGCGCTGGCCAACATGTCAGCCACCAAGACATCTGCACGGGCGTGAGGGCCGTGCCGGTCGGTTTCGAAAGCCAGTCGGGTGGTATTGGCCATTTGGGCTACGAAATTTTGCGGGTAATCCCTGACGGAAAATCCACGCAGTGTCATGACTTTCATGAATGCGTTGGCGGCCTCTTCGATGGCACGCTGGTATTCCTGGCTGGCTTCTGGCGTCATGTCTACCTCTTGGGTTGGATTTAATGATTGACCCATCCTCAACGCAGCAGTTCACGCGTTCGATGACACGACATGTGTGGAAATGTTACAAATTTGTCAGAATACTTTGACCTGCCCGCCATCCACTGGCCAAACTGGCTGTCAACAAGTACCCCCCGGTCGGGGCTTCCCAATCCAACATTTCCCCTGCGCAGTAAACGCCAGGGCGACTCAGGACCATCAATTCAGGGGTCAAAGCCTCCAAAGCGACCCCTCCCGCCGTGCTGATCGCCTCCGCTATTGGGCGCGCTTGTTTCAAATGCAGCTTTAAATTTTTCAGCAACAAGGCCAAAGCGTGTGGATCGGCCAACTGCTGTGCAGAACACAGCTCGTGCACCAAACCCATCTTGACGCCGTCGATCCCCAAGCGACTCTTCAAATGGCTGGACAGGCTCCTGCTGCCTCGCGGCCAGCAAACCCCTGCCAAGACTTGCTCGGGGGTTTTGTGGGGGAGTAAATCCAGCACCAGATGGGCTGCGCCTCGGTTCAAGTCTTCGCGCAAATGTGCGCCCGCAGCGTAAATCAAGCTGCCCTCTACACCCATGTCGGTGACGACAAACTCACCTTGCCTTGAAAACCTTGGCGGTGCATCCATGGCTTGAGCGGGGCCCGCGTCCACCCGTAAAACCACAGATTTCAGAGGGTGGCCCGAAAACTTGGTTCTGAAAAAATCAGTCCAGCCCATACCCTCTCGGCCCAGCACATCGAAACCACAATTGGCCGCTTGCAAGGGCACCACGGCCACCCCTTGTTCAGCCAAAACCGGGACCCAAGCACCATCGGAGCCCAAATGGGGCCAACTGGCGCCCCCCAAAGCCAACAAAGTGGCTTGGGCTTGAACGCGGTGAAAGCCTGTTGGGCCAGTGGGCTCAAACACCAATTGCTTACCCGCCCAACCTCGCCAGCGATGCCGCATGTGAAATTGCACGGGCACACCAACTGCCGGGTGCCGCAGGCGGTGCAGCCAAGCCCTGAGCAGGGGCGCCGCTTTCATCTCTTGGGGAAATACACGGCCAGAGGTGCCCACAAAAGTCTGGACACCCAAAGATTCAGACCAATCCCGAATCGCCTGCGCATCCATGCCGTCTAACCAGGCGCCCACTTGCGATTGGCGTTGACCAAAACGCGTCCGAAACAGATCGCTTGGCTCTGAATGTGTCAGATTCAATCCGCCCTTACCGGCCAACAAAAATTTGCGCCCCACCGAAGGCATGGCATCAAACAGATGCACCGAAACCCCTGCCCGAGACAAGACCTCGGCTGCCATCAGTCCTGCGGGTCCACCCCCCACAATGGCCACCTCCACCAGCAGCAAGGGGGCCCCCACATCTTCGGGGGTCAAACTTAAAAGAGTCATTGGTGTGCAACTTGTCCACCACATTCAAAGGAACGAACGCAGCAGCTTTCTGTCAAAATAGGTACAACTTTAGCCGCAACTACATTGTTCATAAGGAAAAGGCCATGGCCAGCGATCTGATCAAACACATTACCGACGCCACTTTCGAAGCCGACGTGCTCCAGTCCGTCCAGCCCGTGGTCGTCGATTTCTGGGCCGAATGGTGCGGACCTTGCAAAATGATTGCCCCCATCTTGGACGAAGTGGCCACAGCCTACGAAGGCAAACTGCAAATCACCAAAATGAATGTGGATGAGAACCGCGACATCCCCGCCAAATTCGGCATTCGTGGCATTCCTACACTCATGATCTTCAAAGGGGGGCTGCTCGCTGCCACCAAAGTGGGCGCCATGAGCAAGTCCCAATTGACCGCATTCATCGACCAGCAACTGGCTTGATGCGTGCATGCCGTCCGGCAGTGCCGGACGTGCCCCCTCAACCGGGCCTTGATGGCCCGGTTTTTTGTTTTCAGGGCAGCACGAAAACCTGTCATAATTTCTATCAGGCAACCCGAACTCGGGACAGCGCCAAGACTGCCGGAAGCAAAAGCCCCCAACCCCGGGCGGCATCCGGTTCAGAATATTCCACCCGGTTATCTTCTAAAACGGTTCACAACGAACCGATTCGCCACAGGCCCATTCCCATGCATTTGAACGAACTCAAGGCACTCCATGTGTCCGAACTCCTGAAGCAAGCTGACACGCTCGAAATTGAGAACACAGGTCGGATGCGCAAACAGGAGCTGATGTTTGCCATTATCAAAAAACGTGCCAAAGCGGGCGAACAGGTCTTTGCCGACGGCGTGCTGGAGATCTTGCCTGACGGTTTCGGCTTTCTGCGTAGCCCCGATTCCAGCTACACCGCCAGCACCGACGATATCTACATCAGCCCCAGCCAGGTGCGGCGCTTCAACCTGCACACCGGCGACATGATCGAAGGC
>JBIKKE010000104.1:0-8466 GCA_044360575.1 Limnohabitans sp. | reverse complement strand
TGTGTGTTGCCCGACGAGCGGTTGGCTTTGTCGAACGAGCCTTTGTAAATGAAGGGGATGCCCAGGGCGGTGCAGGTCTCTTTGAGGCGACCGGCCACTTCAATGGACATTTCCAGGCCTTCGATGGAGCAGGTGCCCGCGATCAAAAAGAATGGTTGGTTCAGGCCGACGTCGAATCCGCAGAGTTTCATGGCGTGTTCCTGTGCGTTGGGGTGGTTCAGGCGGCGGCCTTGTGCTCGACAGTCGCTTTGACGAATGCATTGAACAGGGGGTGGCCGTCCCAGGGTGTGGACTTGAATTCGGGGTGAAATTGCACGCCGACATACCAAGGGTGAACAGTCTGCGGCAATTCGACGATTTCGGTCAGTTGCTCGCGCTGGGTCAAGGCGGAAATCACCAAGCCTGCTTTGCGCAAGTCGTTCAGGTAATTGACGTTGGCTTCGTAACGGTGGCGGTGGCGTTCGGTCACCACGTCGCCGTAAATTTGGTGGGCCAGCGTGCCTTTGGCCACGTCCGAGCTTTGTGCGCCCAGACGCATGGTGCCGCCGAGATCAGAGTTGGCATCGCGCACCTGAATGGAGCCGTCGGCGTCTTTCCATTCGTTGATCAGGGCTATCACGGGGAAGGGCGTGTCTGGTTCGAACTCGGTGCTGTTGGCGTCATTCATGCCGGCCACATGGCGGGCGTACTCGATGGTGGCCACTTGCATGCCCAAGCAAATTCCCAAATAGGGCAGCTTGTGGGTTCGTGCAAATTGTGCGGTTTCGATCTTGCCTTCGACACCGCGCTTGCCAAAGCCGCCTGGCACCAAGATGCCGTCGTAATGGGCCAAGCTGGCCACGGTCTCAGGGGTGATGGTTTCGGAGTCGATGTGTTCGATTTTGACGCGCACATGGTTGCGCATGCCTGCGTGGCGCAGTGCTTCGTTGACCGATTTGTAGCTGTCTGACAGTTCGACATACTTGCCCACCATGGCGATCGTGACTTCGCCTTGGGGGTGCTCGGTGTCGTGAACCAGGTCATCCCAGCGTTTGAGGTTGGCGGGCTGGGTGTTCAGACGCAGTTTGTCGCAAATCAGGCCATCGAGGCCTTGCTCATGCAGCACGCGGGGCACTTTGTAAATGGTGTCCACATCGGGCATGGAGATCACGCCCCAGTTTTGCACGTTGGTGAACAAAGATATCTTGTCGCGCTCATCGTCCGGGATGTAGCGGTCGGCACGGCACAACAGGGCATCGGGCTGGATGCCGATTTCGCGCAGTTTTTGGACTGTGTGTTGGGTCGGTTTGGTCTTGAGTTCGCCCGCTGCCGCGATCCAGGGCACATAAGTCAGGTGAACAAAGGCCGCATTGTTGGGCCCCAAGCGCAGGCTGAGTTGGCGCACAGCCTCGAGAAATGGTAACGATTCGATGTCGCCCACGGTGCCGCCAATTTCAACAATGGCCACATCGACTGCTTCTGGGGTGCCAAAACCCGCACCGCGCTTGACGAAGTCTTGGATTTCGTTGGTGACGTGGGGGATGACCTGCACGGTCTTTCCCAGGTAATCACCACGGCGTTCTTTTTCGAGCACGCTTTTGTAAATTTGGCCCGTGGTGAAGTTGTTGGCCTTCTTCATGCGGGTGTTGATGAAGCGCTCGTAATGGCCCAAATCAAGGTCTGTTTCTGCGCCGTCGTCGGTCACAAACACCTCGCCGTGCTGAATCGGCGACATGGTGCCGGGGTCCACATTCAGGTAGGGGTCAAGCTTGATGAGGGTGACAGACAGGCCGCGCGATTCGAGGAGGGCGGCGAGCGATGCGGAGGCGATTCCCTTGCCCAGGGAAGACACCACACCGCCGGTGACGAAGACGAATTTGGTCATGTCCAAGACGGGAGCCAACAGCCCCCGGTAGGTGGAAATCGTGATTATAGACAGTCACGTCTGCTACATTTCTGGGCATGAGCACATTGGCTGGAAAACACATCGTTCTGGGCTTGTCCGGTGGCATCGCGGCCTTCAAGTCGGCTGAACTTTGCCGCGCCTTGGTCAAGGCGGGCGTCACGGTACAGGTGGTCATGACCCAAGCGGCCGAGCAATTCATGACGGCAGTCACCCTGCAGGCCTTGTCGGGCAGGCCGGTTTACACCTCGCAGTGGGACCCGCGCGAGGCCAACAACATGGCGCACATCAACCTGAGTCGCGAAGCCGATGCGATTGTGGTGGCTCCGGCCAGCGCCGACTTCATGGCCAAACTGCTGCATGGCGGCGCCGATGAGCTGCTCAGCCTGATGTGTCTGGCCAGGCCCATTGACCAAGTGCCCCTGATCGTGGCCCCGGCCATGAACCGCGAAATGTGGTCCAACCCGGCCACGCAGCGCAATGTGGCCCAGCTCAAAGCCGACGGTATCCATGTGCTGGATGTGGGGCAAGGCGACCAAGCCTGCGGCGAGACGGGGGACGGGCGGATGCTCGAAGCCCACGAAATTTTGGAAGATTTAGAGGCTTTTTTTACCCGCAAATCCTTGGCAGGACAGTCTGTGTTGGTCACGGCTGGCCCCACTTATGAGGCGATTGATCCGGTGCGCGGCATCACCAATTTGTCGAGCGGCAAGATGGGTTTTGCCATCGCGCGGGCCGCGCGCATGGCGGGTGCCGATGTGACCTTGATCGCTGGCCCGGTGAGCCTAGATACGCCCCGTGGGGTCAAGCGCGTGAATGTGCGCTCCGCCCGAGACATGTTGCTGGCGGTGCAGGCCCATGTGCCTGCTCAAGGCGTTTTCGTGGCCACTGCCGCCGTTGCCGATTGGCGTCCGGCCAATTCGGCCGATCAGAAAATCAAGAAAGACGGCTCGGGTCAGACGCCTGAGCTGAGCTTTGTGGAGAACCCCGACATTTTGGCGACCGTGGCTCAGTCGGCAGCGGCGCAAAAGGGCGATTTGTTTTGTGTGGGCTTTGCGGCCGAAAGCCACGATTTGCTGGCGCACGCCACGGCCAAGCGCCTGCGCAAAGGGGTGCCGCTGTTGGTGGGCAATATCGGTCCGGCCACCTTTGGCCAAGACGACAACGCCTTGTTGCTGGTGGATGCGACTGGCGCAAGGGAATTGCCGCACGCCAGCAAGCAGGTTTTGGCTGTGCAGCTCATTGAAGACATTGCCCGGCGTCTGGGCTCAGAACAGGGATGACCATGGACATTGACGTCAAAATTCTCGATGCGCGCATCGCCGCGCAAATGCCCACTTACGCGACCCCTGGCAGTGCTGGCCTTGACTTGCGTGCCTGTCTGGATGCGCCGCTGACCTTGGCACCCAACGCCTGGCAGCTGGTGCCCACGGGCATGGCGATCCACCTCAAGGATCCAGGTTATGCGGCCATGTTGCTGCCGCGATCGGGCTTGGGTCACAAGCACGGGATCGTGTTGGGTAATCTGGTGGGCTTGATCGACAGCGATTACCAAGGCCAGTTGATGGTCAGCTGCTGGAATCGCAGTGAGGTGGCTTTCACCATTGAACCCATGGAGCGCATCGCTCAGATGGTGATTGTTCCGGTGGTGCAGGCCACATTCAAGGTGGTCAATGAGTTTGACTCCACCAGCGAACGTGGTGAAGGCGGCTACGGTTCTACAGGCAAAAAATAAGCCGCCCGCTTAGCAGTTCAGTGAAGTGTCGGTCCCTTAGGCAGGCCTTCATCGCCCACTTCAATTTTGAAAAACCCCGTGCCGCAACTGCCGCTGCCCACCTCGGCTTCGGTCGGCTCACGAACCGATTCCACCTTGAGGTGCAAACGCAGGGCAATGCCCGACAGCGGGTGGTTGCCATCCAGCACCACATGCTCGGGGTAAATCTCGGTCACGGTGTAGAGCACGTTGCGCGGGGCGTCGGGGTGGCAACCTTGTGGCAGGGCGGTGCCTTCGATGGTGAGGCCAGGTTCAAGGCCGGGCGGAAAAAGGGCCAGCGGTTCTAAAAAAAGCAGCTCTTCATTGAAGTCGCCAAAGGCGTCTTCGGGCTCCAAGTGCAGGTCCACCTTGGCGCCTTTTTCGTGACCTTGAAGGGCTTCTTCGATTTTGGGCAGCAGGTCGTGGCCGCCGATGAAAAATTCCACTGGTTCGTCCAGGGTGTCCAGAACTTCGCCCAGCGTGTCTTTGAGTGTCCAGGTCAGTGCGACCACAGAAGGTGTCTTGATTTCCATACGACAATTGTCGCAGTTTGGCAGCCCGTTTTTGGCTGCTTTGTCTTTGAGCGAGGGTCTTTTGGCCTTTGCAACTGGATCATCCCAATGAACACAGAACAACCCCTGGCCCTGCTCGGTGGCCTAAGCCCCACCCAATTCATGAAGCGACATTGGCAAAAAAAGCCTTTGTTGGTGCGCAATGCCATTCCGGGTTTTGTGCCTTGTGTGGGGCGCAACGACTTGGTGGCTTTGGCGGCCGAGGAGGGCGTGGAGGCTCGTTTGATCGTGGATTCCCCCAAGGGCTGGAAGATGAAGCACGGCCCGTTCCCGAAGCGCAGCCTGCCGCCTTTCAGCCAAAAGAAGTGGACTTTTCTGGTGCAGGGGGTGGATATGCACCACGACGGCGTTCATGCCTTGATGCAACAGTTCCGCTTTGTGCCCGATGCGCGCTTGGACGATGTGATGATCAGTTACGCCAGCGATGGCGGTGGTGTGGGGCCGCACTTTGACAGCTATGACGTTTTCTTGCTGCAAGCGCATGGGCAGCGACGTTGGCGCATCGGCCGACAAAAAGACCTGAGCCTGCAAGAAGGTGTGCCGCTCAAGATTTTGCAAAACTTTGAAGCCGAGGAAGAGTTTGTGCTCAACCCGGGTGACATGCTTTATCTGCCCCCTAAATATGCACACGATGGCGTGGCCGAGGGCGAGTGCATGACTTGGTCCATTGGCTTTCGGGCGCCGCAAGAGGGTGAGTTGGCCCGCGAGCTCTTGATGGGCTTGGCCGACGAGGCCTTTGAAGGTTTGGGCGCTGGCCTTTACCGGGACCCGAAACAGTCGGCGGTGATGGCGCCTGCCGCCATTCCGTCGTCATTGGCTGGCTTTGCACGTCAAGTTGTCGATAAAGCGCTTCAAAACCCGAAGTTGCTGGACAGTTTGCTGGGCGAGTACCTGACCGAGCCCAAAGCGCAGGTGTGGTTTGAGAGTACTGAGAGCACTGCCGATCTGTCTGGCGGGGTGCAGCTCGATCGGCGCACCAAAATGATGTATGACGCTCAGCATGTGTTCATCAACGGTGAGTCTTTCAAGGTGGGTGGACGAGATGCGCGCGTTCTCAGACTTTTGGCAGACGATCGCAGCATTTCTGGATCTAAATTCAAGACATTGAGCGCAGATGCACAAGCTGCGCTTTGCGATTGGGCTTCGGAGGGCTGGTTGCAGGCGCTCTGACAACGGGTTTTAGAGCCACTTTTTCCTCCCTTTTTGACTTGTCAAGCAATGGACTGCACAAACTAGGGAAAACGCTATAATCGGAGGCTGGGTACAAAAGAGCTCGAGTGCTTTTGGCCTGGTTTGGACGGCATCTTTGCCGTCTGAGCAATTTCCGGAAATTGTTTTCTCATTCTTACACTAGGAAAATCAAAATGAACAAGTCTCTCGTTCTGGCTGCCATCATCGCTGCTGCTGCTCTGTCCGCTTGCGGCAAAAAAGAAGAAGCTGCTGCTCCTGCTGCGCCTGCTCCAGTTGCCGCTCCAGCACCAGCTCCAGCTGATGCAGCGCCTGCTGCTGCTCCAGCCGCCGCTCCAGCTGCAGATGCAGCCGCCACACCTGCTGCTGCTCCAGCCGCTGCTCCAGCTGCTCCTGCCGCTAAGTAATGTGTCAACTGCCCCAGTGCAAACTGGGGTGGCCATAAAAAAACCCCGCTCTGCGGGGTTTTTTTATCGACTCAAATGAGTTAACGCAGTTCTGTCGCCAGCAATTTGAGAATTCGCTCGGCCTGTGCCGATTGTTCAGGCTGACCATTGGTGTTCAGCACACGAATCACTGTTTGACCGGAAGCGTTTGCGCTCAGGCTGATGCCGTATTTGGCCAAAACGCTTTGATCTTTTTTGCTGCTGAAAAGCCTGGAGATAAAGCCGGGTTCTGATTTGGTGGTTTGTGGCGCCACATAGCGCACAAAGTAGCGCCCAGCCGCCATGTCGCGGTCTTCAACAGTAAAGCCACTGCGGTCGAGCGCAACGCCTGTGCGGCGCCAAGCGCGGTCAAAGGCTTCGTTCAGGTTGATGGTGGGTTGGCCGTCAACCATGACCACAGGCACTCCTGCTGGTGTTGCTGGTGCTTTAGGGGTGGTGACTGCTGCGCTGGCTTCTTGGGGCGAGGTGCCCAGTTTGAGCATGAGGCGACGCAAAAACTCAATTTCCAGTTCGGGGTCACTGGGGCGGGCTTGCCAAATTGTGCGGTCTTTTTGGGCCGTGGCGTAGTTTTCGACCATTCCGCGGTGGCTGATGTAGATTTCGACTTCACCCTTGGCATTGCGCTCAACACGCGTTCTGTACTTGTCGCGCTCGCCAGTGGAGTAAAGCGAATCGAGCACCCTGCCCAAGGTTTTGCGAATGAAGTCCTGCGGCAACTTGGCCCGGTTTTCTGCCCAGTCGGTCTCCATGATGCCCAGCTCTGGGGAGTCGGTGGTCAGTGGAAAGCCGTTGGCTGTCCAAAATTCACGCAAAGCGGTCCAGACTTGGTCTGCAGGCATGGCCGCTACCAGCCAACGCTGGTCACCTTGGCGCTCCATTTTCACTTTGCCCAAGGTGTTCGAGGCGGTGCCTGCGTCTGCCACACGGCTGCTGGCACTTTGAAAGCCTGCGGCCGAGGCCGATGTGCTTTCAAAAGCAAAGCGTGACTCTCTACGCAGTTGAGTCAAGTCGGGTGGAATTTCCAAGGAGGGTGCTCTGACAGCACTCTTGTAGTCGATCTTGTCTTCCTTCAGAACTGAACAGCCGCTGAGTGCGGCCGTGATAGCCAAGACGGTGACCGTGCGTTGAAAAGGGAATTGGGCCGATGAGGCAATGGTGGCGTTTTTCACAAACATCCTTGGTGTGTGTCAGATCAGTCTGCTGGCTTTGAGGGCTGCTTCAACCAGAGGTTGCAGGGGTTCAGACAACTCGGTCATGGGCAGGCGAAGCTTGGGGCCGCAAAGCCCCATGCGCTGCATGGCCCATTTGACCGGGATGGGGTTGGCTTCGACAAACAGGTTTTTGTGCACCGGCAGCAGTTGAAACTGGATGCGCATGGCTTCTTGGACATTGCCTTGAGTGGCTGCAACGCACAGCTCGTGCATCATGCGGGGGGCCACGTTGGCGGTAACGCTGATGTTACCTGCACCGCCGCAAAGCATCAGGGCGACTGCCGTGGCATCGTCGCCAGAAAAAACAGAAAACGCTTTGGGCACATCGCGGATCAGCCACTGCGCACGTTCAATGTTGCTGGTGGCTTCTTTGATGCCGATGATGCCGGGAACTTGAGCCAAGCGCAGGACGGTGTCGTGCTGCAGGTCGGCTACGGTGCGGCCAGGCACGTTGTAAAGAATCACGGGCAAGCCGGGTACTGCCTCGGCAATGGCCTTGAAGTGTTGGTACAGGCCTTCTTGGGTGGGCTTGTTGTAGTAGGGCACCACTTGCAGCTGGGCATCGGCCCCAACTTTTTGGGCAAATTTGGCCAATTCAATGGCTTCAGCGGTGGAGTTGGCGCCGCAACCCGCGATGATGGGGATGCGTTTGGCCGCTTGCTCAACAGATACACGAATGATCTCGCAGTGCTCATCCACGGTGACAGTGGGTGATTCGCCCGAGGTACCCACCACCACGATGGCGTCAGTGCCTTCGGCAACGTGCCAGTCGATCAGTTTGCGCAAAGTGGGGTAGTCCACTTGGCCGTCTTCGAGCATGGGGGTAACGAGGGCAGGAATACTGCCACGGATGGGGCGAGAGTCGGTGGTCATGTCAGGCATTTCTGAACAAGAAAAGAAACCATTTTAACGAGTGCCAAGCACCTTCACCCTGAGTTGCCTCTGGTGTTTTATGCCTTGCTTAAAAGCCATCGGCTGACATCTTCAGTTGGCTTTGGCCGGACAGCAACGATGCGCTGTACAAACCGGTCGGGCGATGACTCAAATCCCTCCTCGTAAGCCACGGTGCGCAAGCTTTGGGTGGCGCTCAGCAACTCGCCGGGCTGCAGCAAAAAGTCAGGACGAGAGGGTTTGCCCACTGTTTCGTTGCCTGCTGCAAAGGTTTCGTAAACCAATACGCCGCCCGGCGCGAGGCTTTGCACAATGACCGGCAGCAAGGGGCGCCAAAGGTAATTGGTCACAACAACAGCCCCGTATGTTTGTCCAGAAAAGGGCCAAGGCCCGTTTTCAATGTCGGCACAGGTGACTTGACCATGCACTTGGGCCAAAGCCAAAGCGTCTGGATTGCGGTCCACGCCATGCACGGTGTGCCCCTGGGCCGCCAGCCACCGCATGTGGCGACCGGCGCCGCATG
>JBIKKE010000103.1:0-8467 GCA_044360575.1 Limnohabitans sp. | reverse complement strand
CCAGCGCATCAAGCTGGTGACAGAACTGACCAAGGTCCGCGATGAGGTTGGCAAGCGCGGCAACAAGGCACCGCACACCTTGTATGTGCTGGACGAACCCACCGTGGGCCTGCACATGGCCGATGTGGACAAGCTCATCAGTGTGCTGCACCGTTTGGTCAACGCTGGCCACAGCGTCATCGTGATCGAGCACGACCTGGATGTGATTGCCGAAGCCGACTGGGTGATTGACCTCGGGCCTGAGGGAGGTAACGCTGGTGGCCGCATTGTGGGGGCCATGACGCCTGAGGCTTTGGTCATCTTGGGCACCCATACGGGCGTGGCGCTGGGGCCGGTGTTGGCGCGGACGTGACCTCGACGTTAATGCGCATTTCATAGAATCAGCCCATGCCCCAAAGAATCGAATCCCCCATCGTCCTGGAACCTGAATACATCGAGGGCTTTCGTCAGATCTACGAAGAAAAGATTGTTTTCAACAAGACGTTGGGTCTGAAACTGGTCAAAGTGACGCCTGAGGGTGTTGAGGCCCGCATCGACATGCGGCCCGAATTGGTGGGGCACTTTGCCTATAACCGTATCCACGGCGGCGTCATCAGCGCGGTGCTGGATGCGATCGGCAGCGCAGCCGTCATGGCGGCGCTGGCGGCCAAGCACATGGACGAGCCGCCCGCCAAACGCCTGGAGCGCTTTGCCAAGTTGGGCACGATCGATTTGCGAGTGGACTACTTGCGCCCTGGCATTGGCGAGCACTTCACCATCACAGCCAACGCTTTGCGCGTCGGCTCGCGTGTCGGTTCTTCTCGCATGGAGTTTTGTGGACCCGATGGGACCTTGATGTCCACCGGCGCTGCGGCTTACATTGTGTCCTGATCGCCCCAGCGACTCATTCGGCTGGCACAGGCCTGGGCTTGCCCTGGTCGTCCACCGCCACATAGGTTAGGTTCGCTTCGGTCACCTTGATGTACTGGCCTTGGAGCTGAAAGCGTTCGGCAAACACCTCCACCTTCACCGTGACCGAGGTGCGCCCCACGCGAACGATGCGCGAGAAAAACGACAAGATATCGCCCACCTTGACGGCTTGCTTGAAGATGAACTCGTTCACCGCCACGGTCACCATGCGTCCGCGCACACGGCGCGCGGGTAAGACGGCGCCGGCCAAGTCGACCTGGGCCATGACCCAGCCACCAAAAATGTCACCACTGGCGTTGCAGTCAGCAGGCATGGGGATGACTTTGAGCACCAACTCTTGGTCAGTGGGCAAAGACACAGTGGCGGGGCGTTGAGGTTCAGACATGGGCACAATCGGTGTTCGTTAATGGTTGACGTTGAACTGGATTGTGTCTTATGCGCCCACACGGCGAAACCTCTGCCCCTGCTGTCTCCCCTGGCCCTCACTCCAACTCGCCATCGGGCACCCAGACTCCAACGGTTGCCACGAGTGATTGGAAAACGCTGTCGCGTCTTTGGCCCTATTTGTGGCAGTACAAATGGCGCGTCGTGATAGCGCTTGGCCTCATGGTTTGCGCCAAGTTGGCCAACGTGAGCGTGCCCCTGCTGCTCAAGGAGTTGGTCGATGCCATGAGCATCAAACCCAGCGATCCGGGCGCGGTGCTGGTGTTGCCGGTAGCACTCTTGTTGGGTTACGGCGCTTTGCGTTTGCTGACATCGGCTTTCACCGAATTGCGCGAGTTGGTCTTTGCCAAAGCCACCCAAGGGGCTTCGCGCAGCATTGCGTTGCAAACTTTTGAGCACCTGCATGCCTTGAGTTTGCGCTTTCATCTGGCGCGACAGACTGGCGGCATGACACGGGACATCGAGCGCGGTGTGCGTGGCATTGAGTCGCTGATTTCCTATTCGCTGTACAGCGTCATCCCCACCTTGTTGGAGGTGGCTCTGGTGCTGACGATTTTGGCAGTGAAGTTTGACGCCTGGTTTGCAGGCATCACTTTTTCTGCTTTGGTTTTCTACATCATCTTCACGGTCTATGTCACCGAATGGCGCACGCAGTTTCGCAAGCAAGCCAATGAATTTGATTCGGCAGCCCACACCCGCGCCATCGACTCGCTGTTGAACTATGAGACCGTCAAGTACTTTGGCAACGAGCGCTTTGAGGCTGGCCGTTATGACGAAAGTCTGGAGCGTTTGCGCGTGGCAAGGCTCAAGTCTCAGACCACTTTGTCGTTGCTCAACACCGGCCAGCAACTCATCATTGCCGCCGCTTTGGTGACCATGCTGTGGCGGGCGACCGAGGGGGTGGTGGCTGGGCGCATGACCCTGGGTGATTTGGTCATGGTGAACGCTTTCATGATCCAGCTCTACATTCCGCTGAACTTTCTGGGTGTGCTGTACCGCGAAATCAAGCAAAGCCTGACCGATCTGGACAAAATGTTTGTGCTGATGGACCGCGAGCGCGAAGTGGCCGATGTGGCGGGTGCATCAGCGCTGGCTTTGCAAGGTGCGCCCGATGTGGTGTTTGATCGCGTGTCTTTTGCTTACGAGAGTGACCGCCCGATTCTCAAAGACATCAGCTTCACGATTCCTGCGGGCAAAACGGTCGCGGTGGTCGGGCCTTCGGGGTCGGGCAAGTCAACGCTGGCGCGTTTGATGTTCCGTTTTTATGACGTGCAGCAGGGCTTTATTCGGATTGCGGGGCAAGATATCCGACAAGTCACGCAGTCCAGTGTGCGTGGCGCTTTGGGCATCGTTCCGCAGGACACGGTGCTGTTTAACGACAGCGTGGCCTACAACATCGCCTATGGTCGCCCCGGCGCCAGCCAGGACGAGATCGAGGGCGCTGCGCGTTCTGCCCGCATCCACGACTTCATTGCCTCTACGCCCAAGGGCTACCAGACTTCGGTGGGTGAGCGGGGCCTGAAGCTTTCAGGCGGTGAAAAGCAGCGTGTGGCGATTGCCCGCACCTTGCTCAAAGACCCGCCGATTCTGGTGTTCGACGAAGCCACCTCGGCACTCGACTCGGCCAATGAACGTGCGATTCAATCTGAATTGGCCAATGTGGCGCAAAACAAAACCACGCTGGTGATTGCTCACCGCTTGTCCACGGTGGTGGACGCGCACGAGATTTTGGTGATGGACGCCGGGCAGATCATCGAGCGCGGCAGCCACACCGAGCTGCTGGCCAGCCAAGGCCGTTACGCCAGCATGTGGGCGATGCAGCAGTCTGGCGAGTGAACGGGCGTTTTTTCAGCGTTCGTCGAAACTGATGACCACGCGCTCGCTGGTGGGGCGAGCTTGGCAAGACAGGATGAAGCCTTGTTCGACTTCGGGCTTCTCGAGGGTGAAATTTTTCTCCATCTCGGTCGTGCCTTCCATGACCTTGCAGCGGCAGGTGCAGCACACCCCGGCTTTGCACGAATACGGCAAATCCAGACCCAGTGACAAAGCGATGTCAAGGATCTTCTCGTTGCGGTTCATCGGCATGTTGTAAGGCTTGCCGTCCAGCACCACGGTGAGTTGAACTTCGCCTTGCGCGCGCGTGGCGGGGTGGCCCAGCACGGCCTTGGCGCGAACTTCGGGCGCCAGTGCATCCAGCGTGGGTGAGCTGAAACGTTCGGTGCGGATGCGTTCGGCTTTCACGCCAGCCGTCAGCAGGGCTTGTTCGGTGGCTTCGATCATGGCTTCGGGCCCGCACACAAACACTTCGTCCATGCTGCCCACGGGCAAGAAGGCGTCAATGATCGCCTGCACCTTGGCGCCGTCGATGCGGCCTTCGAGCAGGGGGACTTCTTGCGCTTGACGCGAGAGGATGTGGATCAACGTCAGACGCGAGGGGTAAAGGTCTTTCAGGTCTTGCAGGGCTTCGTTGAACATTACGCTGTCCATGCGGCGGTTGCCATAGACCAGGGTGAATTTGCTGTCGGCTTTTTCTTCGAGGGTGCTCGACAAGATGGACAAAATGGGTGTGATGCCAGAGCCTGCAGCAAAGCCCACACGGTGAATGGCACGGGGGCGTTGCACCACAAAACGGCCGTCTGGTGGCATCACGCGCAGGGTGTCGCCGGATTTGAGTTCGGTGGCAGCCCAGTTGGAAAACACACCGCCTTCTACGGGGCGAATACCCACTTCGAGCACGCCTTGCTGGTGCAGCTGGCTGCGGGCTGAGCTGATGGAGTAGCTGCGGCGCACATCCGAGCCGCCAATCAGGGCGCGCAGTGTCAAAAACTGACCAGGCTTGAAGTCAAAGCTGTCGCGCAGGTCGGCGGGCACGTTCAGCGTGATGGCCACGGCACCTGCCGCTTCGGGGTTGATGCGGGCGATCTGGAGGTCATGAAATCGGGCTGCGGACATGGCTTGGCGCTGAGGGGCTTGTGGCGGCTCAGTAGGGTTTGAAGTAGTCGAAGGGCTCCATGCAAGCGAGGCACCGGTAAAGGGCCTTGCAGGCGGTTGAGCCGAAATGGGAGGTTTCAGTGGTGTTGGCCGAGCCGCATTGCGGGCAGTTGACCACTTCGAGCTTGGCGCTGCGAGAGGCAAACTGCACCACGTTGACCGCGCCCGAGGGCGTGTTGGCGCAGGCGTGCGGCGGCGCTATGCCGTAGGCGCGCAGTTTGTCTTTGGCCGTGTCGGTCATCCAGTCGGTGGTCCAGGCGGGGGCCAATTGCGTAACCACCTGGCCCTGCAAGCCGTGGGCCTGCAGCAAGGCTTTCACGTCGTCCTCGATCTGGCCCATGGCCGGGCAGCCGCTGTAGGTGGGGGTGATGACCACTTCCAAACCCTGGGCCCCTTGACGCACCTCGCGCAAGATGCCCAGCTCACGCAATGACACGACCGGAATTTCCGGGTCGGTCAGTTGCTCCAGCAGAGCCCAGGCGCGGTCTTCATCGACAGTGCGGGTCATGGGTGTGTTTTACCAAGTGGCTTGCGGATGCGCGCGGGCCAGACTTTGCATTTCGGCCAACACAAATCCGAGATGCTCGGAGTGCAGGCCTTGTTTGCCCGTGGACACAAAGCCGCCATCGGTGGGGCGCTTCAGGGTCGCCTCTTGCAGTGCGGTGTCCACGATCGCGTTCCAGTCGGACTGCAAGGTGGCCATGTCGGTACCGGTGCCCTTGGTCAGCGCCGCAGATTCGTGGTCGCTGGCGGTCCAGAACTCCTGGGTGTAGGACATCAATTGGTCCAGTGCAGCTTGTGCTTTGGCGTGTGACTCGTCGGTGCCATCACCCAAACGCACCAGCCAGTCGCGCGAGTGGCGCAGGTGGTAACGCACCTCTTTGAGCGACTTGGCGGCAATCGCCGCCAGCTGAGTGTCTTGGGAGCTTTGCAGTTGGTCCCACACCAGCACCATCAGGCTGCTGTACAAAAAGTTGCGCACGATGGTGGTGGCAAAGTCGCGGTCGCCCGCAGACGTGGCCGCCATCAAAGGCGTGTGTGGCAATTCGCACAGGGTGTAGTTTTTGAAGTCGGGCACATCGCGAAAATACGCCAGCGTGTCTTCGGTGGCGCCTTCGCCATGCAATGCTGCCGCATGCTGGTAGAGCATGCGGGCTTGGCCGATCAGGTCGAGGCTGTTGTTGGACAGCGCGATGTCTTCTTCCAGTATTGGGCCATGGCCACACCATTCGGCATTGCGCTGACCGAGGATCAGCGCGTTGTCTGCCAGGTGCAAGAGGTGTTCAATGGGCGCATTCATCTGCACGCTCACATGTGTCCGACTTCGTCGGGGATTTGGTAAAAGGTGGGGTGTCGGTACACCTTGTCGCTGGCCGGATCGAAGAACTCGGACTTGTCGTTGGGCTCGCTGGCCGAAATGCTGGCCGAAGGCACCACCCAAATGCTCACGCCTTCTTGACGGCGGGTGTACACGTCGCGCGCCATTTGCAAAGCGTGCTCTGAATCAGACGCATGCAAGCTGCCGCAGTGCTTGTGCTCCAAGCCTTGTTTGCTGCGCACAAAAACTTCCCACAGGGGCCATTCTTTCAATGTGGCTGTGCTCATGCGGCCTCCTTGAGTTGGCGTGCTTGTTGTTTACGGGCGTGGGCGAGGGCGGCTTCGCGCACCCAGGCGCCGTCGTTCCAGGCCTTGACGCGGGCGCCCAGGCGCTCCTTGTTGCAAGGGCCGTTGCCGTTCACGGTGGCCCAGAACTCGTCCCAGTCGATGGCACCAAAATCGTGGGCTTGCCGTGCTTCGTTCCATTTCAAATCTGGGTCGGGCAGGGTCACGCCCAGTACCTTGGCTTGCGGCACGGTGGCGTCTACAAACTTTTGACGCAGGTCGTCGTTGCTGATGCGCTTGATGCCCCAGCGCATGCCTTGCGCGCTGTTGGGGCTGTCGGCGTCGGGTGGCCCAAACATGGCCAGGCACTTCCACCACCAGCGGTTCACCGCGTCTTGCACCATGGCTTTTTGCTCGGCTGTGCCTTGCATCATGACCAGCAAGGCTTCGTAGCCTTGGCGTTGGTGGAAAGACTCTTCCTTGCACACACGCACCATGGCACGGGCATACGGGCCATAAGAGCAACGGCAAAGGGGTACCTGGTTCATGATGGCCGCGCCATCGACCAGCCAGCCGACCACGCCCACATCGGCCCAGTTGAGCGTGGGGTAGTTGAAGATGGAGCTGTATTTGGCTTTGCCGCTGTGCAGTGCGTCCAGCATTTGGTCGCGGCTGGTACCCAAGGTTTCGGCAGCGCTGTACAGGTAAAGGCCGTGACCGCCTTCGTCTTGCACTTTGGCGATCAGAATGGTTTTGCGCTTCAGGCTGGGTGCACGGCTGATCCAGTTGGCCTCGGGCAGCATGCCCACAATTTCGCTGTTGGCGTGTTGGCTGATTTGGCGAACCAAGGTTTTGCGGTAGGCCTCTGGCATCCACTCGCGGGGTTCGATGCGGCCGTCGGCGTCGATGCGGGCGTCAAAGGCTGCTTGAAGTTCGGCGTCTTGCTTGCTCAGGGCTTTTGGCACGGCCTTCAGGCCGGCCGATTTGACGTCCTCGGACGAGTCCGGAACGCTGAAAGATTGGGTGTACATGGTGTATCTCCTGCGCCAAACAGGATGGGATGATCACGGCGCGGGTGCCAGTATACCAATTAACCGACCGGGCGGTCGGTTAATTTGGGCTTGCCGTAGTCAGGTATTTCCCTGATTCCGCGTTTTCAGGCTCAAGCCCAATGCAAGCTGGCAAAGCAGCTTGCTGGTTGTCGCTCAAGACGACTCAACTGCCCAGTTTTTGCCAGACCCACGCGCCAAGGCCGGGCCCACCATATCCAGCGCTTTTCGGATCTGGTCTTTGAGGGTGAAGGGAGGGTTGATGACAAACATGCCACTGGCCACCAAGCCGCCTTCGTCGCCAGGACCTCGGCCAATTGCGAGCGTGGCATTGAGCCAAGGCTTTTGAGCTTGGTTGGACAAGGTGCGCAGGCGTTTGGGCAGGTCGTGCGCCTCGGGGCGCGGGATGATCGGGTACCAGACCAAATAGGTGCCCGTCGAAAAGCGCTTGAGGTATTCCTGGATGACGCTGGCGACCTTGCTGTAATCGGACTTGATTTCGTAGCTGGGGTCGATCAACACCATGGCCCGCTTGGAACCGGTGGCCGATGGCGGTGGTGGCAAGAGCTTTTTGAGTGCCTCAAAGCCATCTTCGCGGCTGACGCTGATGGTGCGACCTGCCTCGAGCTGCGCAACGTTGGAGGTCAGGGACTTGCTGTCCGTGGGGTGCAACTCAAACAAACGAAGGCGGTCACGCGAGGCGTGCCGCATCAATTTGTGCATCAAAAACGGCGAGCCGGGGTAAATTTTGGCTTGTCCGTTGGGGTTGAAGCTGGCGATTTGTTCCAAATAATCTTGCACGGGTTCGGGCAAGACATCGATTTTTTCGGCAGCGGCCAATAATTTGAACAAGCCGTCTTCGGCTTCGCCCCCTTTTTGGGAGTAGTCACCGTCCAAACGGTACAAGCCCGCCCCAGCATGGGTGTCAATCAGGGTGATGCCGGCCTCTTTTTGCATGAGGTGGCGCATGGTGGCGAGCAAGGTGATGTGTTTGAGCACATCGGCATGGTTGCCCGCATGGAAAGCGTGTCGGTAACTGAACATGGCTTGATGGTAACCAATAACTTCTGCAAGTCCTTGATTTTTCGTATAATGGCGGGCTTCGCAGCGATTTTGTGGCCCCGCGGCGAAGACGCTAAGACCCTTTGGGTTTCAGCAATTTCCCACCTAAGAGGTTCCCAGCAGAGGAACACCGACCGTGGAAAAGGGCCCGACAAACCTTTCTTCAAAGAGAAAACTCATGACAACTACTTTCAGCGCCAAACCCGCTGAGGTCGTGCACGAGTGGTTTGTGATTGACGCGACCGACAAGGTCCTCGGACGAGTAGCCAGCGAAGTTGCTCTCCGTTTGCGCGGCAAACACAAGGCCATTTACACGCCTCACGTTGACACAGGTGACTACATCGTCATCATCAATGCTGCCCAGCTCAAAGTGACTGGCACCAAGACGATCGACAAGATCTATTACCGCC
>JBIKKE010000102.1:0-8634 GCA_044360575.1 Limnohabitans sp. | reverse complement strand
TACATGGTGCGCAGCGACTCGCCACTGCACCACAATGACGAAGTCGACCGGGCCAACAACCGCGTGACGGTGGGCGCCGGCAGCGCCTACGATTTATTTTTAACCCGCCACCTCAAACATGCCCCCATCGTGCGCGCACCCAGCTCGCCCGCCGTGGTCGACCTGTTCATGGCGCAGCAACTTGAAGTGGCTGCAGGCGTGAAGCAGCAATTGGAAGCGGACGCACAGCGCTTACCCGGCGTGCGACTGCTGCCCGGCCGCTTCATGGTCATCCACCAGGCCATGGGCATGCCTGCCAAGCGCAGCAGCCCAGCGCGAGAATTTTTGAACGGATTTGTCGAAGACGCCAAACAATCAGGCTGGGTCGCCGAAGCCTTTGTGCGCCACCAAATCCAGGGGGCAGCCGTGGCCACTGCGGGCTATCCCGCACACGACTGATGCTCATCTGATCAGGTGATAAATTGAGGTTTGATCATTCAACCCATGAGACAGCCCGATGACCTCCCCCAAAACAGACCGACTGCCCGAAATCCCGCGTGAACAAATGACCGACGCACAACGTGCAGCGGTGGACGAGCTGGTCAGCGGGCCACGCGGCAAACTATCTGGCCCCTTTGTGCCCTTGATGCGCAGCCCCGAGTTGATGCGCCGCTTGCAAAAAGTGGGGGAATACCTGCGCTACGACAACACCGTGGGTTTGCACAACTCGGAGTTTGCCGTGCTGGTGGTGGCGCGCCACTGGTCACAGCCGGTGGAGTGGCACATCCACAAACCGATCGCCATCAAAGCCGGTGTGAGCGAAGAGACTTGTGATGCGATTGCCGACGGCCGCCGCCCGCCCCACATGACGGCCGAAGAAACCGTGGTGTACGACTTTTTGCAAGAGCTGCTGCACAACCAGTCGGTGAGCGACGTGACCTGGGCAGCTGCACAAAAGATGTTTGGCGACCAAGGCGTCATCGACATGACGGCGCACTGCGGCTATTACAGCTTGCTGGCCATGGTGATGAACACCACGCGCCGCAGCGTGCCGGACGGCGCAGCGCCGGCGCTTGCACCCTTTCCAAACTAACAACGACAGGCTTGACTGGCAAACCCTGTTGTCACGCGGCCCTGAGCGGCAAGCCAATCAGTTCCGACAAGGCCTCCAAACTCAGGCCATCCACCAAGTCAATGACTTCCAGTCCCTGCGGCGTGCAAGCCAGCGTGGCCAAGTCGGTGTAGACCCTTTTGACACAGCCAATACCGGTCAAAGGGTAACTGCATGCTTGCACCAATTTGCTTTGGCCTTGCTTGGTCAGCAGGTCCATCATCACCCAGGTTTGCTTGGCCCCGATGGCCAAGTCCATGGCACCACCCACCGCCGGAATGGCGTCGGGCTCGCCCGTGTGCCAGTTGGCCATATCACCCGTTGCGCTGACTTGAAAAGCCCCCAACACACAGATATCGAGGTGACCGCCGCGCATCATGGCAAAACTGTCGGCGTGGTGAAAAAACGCGCCCCCCGGGAGCAAGGTCACAGGCTGCTTGCCCGCATTGATCAGGTCGTAATCTTCCAGCCCTTTGGCAGGGGCTGGCCCCATGCCCAAGATGCCGTTTTCGCTGTGCAAAAGCACTTCACGGCTGGCCGGGATGTGGTTGGCCACCAAGGTGGGTTGGCCAATGCCCAAATTGACGGTAGCGCCTTCGGGAATGTCTTGCGCCACACGGGCGGCCAGTTCGTCTTTGCTGCGTCGGGTGTAAGTCATGCCTTGATGCCTCCGGCCTGAGTGGCCACGCGGTCGATTTTGATCACCGCTTGTACAAAAATACCGGGCGTGACCACCGTTTCGGGGTCAAGCTGACCCAAGGCGACTTGCTCGTGCACTGTGGCCACGGTTTTGCGCGCCGCCATGGCCATGATGGGTCCGAAATTGCGCGCTGCCTTGCGGTACGTCAGATTGCCCCAGCGGTCGCCCCGCTCGGCTTTGATCAAAGCCAAATCGGCGTGGATGGGGGTTTCATAGACGTACATGCGGCCATCGATTTCGCGGGTTTCTTTGGGTGAACCATCAGCGTGCTTGGCCAAATCGGTCCCGTAACCCGTGGAGGTGAAAAAGCCACCAATGCCGGCGCCCGCTGCCCGGATGCGCTCTGCCAAATTGCCCTGCGGCACGAGCTCCAATTCAAGCTGACCCGATCGGTACAGGCCATCAAAAACATAGGAATCGGTTTGACGGGGAAAGCTGCAAATGATTTTGCGCACCCGGCCCGCCTTGAGCAAAGCAGCCAGGCCCTGCTCGGCGTTGCCTGCGTTGTTATTGACCACGGTGAGGTCGCGCGCGCCTTGCGCAATCAAACCCTCAATCAACTCATCAGGGATGCCGGCCGTGCCAAAGCCACCGATCATGACCGTGGCCCCATCGGGGGTATTGGCCAGCGCCTCTGCGACTGAATCCACAAACTTGTTGATCATTTTTTGCGTACCCCTTTGGAACCCTTGAGCATAGTCTGAGCTTATCGGTGCTTTGAGCAACTTGTGGCAAGAAACAGGCACATTGGAGACTGATGACGTCCAAATCAGACCACAAGGGTGTCGCGCACAAGGCAGCACATTTTTGCACTTTAGATCAGCATTTCATATCTTTGACAGGATTGAATATGTTCTCATTTTCGCAAGCGCTTCCAGACAAAACCCCCGTCTATCGCCGACGCTTTTTGAACCAAACCCTGCTCAGCGGCCTTGGCCTGGTGCTGGCCTGGGGTGGTGCACATGCCCAATCCGCCTACCCTCAACGCCCGATTTTGATGTTGGTGCCACAAGCGGCCGGAGGCACCAACGACATTGTGGGGCGCTTGGTCAGCCAAAAGCTGTCCGAGGTTTTGGGTTCGCCCGTGGCGGTCGAAAACCGGCCTGGCGCCGGCGGCAACATTGGCACCCAGTTTGCAGCCAAAGCCCCCAAAGACGGCTACACCTTGCTGATGACCATCAGCAGCAGCCAAGCCATCAACCCGGCTTTGTATAAAAACCCCGGCTTTGACCCTGTGAAAGATTTCAAACCCGTCGCCTTGATTGGCTCGGTTCCCAATGTCTTATTGGCCAACCCCAGCTTCGCCGGCAAAACAGTGCAGGACTTGATCACTGCCGCCAAGGCCAAACCGGGCCAGCTGCAATACGCCTCGGCGGGCAACGGCACGCTCAACCATTTGCTGGGTGAAATGCTCAACAGCATGGCGAGCATCCAGTTGCAACATGTGCCTTACAAAGGCGTCGCACCGGCCATGAACGATGTGCTGGGTGGTCAATTGCCCTTCGTGTTTGCCAGCTTGCCCGCCTCATTGAGTCACATCAAGGCCGGCAAGCTCAAAGCTTTGGCCGTGAGCAGCCCCAAACGCTCACCGGCCCTGCCCGATGTTCCGGCACTGGCCGAAGCTGTGCCTGGTTATGCAGGCACACTGTGGATCGGCTTGTTCAGCCCAGCGGGCGTGCCTGCAGATGTATCCGCCAAGCTCAACGAAGCCATGGCCAAAACTTTGGCGGCCAAAGACCTGCGGGACAAGCTGGAACAACAAGGTGTGGAGTTGGCCGCACCCACAACGCCTGAGCAATTTGCTGCACTTTTAAACGACGACATTGTCCGTTGGGGACAAATCGTGAAGTCATCGGGTGCGTCCATCGATTGATCAAGTTACCCGCCAATACCAATTGCCACTTTTTACACCACCATTTGAGACAAGATGAAAACCTCCTTTCAATTGGCCTGAGTTGCTTTGACTTTGGCCTGCACGGCTACAAGCGCGCAAAACTACCCCAACAGATCGATCACTTTGGTGGTGCCTTGTGCAGCAGGCGGCCCCTGCCATGAACGACCTGCTCGGCGCCATGGCCGAACCATCCATCGTGCAGCGTTTGGGTGAACTCAGCTCTGAAATCCGAAATCAACAAATGGGGTCCGGTGATCCGCAAAGCAGGCGTGTCTGCTGACTGATCTGGTCAATCGCCTTCGGTGCCTGCCCTGTGCATGGGCACCGAAGACGCCCATCACAAAGCCCCCTCTGGTCTTTAAAAGCCCCTGGTTAATCCATCTAATTAAGTGGTGAATGACGCAAATTACAATACGCCTATGACCACCTTTGACCCAACAAGCACTGCCACAGGTACACCCCTGAACGCCCACACAGCCTGCCCTTGCTGCGGTGAACGTTCGGCACAAGTCATCGCCAACAAAGACGGCAAAACAGGTGACGCCTTGCTCACCGTGTCTTGCAACCGTTGCGGTTTAGGCCGCATCGACCCTCTGCCCAGCGATCAGGAATTGGCCGACTGGTACGCCACCCAATACCGCCAAGCCTATAAATCAGCCGTACAACCAGCCTTGCGCCATGTCTTGCGTGCAGGTCGAAATGCGCAATGGCGTTGGCAGTGGTTGTGTCAAAACACCCATGCTCGCTGGCCGGACACCGACCTCCGATCCCAACACAGCTTGGACATTGGTTCGAGCAGTGGTGAGTTTGTGTACCTTCTACAAACATTGGGGTTTCAGGCCAAAGGCATTGAGCCGCACGCAGGCTATGCCACTTATGCCCAAAGCATGCTGGGTATCCATGTCAACAACAGCACCTTGCAGCAAGGCTTGGCCAGCGAGGCCGCAGGCTCTTTGGATTTGATTTCGATGTGCCATGTTTTGGAGCATCTGGCTGAACCCGTCGCCGCCTTGCGCACCATCGGCGGAAAACTCAAGGCCAACGGCTTGTTGTACATCGAGGTGCCCAATGCCACGCGCTTGTGCTCACCGGATTACATGTTTTTCAGAGCGCACACCCTGTATTTCACGGGGCCCACTTTGCGCCACTTGCTCGAAACCGCAGGCTTCAAATTGGTGGCCCAAAGCCCTGACGATTCGGACAACCTCAGCGTGGTGGCGCAGTTTGTCGGTGGTCACGGCGCTGAAACAGGTGCTGAATCAGGCACTCAGGCCGACACTGACAGCAGCCACAGCTTGGTGACAGCCCATCGCGCGCGCCGCTGGGTACCCTATTTGGTTCAGCAGCTGCAAGATGGCCAACCCCTGCGCAAGTGGCGGACACGTCAGGAAGAAAAACGAAGTGCAGGCCAGTACGCGAACGGCCTGGCGCTGCTGGATGACTTGTACGGCAAAAAGGCCGCCTGAAACTGGACGCATCCCTTCGGATGCCGGTCCATCAAGCCCGCAAAACCTGCGATGGGTTCTGGCTCATCCAGCCTTCAGCGTAGCCAGGTCAGTGCCTTCACCCAGCCCACACTTTCAGCGCCCGTGTTGTCACTGTCAGCCCCCACCAGCACCGCACGCACTTTGGGCACTGCCGCCCCAGCAGGCAATTCATCTGCAAACAACTTGGCAAAGTCAGCGACCACGTCGCGGATTTCAGTTTGCCATTGGGCAAGCTGTGCGCCCTTGCCTTGCAGCGTGATGAAGCGTACCCGCGAGGTGTAAGGGTTGGGGCCTTGCAGGCCAGCAGGGTGCATGCTGTCCCAGACATAGCACAGCGTGGCGGCCGGCAGGTCTTCGCCACTCAGGCTGCGCGCGATACGCAGCAGGGTGCGCTGGGCGAAGGGCACGCGGTCCAGCGGATGGTTGAACATCACACACACTTTGAGTGCAGCGTCATCGCCCGCTTTGGTCAGGATGTCGGCCACAGCTTGGCCGCCGGTGAGCGGCTGGTCCAGACGCCAGCGCCATTGCAGGCGGCCCGGCTCAGCATTGTTCAAGTCGTGTACCCAGGTGCCATAAGAAGCGCGGGTACTGACCTTCAGGGCTCGCTCACCTTGCACATCGGCCAGCTCAAAGCGGGTGGCCGCAATGTCGGCCTTGGATTTGGGAAAGCCCACAAAACGCCAAGCACTGGCGACGGCGCCATCGGCGGGCACCAAAGGCGAGAGACTTTGCGAGAAAGCAGACGCTGTGGCACAGACCATGCACAGCGCCAGCAGCACAGGGGCAGGCTTCAAAAACAAGTTCATCCCCGACGCCAATCGTGAAACTTCTTGACCCACGCCAGCAACTTTTGCGGCGCATGCGCACGATTCCATTCACCGGCTGCGTACTTGTTGGCTTCGGCCATGGTCGGGTAGGTGTGGATGGTGCCCAAAATCTTGTTCAAGCCCAAGCCATGCTTCATGGCCAGCACATATTCAGCCAGCAAGTCACCGGCGTGTGCGCCCACGATGGTCACGCCCAAAATGCGGTCTTTGCCAGGCACAGTGAGCACTTTCACAAAACCATGCGCCTGACTGTCGGCAATGGCCCTGTCGAGGTCGTCGATGCCGTACTTCGTCACCTCATAAGCGATGCTCTGGGCTTGAGCCTCTTGCTCGTTCAGACCCACACGCGCCACCTCGGGGTCAATGAAAGTGGCCCAAGGGATCACGCGGTAGTCCACCTTGAAGGATTTGAAGTCGCCAAACAACGCATTCACCACCGCATACCAGGCCTGGTGCGCGGCCACATGGGTGAGCTGGTAAGGCCCAGCCACATCACCTGCGGCATAAATATTGGGGTAAAGCGTTTGCAAGTACTCGTTGGTGTCCACAGTGCGGTGCGTGGGCACGCCGATGTCTTCAAGACCATAAGCTTGCAGGCGGGCCTCGCGGCCCACGGCGCAGACCAAGACGTCAAAAACCACCTCGACCTCTTGGCCTTGCCCTTCTCCTTGTTGATTAACCACCAGAATTTTGTCTTCACCTCGGCGCTCGCATCGCAAAGCCTTGTGTCCAGTGAGCACCAACACGCCGTCGGCCTGCAGCGCGTCGCGTGCCAGCGCAGACACCTCTTCGTCCTCGCGCACCAAGATGCGTTCGCCCATCTCAACCTGCGTGACCTGCGCACCCAAGCGGGCAAAGCTTTGCGACAACTCACAGCCAATTGGCCCACCGCCCAGCACCACGATACGCTTCGGAATATCGTCCAGCTTGGCAAACTCGTCCCACAGCGTATCGCTGGTGACGTAACCCACGTCATCGAGGCCCGGCAAAAGCGGCACGATGGGGCGTGCACCCGCTGCAATCACGATGCTCCGTGCGGTCAGCCGCTGTACTTGGCCGCTGTTCAACGTCACTTCGACCGTCCACGGGTTCACCAATTTGCCGTAACCCTGCAACACCTCCACACCCAAGCCGGTGTAGCGCGCCACACTGTCGTGCGGCTCGATCGCCTTGATCACCTCGTGCACACGCTGCATCACCGCCTTAAAACTGAAGCTGGGCGCGGTGTCGCTCAGGCCATACTGTGCGCCGTGGCGCATCTGGTGCGCCAGCTTGGCACTCTTGATCAAGGCTTTGCTCGGCACGCAACCGTAATTCAAGCAATCGCCACCCATTTTGTGGGCTTCGATCAAAGTCACTTTGGCTTTGACGGCAGCGGCAATGTAGGCCGACACCAAACCGGCCGCACCACCGCCGATCACGATCAGGTTGCGGTCAAAGGTCTTGGGGCGCACGCTGGACCAACGGGCATAGACTTTCCGCTTCTGGATGACCGCCACCACGCGCCGCGCCAACAAGGGGAAGATGCCCAGCAGCACAAAGCTGCCCAACAGCGCCGGGCTCAAAATGCCCTGAACCGAATCCAGTTGCGCCAATTGCGTGCCTGCATTCACGTACACCGCTGTGCCGGCCAACATGCCGATCTGACTCACCACATAAAACGTCACGGTCTTCATGCGCGTGAGGCCCATCAACAAGTTGATGAGAAAAAACGGCACCACCGGGATCAAACGCAAACTGAACAGGTAAAACGCGCCCTCTTTGTTCACGCCAGCGTTGATGTCGGCCAGGCGTTGGCCAAAGCGGGCTTCGACCCCATCGCGCAGCACAAAACGCGAAGCCAAAAAAGCCAGGGTGGCGCCGATGGTGGAAGCGAATGACACCAGCAGCAAACCCTGCCACAGGCCAAACACCGCGCCACCGGCCAAAGTGATGATGACCGCACCCGGTATCGACAATGCTGTGGCCAGCACATACACCACGAAGTAAACAGCCGCTACCGTAAAAGGTTGCTGCGCATGCAACTGCACAAACCCGGCTTGGCGGGCCTTGAGCTGCTCAAAGCTGAGTTCATGCCCCAGATCCAGCAAGACAAATGCACCGATGGCCAGGATGAGCAGCAGCCACACAAAGCTTTGACGAAATCGCATGGATTGGCCCCAAAAACCTTCGGTTGAAAAATCCCGCAAATACTGCCTTGTTCAGACCTCTTGCACCAATGGCAAATTCAGCAGCAGGTTTTGCGGCTTGAGTTTGAGCAAACCCTGCTCGTTCATGGCCAAACCCAAATACACCGTCTTGCCACGCACATCAGCGCGCATGTCATCCGGGTTGTCAAAACGCAACTTGAACAAACTGATGAGTTGCTGCTGGCGTTTGGCGTCCAGCTCAACACCTTGGTAAAGGTCGTTGAGCAAAGCGGTGGCAGTGACGTCAAGGCCCACATGCCATCGCCAAGCCGGGTCGTCCACTTTTTGCACGGGCTCAATACTGACGGCAACCCCCAGGAAATGCTGAACCCAGCGGGCCAGCACGGTCGACAAAGCTTTCAGGCCCGAACGGGCGTTGACCATGCTCAAGATCAAACCGTGCGGCAATTCGTTTTTGAGCTCATGCGTCATGTCGAGCAAAAA
>JBIKKE010000109.1:0-8335 GCA_044360575.1 Limnohabitans sp. | reverse complement strand
AAGCCCTGCGTGGTCACCAGCAGCGTGGCCTCGCCTTTGCGCTCCAGCAGGGCATTGGTGGCCACCGTGGTGCCCATCTTCACGCACTCGACCAGCTCGGGTGTGACCGGCTCGCCGGGTTTCAAACCCAGCAAATGCCGAATGCCCGCCACCGCTGCATCGCGGTACTGCTCGGGGTTGTCGCTCAGCAGCTTGTGCGTGACCAACGAACCATCGGGCCGCTTGCCCACCACATCGGTGAACGTGCCACCGCGGTCGATCCAAAATTGCCAGCGTTGTTGGCCAGAGAGGGTGTTGTTGGAGTCGGTCATAAAGCGATTTAGAAAAGGGATCACAGAGAAGCCGCAGCACGCGCCGCCTGGTCGTACATGCCTGAGAGCACGCGAAGCAATCGGGCCAACTCACCAATGTCGCGGTTCAGGCCATCGTCGGCTTTCAAAGCATCGATCAGGCAACTCTCGCGGATGTCTCGGTAGCGCTGCACATAAGCGCGGCCTTCATCGGTGGCGGCATAGGTCACGTCTTTGCCATTTTTTTGCGACACCACCACCCCAAGGCCTTGCAGCTTTTTCAGGGCGTAGTTCACCAAATGTGTGTCTTCGATGTTCATGATGAAACAAATATCGGCCAGGCGCTTGTCACGCGCACGGTGAGTCACATGGTGCAGCACCAGCACATCCAGCGGCGTCAAATCCTTCAAGCCTGCAGCCGCCATGCAGTGGATGATCCAGCGGTGAAAGGCGTTGCCCGCCACGATCAGGCCGAACTCAAACTCGCTCATCTCGGCGCTGTCGGGCGAGACCAGATGGGCCGATGACACGATAGGGCTGGCGACCGAAAGGCTGAGAGAATTTTTGCGCGGCATGGATTCCATCAAGGTTTGTAAGACCAGAAAGTCTATGTCCGATGCCGACAATTTACCAACAAATTGTTGACGTTAAGGGAAAACACCGAGCACGAATCGGCGTCAGCATGCCTACAGTGGTCATCTGACAGATGCACCCGATGCACGCGTGAAGCGGGCACCTTTCTTGCACTGCCCAGTGAACCGTTCATTCCCATCTTTCACAGGAGTTCTCATGCAACGTCGCGCCCTTCACCTCAGCCTGCTGGCTGGTCTGCTCGCTGTTTCCGGCTTCGTGTCGGCCCAAACCAAGTGGGACTTGCCCGCTGCCTACCCAGCCACCAACTTCCACACGGTCAACATGACCCAGTTTGCGGCCGATATCGACAAGGCCACAGCGGGCAAGCTGAAAATCACAGTACACGCCAACGCCTCATTGTTCAAGGCGCCTGAAATCAAGCGCGCTGTGCAAGGCGGGCAAGCCCAACTGGGCGAGATCTTGCTGGTGAACTTCCAGAACGAGTGGCAACCCTTTGGCGCCGATGGCCTGCCATTTTTGGCCGACAGCTACGACGAATCCATGAAGCTCTACAGGGCACAAAAGCCACTTTTGGAAAAGAAACTGGCCGAGCAGGGCATGATGTTGTTGTATTCCGTGGCCTGGCCACCCCAAGGCATTTACAGCAAGAAGCCGATCAACAGCGTCGCCGACCTCAAGGGCATCAAGTGGCGTGCCTACAGCCCCACCACAGCCAGGATCGCGGAACTGATCGGCGCCCAGCCCGTGACGGTTCAAGCGGCCGAATTCTCGCAGGCCTTGGCCACGGGTGTGGTCGAGTCGACCATGACATCAGGCGCCACGGGCGTGGACAGCAAGCTGTTCGAGCACCTCAAGTTCTACTACGACGTACAGGCCTGGCTGCCCAAGAACGCAGTGATCGCCAACAAGAAAGCCTTTGACGCGCTGGACAAGGCCACCCAGGACGCTTTGCTTAAAGCGGCCGCTGCTGCTGAAACCCGAGGCTGGGCCGAATCACGCAAGGTCAACACCACCACACTGGAAACCCTCAAAGCCAATGGCATGACCGTCACCCCACCTTCGGCGCAACTCAAAGCCGACATGAAAAAAGTGGGCGACACCATCATGAAAGAGTGGCTTGAAAAGTCTGGAGCTGAGGGCAAAGCCATCGTCGACGCGTTCAACCGCTGATCGCATGCGCAAACTGCTCAACGCCATTTATGACAGCAGCGCCGCTTTGGCGGCGCTGTGCATGTGCGGCTTGCTGTTCATGGTGTTGCTGTCGGTCTTGAGCCGGCAGTTCCATGTCCATGTCCCTGGCACCGATGCCTATGCCGGCTACCTCATGGCAGGGGCCGGATTTTTGGCATTGGCCCACACCTTGAAGCGCGGCGAACACATTCGCGTCACCTTGGTGTTGAGCATGTTCAAAGGCACTGCCCGCCGGGGCTTGGAAATTTTCAGTCTCGTGCTGGCCAGCCTGCTGGCCGTTCTGTTTGCTTTTTACAGTTGCCGCCTGGTTTGGCAATCCATTGAGTTTCATGACATCTCGACCGGCAACGACGCCACGCCTTTGTGGATTCCGCAGCTGGTCATGGCGCTGGGCACCGTCATTTTTGCGCTGGCCTTTGTGGACGAGTTGGTGCTCGAAATCCAAGGTCGCCGCTCCGCAACTGAAAGCGGCGAGATGCTGCGCAATGAATGACTTGCCATGAATGACATGATGATCACAGGGCTGCTGGTCCTGACCTTGTTTCTGATTTTGGGCAGTGGCGTGTGGATTGGACTCACGCTCTCTGGCGTGGCATGGGTAGGCATGCAATTGTTTTCCGCCAGACCCGCTGGTGACGCCATGGCGATGACCATTTGGGGTTCAGCTTCGAGCTGGACACTCACGGCATTGCCCCTGTTCATCTGGATGGGAGAAATTCTTTTTCGCACGCGTCTCAGCCAAGACATGTTCAAGGGTTTGGCGCCGTGGATGCAGGCACTGCCCGGGCGCTTGCTGCACACCAATGTGGTGGGCTGCGCCATCTTTGCGGCTGTTTCAGGGTCGAGTGCAGCCACCTGCGCCACAATCGGCAAAATGACACTGCCTGAGCTGCAAAGACGCGGCTACCCCCAGGACATGGTGATCGGCACTTTATCGGGTTCGGGCACGTTGGGCCTGCTCATCCCGCCATCCATCATCATGATCGTTTATGGGGTGGCAGCCGATGTATCCATTGCGCAGCTTTTCATTGCTGGGGTCTTGCCCGGCTTGCTGCTGGCAGGGCTGTTTTCGGGCTACATCATTTTTTGGTCCTTGCGCCATCCAGACCAAATCCCGCCGCGTGACGCCCCGATGAGTTTTATGCAAAAGCTGGAGGCCTCAAGCAGCCTGATCCCAGTCGTCTTGCTGATTGCGGCGGTGTTGGGCTCGATTTACACGGGTTTTGCCACAGCCACAGAAGCGGCCGCAGTGGGCGTGGTGGGCTCTTTGGCCTTGTCGGCGATGCAAGGCACCATGAGTTGGTCGGTGTTCAAACAAGCATTGATGGGGGCCACGCGCCTTTATTGCATGATCGCGCTGATCTTGGCAGGGGCGGCGTTTTTGACCTTGTCCATGGGCTACATCGGTCTGCCGCGACACCTGGCCGAATGGATCGGTGGCCTGGGCCTCAGCCCCTTCGCGCTCATCATGGCCTTGATGGTGTTTTTCATCCTTCTGGGCTGCTTTCTGGACGGCATCTCGATGGTGGTGCTGACCATGGGTGTGCTCATGCCCACAGTGCAAAAAGCGGGCATCGACCCGATCTGGTTTGGTATTTTTGTGGTGTTCGTGGTCGAGATGGCGCAAATCACGCCACCGGTAGGCTTCAATCTGTTTGTGCTGCAGGGCATGACGGGCAAGCAACTGCCCTACATCGCACGCGTGTCGATGCCCATGTTCTTCCTCATGGTGGGCGCGGTATTGCTGATTTACTTTGTGCCGGGCATCGTGACTTGGCTGCCCACTCAGATGAAGCTTTGACGCCGCACAGACCCCCTGGCTCGATTCATCCCCTATGATTCAACCCGTCTCCAAAGGACGGGTTGTTCGTTTGGGCAGTAAGGATTTTTTGTGTTCAAAAATGTGATGGTTTACCGCATCGGCGAGGGCTTTGCGCCCACTTTGGCCGATGTGCAGGCGGCGCTGGAGCCGGTGCAGTTTGTGGAATGTGGCGCCAGCCAAGACAAGTCGATTGGCTGGGTCCCGCCCCGGGGTGAGGCCCACGGGCCGCTGGTCGAATCGGTTTCGGGTCAGTGGATCATGAAGCTGATGATCGAGTCCAAGGCCGTGCCCGGCAATGTGGTGCGGCGCAAAGCCGAAGAACGCATCGCCGAGATTGAGGCTGCAACTGGACGCAAACCCGGCAAAAAAGAAAAGCGTGACCTGATGGACGACGTGCTGTTGTCGCTGTTGCCGCAGGCCTTTGCCCGCCAATCGACCGTGCTGGTGTGGATGGACTTGGAAAACCGCCGCCTGGTGCTCAACGCAGGCAGTCAGGGCAAGGCCGACGAGGTCATGTCGGCGCTGATGAACGTGATGGGTGGCCTGTCTGTGTCGTTGATCCATACCGTGACCTCCCCGCAAGCGGCAATGACGCAGTGGCTTCTGGCCCCCACTCCTGAGGAATGGCCCTCAGACTTGACGGTGGAGCGCGAAACCGTGCTCAAGTCCACCGGCGAAGACGCGGCCAGCGTGCGCTTCACGCGCCACCACTTGGCCAACGACGATGTGCGCAAGCATGTGATGGAGGGCAAGCTGCCCACCCAACTGGCGCTGAGCTGGGATGGACGCGTGGCCTTCGTGTTGACCGACACCCTGCAGCTGAAAAAAGTGCAGTACCTTGACGGCGTGATGGACGAGTCAGGCACCGACAAAAACGAAGACCGCTTTGACGCCGACGTGGCACTGTCCACAGGTTTGCTGGGGCCACTGATCGACAGCCTGATCGAGGCCTTGGGTGGCGAGATGGAATTGGGCGCTGCAGCTGCCGACGAAGACCCGCCGTTTTAATCGTCGGTAAATCCCAAAGGAAAGGACCCCCGCCATGCTCACGGTGATCGCGATTTGCCTGGGTGCTTGTGTGGGTGCGCTGTCGCGCTGGCAACTGGGCCTTTGGCTCAACCCCAGCACCGCAAGCGCTGGCCTGCTGCCTTGGGGCACCTTAGCGGCCAACCTGATCGGAGGCTATTTGGTCGGTGTGTGCGTAGGCGTGTTCCAGCAACTGCCTGAGCTGGACCCGGTCTGGCGACTGGCCTTGGTCACCGGCTTTTTAGGCGCCCTCACCACCTTCTCCAGCTTTTCAGCCGAGGTGGTGGCCATGCTGCAGCAAGGCCGCTTTGCGCTGGCCCTGGGCACGGCATCGCTTCACCTTTTGGGCTCGCTGGGCCTGACATTGTTGGGGCTCAAAACGGTGGGTTTGTTGTGGGCGCGCCATTGAGCGACCGAGACAATTCAAAACCCCAGCGCCTGCTGCAAGACCTGTAAAGCCTGCCGATCGTCCTGCCCTCGCCAAGCGACCACTTGGTCTGGGCGAATCAACACCCAAGGCGCCTCGTACAAAGCCAATAAGTCTGGGGCGCTGTGGTGGACCCGCTTCAAGTCAATGCCCAAACTCAAGGCTGCAGTCTCAAACGACGTGCTGCTTGAGCGGGTGGACCCCAACTGCAGCAAGGTCCATTCGCTGTGAAACGTGTCATAAAGCGAACGCCCATCGGCCAGCCAAGCGTGCGGCGGCCGCCCCCCTGGGCAAGCACTGGGTTGGTAGCTGTTGGCTGCGTCGGGCGGCGGCGTGCTGCCATCGGCCACCACGATCGCAGAGCCGTCGTAGCGCCCGCCAAACGTCACTCCGGGAATATTGAACTCCAGGCGCACATGCCCGTTCAGATGATCTGACGCCATTTGCCGTGTGAGTTCGCCCCGCTCTGATGCTTCTTCCAATTCAGGGGTGGCCGCAAACAATCCCACAGAGTCAGCAAACTGGCGTGCATACGCGGTATTGCGGTGCGCCAAGGGCATGCGCTCCTGGGCATAGCTGTCCAACAAGCGTGCAGGCGCGATTCCCCGAAGCACGCTGGCCAGCTTCCAGCCCAGGTTGACAGCATCCTCCACGGCCGTGTTGTAGCCCAGGCCGCCGGTGGGCGTGAACAGGTGCGCAGCGTCGCCCCCAATGAACACGCGCCCTTGCTGAAACGATTCGGCCACCAAAGCATGGCCGGCCATCCAGGTGCCGACCGACAAAACCTCAATCGGCACATCGCAGCCCATGGCTTGGTTGAAGATGCGCTGTGCATCCAAGGCTGTCCAGGCGTCGGCATCTTCGTCCTCGTGCACCGCAGCGTGGAAAGCGAACTCACCCGCACCATCCACTGTGGCCATGAAGGCGCGGCGCTGCGCGTTCACCGTGACATACATCCAGGCTTTGCTGTGTGCAAAGATTTGGTCAAAGTTGGGGGCGCGCAAATACACGGCAAACATCTTGCCCCCCATGAACCCGCGTTTGGCCCCAGTGCTGCCACCCCAAGCGATGCCCAACTGGTGACGGACCGGGCTGCGGGCGCCATCGGCCCCCACCAGATAGCGAGCACGCACTTGGACGGCCGCCCCCCCCATCAACCGGGCTGATCCAGGCATCGACACCGACTTCATCCTGCGCAAACTGGGTGAGCGTCCAGCCGTAGCGCAAGTCGTTGGTGGGGCAAGCTTGGGCATGTCGAAGCAAGGTTTTTTCGACAAATTTTTGCGAGACCCGGTGCGGCAGTTCGGCAGCGCTCCAAGAGCCTTGCAGGGTCTTGATGGCCTCTGTTGCTTGCGCAGCCGTGGGCAAAGGCAAGCGCGCCAATTCGTGGCCCGTGAAACGGGTGAAATAAGCAATGTCCGTTGGGTGATCGGCAGGCAAGCCCTGAGCCCGGATCTCGTTGGCAAAGCCCAAACGACGGAAATGCTCCATGGTGCGCGCCTGCGTGGCATTGGCCTGCGGGTTGAACGCCGTGCCCGGTTTTGGGTCCACCAACAAAGTCCGTGCCCCACGGCGCCCCAGCTCAATGGCCAGCATCAAACCAAAAGGCCCACCGCCTGCGATCAGGACATCGACCGTCAGCATGGCTTAACCGCCGCCACGCTGCATGTGAAGATCAAATCGTTTCATGAATGTGTAACGCTGATCGGCATCCAAGCCCTGCATCACAAAGCTCACCCGCAGCACCGGCATGCGCAAGAGCGCAATCACACGGGGAGGCATGACCTGCCAGCGCAAACTGAGGGTGCCTTTGTCAATGGAGGCGTGAGCGGTGCTGCCCGTGCACTGCCAAGGGCAGTCGCCCATGGCAGCAGGCAGCCAGCCCAGCCACTCGGCCTCTGTGCAACCCATGTCACGATCAAATTGCTCGGCGTAGCTCGATTGCATGTACCGCCTCAGCCACCGGCCACGGGTGGCCAGATGGCCAACACGTCGCCTTCAACCATGGTGGTCGTGTCCCGGTCTTCGGGTTTGATGTATTTGCCGTTGACCAGCACCAGATGCACGAGTTTCGGGGGCATGCCAAAGGGCTCGATGATCTGGCTGATGCTGGTGTCCTGCGCCACATCCAGCGTGACTTGGTTGCTGCGTCGGGCTTCTGCAGGCAAATAGTCGGTCAGTGTGGCAAACAGTTTGAAAGTGATGTTCATGCGCAGAGGATAACTTCAACGGCGACGTGCATCGGCTGCACCGCTCCAGCGACCCTGACCCTGAGCGCAGTCCAGATAAGCGTCCATCAGCTTGGTCGGGTCGTGTATCAGGCGGTCTTTCCAGTCGCCCAAATGGACTTGGCCTTCGACCAAACCCCGCATCACGCCCACATGCTCGGTCCAGCCCACGCTGTTGCAGCCGATCATCACATCGTCCTTGAACTGCAGACTCAGGTGGCGGCCTGCAGCCTTGTCGGTCAAGACAGCCGACTGGCCATCGGCCACGCCTTCCCAGTTGCCAAAACTGGTCGAGATCAGACCCAGGGTGTCGAGCACGTTGATTTGTGTGACGCCTTTGAGATCGGTCTTTTGGCCCAGCATGTTGAGTGCGGCCACGCGCGCCTGCTCAGCGGCGTTGGGCTGGATGGCGCTGACAATCGTTTTGCCGCTGACCATGTCAAAGGCTTCAGCGCAGTCGCCAGCTGCGAAGATGCCGGGCACATTGGTTTGCAGGTGCTCGTCGGTCAACACGCCTTGCAGGCAGGTGATACCGCTGTCCTTCAAAAAGCCAATCGCTGGGCGCACGCCGGTGGCGCTGATGACCAGATCGGCCTCAACGGTTTGGCCATTGGACAAACGCACCTGCAGCGCGCCGCTGGCATCGTCAGAGGCCAAGCCCACCGCAGAAGCCAACTTGCCGAGCAAGCCTTTTTCTGCGCCACGGCTGATGGCTTCGACCTTGGTGCCGGTGAACACCTGCACGCCTTTGGCCTCG
>JBIKKE010000122.1:0-7810 GCA_044360575.1 Limnohabitans sp. | reverse complement strand
CGATGTCTTCCTTGCGGCCTTGCACAAAGTAGTCGGTGAACTCGCGGTTGAAGTTCTGGTTCGGATCGGGCTCGAAGCTGAAGGTGGCACGGCCATGCGATGCCGATCCCAGCTCAGGGCGTTCGTTGAGCACTTCGTCAAACAGCTTGCGGTAATGTGCCGTGATGTTCTTCACATAGGCCATGTCTTTGTAGCGACCTTCGATTTTGAAGCTGCGGATGCCCGCATCCACCAGATCGCGCAGGTTCTCGCTCTGGTTGTTGTCCTTCATGCTCAACACATGCTTGTCGTGCGCCACGATGCGGCCCTGTGCATCCTTGACTTCATAGGGCAGTCGGCAAGCCTGCGAGCAGTCACCCCGGTTGGCGCTGCGCCCGGTGTGAGCATGGCTGATGAAGCACTGCCCGCTGTAAGCCACGCACAAAGCGCCATGCACAAAAAACTCGATCACCGTTCGCTCGGTGTCGATCACATCGCGTATTGCGCTGATCTGCGGCAGCGTCAGTTCACGCGCCAACACGATCTGGCTCAAGCCAGCATCTTGTAAAAACTTGGCTTTTTCGGGGGTGCGGATGTCGGTCTGCGTGCTGGCATGCAGCTGGATCGGGGGCATGTCGATCTCGAGCAAGCCCATGTCTTGCACGATCAACGCATCCACGCCCGCCTCGTAAAGCTGCCAAGCCTGTTTTCTCGCTGCTTCCAATTCATCATCTCGCAAGATGGTGTTGAGCGTGACAAAAATGCGGCTGTGAAAGCGGTGCGCGTATTGCACCAGCTTGGCAATGTCTTGCACTGAGTTGTCGGCGGTAGACCGAGCTCCGAACGAGGGGCCGCCAATGTAGACCGCATCGGCGCCATGGTTGATGGCTTCGATGCCGATGTCGAAGGTGCGGGCGGGGGCGAGGAGTTCGAGTTGGTGAGGCTGCATGGGCTGGGATTATCCCAGCTTGTCAAGTTGGCGGCTCATGTGGACCATCAGCTCTGGGGCTGTGGGCGCTGGTTGGGGCGATGTGGCAAAGCGAAGCGCCTCTGAGCGGCGGCCAGCGCCTGCAGCCCCAGAGCGTGTGTCACTAGCAGAAAACAAAAAACGCGACCGAAGTCGCGTTTTTGGCTTCAGGCAAATTCAGATCACTGAATCTTGGCCTTGCTGCGCAGACCTTCCTGGAAACTGGCCAGCTTTTGCTGTTGCAGTTGCTGGGCAATCTGGGGTTTGACGTCGTTCAATTTGGGCAAATCGGCTTCGCGAACATCGTCCACACGGATGATGTGAAAACCAAACTGGCTCTTGACCGGCGTGTCGGTCATCTGGCCCTTGGCCAATTTCACCATCGCGTCTGAAAACTCGGCCACATAACTGCCAGCGGCCGCCCAATCCAGATCACCACCGTTGGCGCCAGAACCTGGATCCTTGGAGGCTTTTTTGGCCAAATCTTCAAATTTGGCGCCTTTTTTGATGTCGGCGATCAAGGCCTTGGCTTCGTCTTCTTTTTCAACCAAGATGTGACGGGCGCGGTATTCCTTGCCGCCATTGGCCGCTACGAATTTGTCGTATTCAGCCTTGATGTCGGCATCCGTGACGGGATTTTTCTTTTGAAAGTCGGCAAAAAGCTGACGGATCAGGATCGTCTGACGGGCCAGTTCCAACTGGGTTTTGTAGTCATCCGAGGCGTCCAGGCCGCGCTTGCGGGCTTCTTGCATGAAGACTTCACGGGCAATCAGCTCTTCCTTGATTTGGGCCATGATTTCGGGGGTGATGGGCCGGCCAGAGGCTTCAACTTGCTGCTGCAAGGCTTTGATGCGCGAAGAAGGAACAGGCTTGCCATTGACCACGGCCAGATTTTGCGCCAGTGCAGGGGCCGCGAGCAGGGCCACCAAAGCGGCGCTGAACAAATGCTTTTTCATGGGTTTTTCCTCAAATACAAAGAGTCGGATACAGGTAAAAATACAAACGAATTCAAAAAAAGGGGCCGCCACACCGAGTGACCGCCCAAATTCAGATCAGTTCAATGGCCAAAGCGTGCAGGCCTTGGTCGATGAAATCTTGCAGCGCATCATACACAAGGCGATGGCGCTGAATCCGGCTCATCGTTGCAAACAAAGGTGACGCAATGCACACCCGCATGTGCGTGCCTTGGCCGCTCTCGTTGGCGCCCATATGGCCAGCGTGGTCCGCACTTTCGTCAATGACACGCAACTCGGTGGGTTGCAGCCGCTCCGTCAAGCGCGCATGGATTTGTTGACTCAAGGGAAGGGTGATGGCGTTCATTCTTTGTCGGGATTTTGGGTGGCATCGTTCTCTTTGGGAAGGTATCTGGAAATGTAAATACCCTGCCCCAAAATGAACACCAAGGGGAAAACATAACCCCAAAGTTTGAAATTGACCCAGTCTTCGGTGCTGAAAAAGTGGGCCACATAGGCATTGATGCTGGCCATGAACAGGCAATACAGCATCCATGACAGATTCAGGCGGTTCCACACGGCGTGGGGCAGCTGCAATTGCGTGCCCAGCAGCATGTGCAAAAAGTTCTTCTTCAAGAACCAGTGCGCCACGGCCAGGGCTATGGCCAAGCCCGAGTACAGCAATGTGGGCTTCCACTTGATGAAGCGCTCGTCATGCAGGCTCAGCGTCAGAGCGCCAAAACCCAGCACCAAAACCAGCGTGATCTTGTGCATGGTCTGAAGCTTGCCATCCATTTTGTACAAGATGGCCGTTTGCACAACGGTTGCCCCCATCAGCACCGCTGTGGCGGTGTAGATATCGGCCATTTTGTAAGCCCCAAAAAACAGCAGGATGGGGAAAAAATCAAGAACGAATTTCATGAGGAACGTGAAAAAACCGCGCGCTGTGCGCGGCCGGTTGGGGTCAAGAAGCTTCGAAGTTTAACGAAGCGGAATTCATGCAATAACGCAAGCCGGTCGGCGCAGGACCGTCCTCAAACACATGCCCCAAATGTGCACCACATTGGGCGCAAACGGTTTCTACCCGGCGCATGCCGTGGCTGTTGTCTACGCGGTCTTCGATGGCACCCTCAACGGACGATTGGTAGAAGCTGGGCCAGCCGCAACCTGCGTCGAATTTGGTGTCGGACTTGAAAAGTTCCGCATCACAGCAAACGCAGCGGTAGATGCCGCGTGCCCAGTGGCCTTCGTACTTGCCGGTGAAGGGGCGCTCGGTCGCCGCTTGGCGCGTGACCGCAAAGGCCACCGGTTCTGCGCCTTTTGCGGCCAGCAGGTCACGCCATTCTTGGTCGGATTTGTTGATTTTGCTCATGATGAACAGCTGATTTCCAGTTGGCCCGCCCAGTCGGGCGGCAAGTCGGCATAGGCTTGCATGCCCGGATGCTCGTCGAAGGGTGACTGTAGCAAGTTGTGCAAGGTGTCGATTTCCGTGAAGTCTCCCGCCTGCGCTTGGCGGATGGCGATTTCGGCCAAGTGGTTGCGCAGCACAAACTTGGGGTTGGTGCGCAGCATCTGCTGGCCCATGGCCGCGAAGTGGCTTTGACCTGCCCGCTCGGTGTAACGCGCAAGCCAAGCCAGCAGGCGAGCGCGGTCCAGCACCAGATCGGCCACGGCACTCCAGCCCGCATCGGTCAAAGTGTTGGCTTTGGATTGATGCACCACGCCTTGGCTCAGTTGCCGCCAAAACACCGTGAAGTCCACTTTTTCGGCCGCCATGAGTTGCATAACGTCTTCAACCAAAGTCCAGTCGGCTTCGCGCTCAGACTCGGAGGCCAAGTCGCCGACCAGGCCCAGTTTGGCCCGCATCGCGTCGCCCAAACAGCGTGGGAACAGGGTTTTGTACCCCTCCAGCACCTGCAGTGTCAGCTCTTGGTCGTCGATCAAGGGGGCCAGGGCCTGCGCCAGGCAGTACAAATTCCAGTACGCCACGTTGGGCTGGCGGCCATAGGCGTAGCGGCCCTGGTGGTCCGAGTGGTTGCAAATGTGACCGGGGTCAAAGCCATCCATGAACTGGAACGGACCGTAATCGATCGTCAGGCCCAAGAGGCTCATGTTGTCGGTGTTCATGACGCCGTGGCAAAAGCCCACCGCTTGCCATTGCGCCAACAGTTTGGCGGTGCGCTCTTGCACCTTGTCCAGCAGGGCCGCGTACACATTGCCCCGCCAAAGTGCGGCGCGCTCGCGGCACTCGGGCAGGTGATGGGCTATGGCATGGTCGGCCAGGGCGCGCAGGCTGTCGGTGTCGCCTTGGGCCGAAAAGTGTTCAAAGTGACCAAAACGCAAGAAGCTGGGGGCCACGCGGGCCACCACGGCAGCGCTCTCCATGGTTTCGCGGCGCACCGGCTCGGGAGAAGCGACCAGGCACAGTGCCCGGGTGGTTGGAATGCCCAGACCGTGCATGGCCTCGCTGCACAAATACTCGCGGATGCTCGAGCGCAGCACGGCGCGGCCATCGCCACCGCGCGAATAGGGCGTGCGCCCCGCGCCTTTGAGCTGGATCTCTTGCGGGCCTTGCGCCGATTGGGCCTCGCCCAGCCATATGGCGCGGCCGTCGCCCAGCTGACCCGCCCATTGGCCAAATTGGTGGCCGCTGTAGACCGTGGCCAGCGGCTCAGAGCCGACCATGAGTGCATTGCCCGCGAAGGCTTGCAGGTGATCGTCGTCAAACAGTTCGCTGGGCCAGCCCAATTCGGCGCGCAAAGACTCGTTGCGGGCAGCCCAGCGCGGCGCTGCCACCGGTGTGGGCTGCAAGGGGGTGAAAAACCGGTGACCCAGTTGGGTCAGGCGGTGGGTCCAGTCCAGCACGGGCAAGTCTTGGGCTGGGGTGATGGGGGAATCCGTCGGTGCAATTGACATCCTGGGATTGTCACGCCCTTGACAAGCACCCGCTGTTTGGCGGGTTTTAGGCGCAGAGTGCCTCAGATCGGGGTGCACAATCACCCGTTTAAGAACCACCCACCTGACAGGAGACACCCCATGCTGGGACTGATGCAACAGCAATCACTGCTGATTTCTTCCTTGATTGACTTTGCCGAAAAACACCACGGCGACAGCGAGGTTGTCTCGCGACGGGTGGAAGGCGACATCCACCGCAGTGATTGGGCGCAAGTGGCTGGCCGTTCGCGCCAAGTGGCCAATGCGCTGGACGCGCAAGGGGTGCCTCAAGGCTCTCGCATCGCCACCCTGGCCTGGAATGGTTATCGCCACCTGGAGCTGTACTTTGGCGTGAGCGGTTCGGGTCGGGTACTGCACACCATCAATCCGCGCTTGCACCCTGAGCAAATGGCGTGGATTGCCAACCATGCCGAAGACCAAGTCTTGTGTTTCGACATGACATTTTTGCCTTTGGTCCAAGCTTTGCATGCCCATTGCAAGACGGTGACCCATTATGTGGCCCTGTGCGATGCCGACAAACTGCCCGCCGACACGGGCATCCCCAATTTGATCAGCTACGAGGCTTGGATCAAGCCGCAGCCCAGCACCTACAGTTGGCCGCAGTTGGATGAAAACACCGCTTGCAGCCTTTGCTACACCAGCGGAACCACCGGCAACCCCAAGGGTGCTTTGTACAGCCACCGCTCCACTGTGCTTCATGCGTACGCCGCTGCATTGCCCGACTCGATGTGCATCTCGGCGCGTGACTCGATCTTGCCGGTGGTGCCGATGTTCCACGTCAATGCCTGGGGCATTCCCTACAGCGCCGCCATGTCGGGCGCCAAACTGGTGTTTCCAGGCCCCGCCTTGGACGGTAAATCGGTTTACGAGCTGATCGAGTCCGAAGGCGTGAGCTTTGCAGCAGGTGTGCCCACCGTGTGGCAAATGTTGCTGGGCCACATGAAACCCAATGGCCTGAAGTTCAGCACCCTCAAGCGCACGGTGATTGGCGGCTCGGCCTGTCCGCCCGCCATGATCGATGCTTTCCGAGAGGACTACGGGGTTGACGTTTTGCACGCTTGGGGCATGACCGAAATGAGCCCCTTGGGCACCGTTTGCACCTTGAAAAACAAGCACTTGGGCTTGCCCGCCGACGCGCAAATGAAGTTGCGCATGAAGCAAGGTCGCTGCATTTACGGTATCGACATGAAGATCGTGGATGCCGATGGCCAGGCGCTGCCGCACGATGGCAAGGCGGCAGGCGATCTCTTGGTCAAAGGCCCCTGGGTGATTGCCACTTACTACAAGCAAGAAGGCGGTAATCCCTTGGTGGACGGTTGGTTCCCCACAGGCGATGTGGCCACCATCGATGCCGACGGATTCATGCAAATCACCGACCGCAGCAAAGACGTGATCAAGTCGGGCGGAGAATGGATCAGCTCCATTGATGTTGAAAACATCGCCATGGCCCATCCAGCCGTGGCCATGGCGGCCTGCATCGGCATGCGTCACCCCAAGTGGGACGAGCGGCCGATTGTGTGTGTGGTCAAAAAACCTGGATTAGAGGTCAGTCGCGAAGAACTGATCGCTTTTTATGAAGGTAAAACGGCCAAGTGGCAAATTCCAGACGATGTTGTTTTTGTCGATGCCATTCCTTTAGGTGGCACGGGCAAGATGCTTAAAACGCGACTGCGTGAGCAATTGAGCCTCTACGTGTTGCCAGGGCTTTGAAACCTTCATGAATTGACGATTAAAAGTCGCGAGGGTGATATGCCTTAGGGGCAAACCCCGAGCGATTTTCTTTTTTCAGCGGTTACGCTTTAAACGTTTTAGATTCACAACGCAGGAGACCCTGAAATGAAAACCACTATCCGTTTGATCGCTGCAACCGCTTTGGTCGCCAGCAGCTTTGGTGCTTACGCCCAAAAAGGCGAAACCGTCAAAATAGCTTGGATTGATCCTTTGTCGGGTCTGATGGCTCCTGTTGGCAGCAACCAACTGAAAAGTTTTCAGTTTTTTGCTGAAAAGTTCAGCAAAACCAACCCTGCGGGCGTCAAGTTTGAGGTCATCGGCATTGACAACAAGCTGAGCCCCGCCGAAAGCCTGAACGCGCTCAAGGCCGCTATGGACCAGGGTGTGCGTTACATCACCCAAGGCAACGGCTCGTCCGTTGCTGGCGCTTTGATTGAAGCCGTAAACAGACACAACGAACGCAACCCTGGTAAAGAAATCATTTTCTTGAACCACTCTGCGGTCGACCCAGATTTCACCAACAGCAAATGCAGCTATTGGCACTTCCGTTTTGATGCCGACACGTCCATGAAGATGGAGGCCATGACCACCTTCATGAAAGACCAAAAAGACATCAAAAACATCTACCTGCTCAACCAGAACTATTCTCACGGCCACCAAATGGTGCGCTATGCCAAGGAAAACCTCTCGCGCAAAATGCCCGATGTGAAAATCGTTGGCGAAGACTTGCACCCTTTGGCGCAAGTGCGTGATTTCGCCCCTTATATCGCCAAAATCAAGGCTTCGGGCGCAGACACCGTCATCACCGGAAACTGGGGCTCTGATCTGGCTTTGCTGGTCAAAGCGGCCAACGAAGGCGGTTACAACGGCAAGTTTTACACCTATTACACCGGTGTGACGGGCACACCAACGGCATTGGGACAAGGCGGTGCAGGCCGTGTGTTCCAAATTTCCTACAACCACTACAACATGGGTGGTGAAATGGGCAAATGGATGGCTGAGTTCAAGCAAAAGTTCAATGATGACTTTTACACAGGCTCGGTGATTTCGATTTACAGCGCTCTGGGTGATGCCATGGCCAAGGCCAAATCGACCGACCCGGTCAAAGTGGCAGCGGCCCTCTCGGGTTTGACGTTCAAGAGCTACCACGGTGAAGTGCAAATGCGCAAGACTGACCACCAGTTGCAACAACCTCTGTGGATGACTGTTTGGCAAAAGGCAGACA
>JBIKKE010000222.1:0-4685 GCA_044360575.1 Limnohabitans sp. | reverse complement strand
CGAGTTCTTGCTGAGCGAAGTAACCAATGCTCAGGCCTTTGCCCTCGACCATCTGACCGGCCAGTGGCGTGAGGGCTCGCGCGATGGTTTTGACCAGAGTGGACTTGCCCTGGCCGTTGGCACCCAATATGCCGATGCGCTGACCGGCAAGGACCGATTTGCTCACGCCTTGCAAAATGGCTTTGGGCTCGTCGTCCACGACATAGCCAAAGCTCGCTTCGCTGATGGCGAGCATCGGGTTGGGCAGGTTGTTGGGCTCTTTGAAGCCAAAGGTGAATTCGGCATCGGCCAGTAAGGGAGCCACTTTCTCCATGCGCTCCAGCGCCTTGACGCGACTTTGTGCCTGCTTGGCTTTACTGGCTTGGGCTTTGAAGCGGTTGATGAACTTTTGCAGATGGGCGATTTTGTCTTGCTGCTTGGAAAATGAAGCCTGTTGCAACTCCATTTGCTGAGCCCGCAAGATCTCAAATGCACTGTAGTTGCCGCCGTAGCGGGTCAGCTTGGCGTGATCGATGTGCAGGGTGACGTTGGTCACGGCATCCAGAAACTCGCGGTCGTGGCTGATCACGATCATGGTGCCCGAATAGCGTTGTAACCAGGCTTCAAGCCAGACCAGAGCGTCCAAATCCAAGTGGTTGGTGGGTTCATCCAGCAGCAAGATGTCGGACGGACACATCAGCGCGCGGGCCAGCTGCAAGCGCATGCGCCAACCACCCGAAAAACTGTTCACCGGGTTGTTGAGCTCATCCACCCGAAAGCCAAGACCCAAAATCAACGCCTCGGCGCGGGGCAGGGCATCGTGGTCGCCCGCGTCGGCCAAGTCCGTGTACACATGGGCCATTTCCATGCCGTCACCACTGGCCTCTGCGGCTATCAAGCGTTGGCGCAGCTCGGCCAAGCGGGTATCGCCCTCCAGCACGAAGTCCGACGCTGGCTGGTCGGTTTCAGGCATGTTCTGGGCCACTTGGCCCATGCGCCACTGGCGGGGCATGTCAAAGTCGCCACCGTCCTCGGTGAGGCCGCCGTTGAACAAGGCAAACAAAGTGGATTTGCCTGCACCGTTGCGCCCAACCAGGCCGACTTTTTCTCCGGGGTTGAGGGTGACAGAGGCTTTGTCCAACAGCACCTTGGTGCCTCGGCGCAGGGTGACGTTTTTAAGGTTGATCATGAAAAAGCAATGACCGGAAAGGTTCCGGGATAAGGGGCAAGGTCAGCGCAGGGACTGAATCTGCTTCGGGATAACCCGCTATTTTCGCCGATCTCGGTTGAAGCTTGCCCTTTAAAGGGTGAGCAGGGCTTCGCGGGTGAGGAGCAAGACCTGATCGTCGCCTGCGCTGGTGTCCAGCCATGCCACTTCGAGTTCTGGGAAGGCGGCCAAGAAGTGTTCTATCTCGTTGCCGATCTCCAGCACCAGCACCGCGTGCTGACTCATGCGTGTGGGGGCATCTTTGAACAGTTGTCGCACAAAGTCCATGCCATCAGCGCCACCGGCCAAGGCCAAGGCAGGCTCGGCGCGGTACTCGGCGGGCAGGGCGTCCATGCTGGCTTGGCACACATAAGGCGGGTTGCACAAAATCAGGTCAAACGGGCCGGGCAGTGAAGACAGTCCATCACTGTGCACAAGCGTCACCCGTTCTTGTAAGCCATGCCGCTCGACGTTGATAGCCGCCACGGTCAGTGCTTCGTCTGAAATATCGGCCCCAGTCACCAGCACTTCAGGCCAGGCCAGCGCCGCCAACACAGCCAAGCTGCCGTTGCCCGTGCACAGGTCCAGAACTTGGGTGGTTTGCTCGCTCAGCCAAGCGTCGATGGTGCCATCGGCCAGCACCTCAGCGATCAGGCTGCGCGGCACGATGGCGCGTTCGTCGATGTAAAAAGACACACCTTGCAACCAGGCCTCTTGCGTCAGGTAGGCGGCGGGCTTGCGGGTGTTGATGCGCTCTTCAATCAGTCCAGCGCAAGCGGCTTGCTGCTCAGCCGTCACATCCTGATCGGCGACCTCGTTCAAGTCTGTATCCAGCGGCAGGCCCATGCGCCAAAGGACAAGCCAAACGGCCTCATCAAACGCATTGAGTGTGCCGTGCCCATAGGCGACTTCAGCACGGTCTAAGCGGGCAGCAGATTGTTCTAAAAGTGCCGAGAGCTTCAAGCCGCTCATGCCGACAGACTCATGTTGAGTTGTTCCAGCGTACGCCGGTAGATGGCTTTGAGGGGTGCCATATCACTCAGGGCCACATGTTCGTTCACTTTGTGGATGGTCGCATTAGGGGGGCCGAACTCGATCACTTGAGGGCAAATTTGTGCGATGAAACGGCCGTCGCTGGTGCCGCCCGTCGTGGACAGTTCGGCGGTCAAACCGGTTTCGTCGCGGATGGCTTGTTGTATGGCTTTGACCAAGGTGCCGGGCGTGGTGAGGAAAGGCAATCCGCCGATGGTCCATTTGAGCGCGTATTTCAGCCCATGCTTGTCCAGTACAGCGGTCAGGCGTTTTTGCAGGCTCTCGGTTGTGGATTCGGTGCAAAAGCGAAAGTTGAAATCCACCACGCACTCGCCGGGAATCACATTGCTCGCACCCGTGCCCGAATGGATGTTGCTGACTTGCCAACTGGTGGGCGGAAAAAACGCGTTGCCCTCGTCCCAACGGATACCCACCAACTCAGCCAGGGCCGGGGCGAGGCTGTGAATCGGGTTGTCGGCCAAGTGTGGGTAGGCGATGTGGCCTTGCACGCCCTTGACGGTGAGTTTGCCGCTCATCGTGCCGCGTCGGCCATTTTTGATCATGTCGCCGGTTTGCAACACCGAGGTGGGCTCCCCCACGATGCAAAACTGCGGTGTTTCACCCCTTGCTACCAGTTCTTGGCAGACCACCACGGTGCCGTCCAGCGCAGGGCCCTCTTCGTCACTGGTCAGCAAAAAAGCGATGCCCAAAGCGGGATCAGGGTTTTGGGCCAGAAACTCCTGCACTGCCACCACCATGGCAGCCAGTGAAGTTTTCATGTCGCTCGCGCCGCGGCCAAACAGTTTCCCGTCTTTGTGGGTGGGTGTGAAGGGGTCGCTGTCCCATTGCGCAAGAGGTCCGGTGGGAACCACATCGGTATGACCTGCAAAAGCCAGTGTTTGACCCGATGAGCCAGCGCGTTTGGCCCAAAGATTGCGCACGCGAAAGGTCTCCGGGCCCGAGTCCATGAACTCGCACACAAAGCCCAATGGCTTGAGGGCCTGGGTGATGAGGTCGAGGCAACCTGCGTCATCCGGGGTGACGGAGGGGCGAGCAATCAGTTGCTCAGCCAGGCGCAGGGTATCGTGGCAAACAGCAATGGAGTCGCTCATTTTGGAACCTTTTGAGGGTATGCCCGCACAAACCGGGCGATGCGCTGGGCCGCTTCCAAGCACTCAGCCGTTTCGGCCACCAAGGCCATGCGGATACGTCCTTTGCCAGGGTTGCCACCATTGAAATCACGTGCCAGGAAGCTGCCGGGCAGCACGGTGACATGTTCAGCTTCATAAAGCGCTCGGGCAAACGCAGCGTCGCCGCCTTCCCAGCCCGCTGGCACGCCAGCCCAAAGGTAAAAGCTTGCGTCGGGCAGTTTCACATCCAGCACTTCAGCCAGCACGGGCGTGACTTGCGCGAACTTTGTTCGGTATTGGTTGCGGTTGTCCACCACATGGGCCTCGTCGCCCCAAGCGGCCACGCTGGCGGCTTGCACGATCGGACTCATGGCGCTGCCGTGGTAGGTGCGGTAAAGCAAAAACTGCTTGATCACGGCGGCATCACCGGCCACAAAGCCGCTGCGCAGGCCGGGCACGTTGCTGCGTTTAGAGAGGCTGGTGAAAGCAATCAGGCGTTTGAAGTCAGTGCGGCCGAGTTGGTGGGCAGCTTCGAGCCCTCCCAAAGGCGCTTCTTCACGAAAGTAAATCTCGCTGTAGCACTCGTCTGAAGCGATCACAAAGCCGTATTTGTCCGACAACTCAAACAGCTTTGACCATTCGGACAGCGGCATGACCGCACCCGTTGGATTGCCGGGTGAGCATACGAACAACAGCTGCGTTCGGGCCCACACCTCAGCAGACACGCTGTCCCAGTCGTTGGCAAAGTTGCGTGCAGGATCGCTGGGCACATAGTGCACCGCGGCGCCGGACAGCAAGGCTGCGCCCTCGTAAATTTGGTAGAAGGGGTTGGGGCTGACCACCGTAGGCTCAAGGCGGGTTGGGTCGATCACAGTTTGCGTCAGGGCAAAAAGGGCCTCGCGTGAACCGTTCACAGGCAGAACTTGCGCGACCGGGTCCAGAGTCAAACCGTAGCGGGTTTGCAGCCAAGCCGTACAGGCTTTGCGCAGCGCCGGCTCACCCGCTGTGGCTGGATAAGCCGATAAGCCGGTGGCGACCGATGCTTTGAGCGCTTCTTGGATGAAAGCGGGCGTGGCGTGCTTGGGCTCGCCAATGCCGAGGCTGATGTGACGCAGGGCCGGGTTGGGAATAACGCTGGCGAACAGTTGCTTGAGCCGTTCAAAGGGGTAGGGTTGCAGCTTGGCGAGAAGGGGGTTCATAACCCGATTATCCGGGATGCCCGAGCTGAACTGACGTTAGAGGCTTTTGCGGCGTTAGGCACTGTCAGAAGGCATCTTTGCCATTCCTGTCAGTTAATATTGATGTTTTTGGGCCTTGGCTGTCTGTGCAGACCCATT
>JBIKKE010000243.1:0-4148 GCA_044360575.1 Limnohabitans sp. | reverse complement strand
CTTTAAACGATCCGACAACGAACCGAAACACCGTGCGTCTCAATTCCATCAAGCTCTCGGGCTTCAAATCGTTTGCTGAACCCACCAACTTCTTGCTGCCCGGGCAGCTGGTGGGCGTGGTCGGCCCCAACGGTTGTGGCAAGTCCAACATCATGGATGCCGTGCGCTGGGTGCTGGGCGAGTCGAAGGCGTCTGAGTTGCGTGGTGAGTCCATGCAGGACGTGATTTTCAACGGCACCAACACCCGTAAACCGGCCAGTCGCGCCAGTGTGGAGTTGGTGTTTGACAATGCAGACCACCGTGCGGGTGGCCAATGGGGCCAGTTTGCCGAAATTGCCGTCAAGCGCGTCCTGACCCGAGACGGCAACAGCAGTTATTACATCAACAACCAGCCGGTGCGCCGACGTGACGTACAAGACGTGTTTTTGGGCACAGGTCTGGGCCCACGCGCCTACGCCATCATTGGTCAAGGCACGATCAGCCGCATCATTGAGTCGCGCCCTGAAGAGCTGCGACTGTTTCTCGAAGAAGCCGCAGGCGTTTCCAAATACAAAGAGCGCCGGCGCGAGACCGAAAACCGCCTGTCCGACACCCGCGAGAACCTCACCCGGGTCGATGACATCCTGCGCGAGCTGAACGCCAACCTCGAAAAGCTCGAAAAGCAGGCAGAAGTGGCCCGTCGTTACAACGCCCTTCAAGCGGACAGCACCCTCAAGCAACACCAGTTGTGGTTTTTGAAGCGCCGTGACGCTGAGGCGGACCAAGGCCGTATGAAGACGGATGTTGACCAAGCGGTGAATGCGCTGGAGTCCCGCATGGCCGATCTCCGCCATGTTGAGGCTGATTTGGAGACCATCCGTCAAGCGCATTACGCGGCGGGCGACCAAGTCAACCAAGCGCAGGGCGCTTTGTACGAGGCCAGCGCCGAAGTGGGTCGTCTGGAAGCCGAAATCCGCTTTGTGGTGGAAGGTCGCCAACGCGCCGAGCAGCGCTTGCAACAATTGTTGGAGCAAACTGCCCAGTGGGGCGCCCGCCGCGAAGACGCCCTGGCCGAGCTGGAAACCCTGTCAGAGCAGGCGGCCATGGCCGAAGACCAGAGCATGACGCTGGCCGCTCAGGTAGAAGACCAGGCGATGGCTTTACCCGATCTTGAAGAAGCCTTGCGCAAGGCCCAAAACGACGCCACCGCCCAACGCGCCACCGTGGTCCAAGTGCAGCAACAAATTGGTGTGTTGGCCGCTGACCAGCGCAACGTTGAAGAACAATCGCGCCAGCTCGAAAACCGCCGTGAACGTCTGCTGACCGACCGCAACGCCCTGACCGCGCCCGACGAGTCGCGTCTGCACAGCTTGCAAGAGCAACTGGCCGAGGCCGAGGCACTTTCAACCGAATCCGAAGCCCGCTTGCAAGATCTGCAAACGCAGGTCCCCGCTTTGGACGAGGACCGACGCAGCCGCCAAACTGCGGTGAACCAAGAGTCTTCGAAGTTGGCCGATCTGAGCGCCCGCATTGAAGCGCTCAAGGCCTTGCAAGAAAAAGTGCGCACCGATGGCAAGCTCAAACCGTGGCTGGCCAAGCACGGGATGGATGGGCTCGAAGGCCTTTGGAGCCGTATCCACATCGAGCCAGGCTGGGAAAATGCCCTCGAATCTGCTTTGCGCGAGCGTTTGTCGGCCTTGGAAGTCTCACGCCTGGACATGGTGCGGGCTTTTGCCAATGACGCGCCGCCTGCGAAGCTGAGCTTTTTCAGCCCGCCTTTGGCCGCCAAAGCCGCGCCACGCAGTGGCATGCCCGCAAGTTGCAAGCCTCTGGCCGACTTGTTGCGTGTGCAGGACGCCGGCTTGTCGGCCCTGCTGGCCGATTGGCTGCAAGGCTGTTACACCGCCCCCAATCTGGAAGACGCGTTGGCCTGGCGCAGCCAATTGCAAGCGGGTGAAACCCTGTTGGTTCAAGACGGTCATGCTGTTCAACTCAACAGCGTGGTGTTTTATGCGCAAGACTCCGAGCAAGCTGGCTTGCTGGGCCGTGCCCAAGAGATCGAGAACCTGGATAAACAACTGCGCGCCCAAACTTTGATCGCTGCAGAAAGCCGCAGCGCATTGGTTCGGGCCGAAGCGGCCTATGCCGACGCCTCACAGCGTTTGATCTCAGTGCGACGCGAAGCCAGCGATAGCCAGTCGCGTACGCACGAGCTACAGGTCGAGACCCTGCGCCTGTCGCAACTGGTTGCGCAAACACGCGCCCGCAGCGAGCAAATCAACAGCGACATGGCTGAAGTCGAGGCCTTGCTGGGCGACCTGCAAGAGCGCCGCGTCACCGCTGAGGCTCGCTTTGAAGAGCTGGATATGCAGCTGGCCGACACGCAAGAGCGCCACGCCCAGCTGGACGAGCGTGTAATTGAAGCCGAGCGCAAGCTGGCCGAGTGTCGCGAGCAACAGCGAAGCCTGGAGCGCCGCGCTCAAGAAGCGCAGTTCTCTCAGCGCAGCCTGGATGCCCGCCGGGCTGAACTCAACCGCACCATCGAGACCGCACTGCAGCAAGTGGCCAGCATCGAAGCCGAATCCCAGCGTGCGCGTGACGAACTTAGCCGCCTGACCGATGCCGCCGCCCAAGCGGGTTTGCAAAACGTGCTGGCTGTCAAACTGGAGCGCGAGCAAGCCTTGGGCGCTTGCCGCAGCGCCTACGACGACTTGACTGCCAAACTGCGTGCCAGTGACGAACGCCGCGTGAGTTTCGAGCGTGAACTTGACCCGCTGCGTCAGCGCATCACCGATTTACAACTCAAGGAGCAAGCAGCGCGCTTGGGCCTTGAGCAATACACCCAGCTGCTGGCAGATGCGCAAGCCGATCTGGAGGCCGTGGCCGCTTCGATTGAAGCAGGCCAGGTGCGCGTGACGGGTTTGCAAGGCGAAATCGACCGCATCCTCCGCGACATCACGGCACTTGGCCCGGTTAACCTGGCCGCGCTGGAAGAGCTGACCACTTCGCGAGAGCGTAAGGTTTTCTTGGACTCGCAGTGTGCCGACCTGACCGACGCCATGACCACGCTGGAAGATGCGATCAAGAAAATTGACGCCGAAACCCGTGACTTGCTGGGCGGGACATTCAAGATTGTGAACGAGCACTTCAGCCGCATGTTCCCTGAGTTGTTTGGGGGCGGCAACGCGCGCCTGGTCATGACTGGCGACGAAATTTTGGACGCCGGCGTTCAGGTGTTGGCCCAGCCTCCAGGCAAGAAAAACCAGACCATCCATTTGCTCTCTGGGGGCGAAAAAGCCCTCACAGCCATCGCTCTGGTGTTCGCTATTTTTCAGCTCAATCCCGCACCTTTTTGCTTGCTCGATGAGGTTGATGCGCCGCTGGACGACGCCAACACCGAGCGCTACGCCAAATTGGTCAAGGGCATGGGCAAAGAGACCCAGTTTCTGTTCATCAGTCACAACAAAATCGCCATGGAAATGGCCGAGCAGTTGATCGGTGTGACCATGCAGGAGCAGGGCGTTTCACGCATCGTGGCCGTTGACATGGAGTCTGCGGTCTCATTGGCCGACGTGGCCTGAGGACCTTATGTTGGAATCGATGAGTTCTTTGCAAATGAGTTTGGCCGCGATCGGCGCGCTCACAGTGGGTGCCGTGATGGTTTACAACTATTGGACGTCGCGCAAAAACGAACCCCGCCAGGCAGACCCTGTGCGCGAACCTGTGGGCAGCGACATGGAGCCGGTTCTGGATCCCGAGCTGGACATGAACCCCTCTGCTGGCCAAGACCCTGTGCTGGACGATGGTTTTGCAAGCTTGCCCTTGCCTGAACGCAAAACAGCTTTGGACGCCCTGATTGATGTGATCGCTTTGATCGAGGTGGACCAAGCGGTGTCTGGTGATGCTGCGCTGGCGGCTTTGCCCCTGACACGTCGTGTTGGCAGCAAGTTGTTCACGGTCGAAGGGCTGTCACAAGAAACCGGTTTGTGGGACAGTTTGGCACCCTCTCGACGTTACACGGCTTTTCAGGCAGGTGTGCAGTTGGCCAACCGCATGGGTGCCCTGAATAACATTGAGTTTTCAGAGTTTGTGGTCAAGACCCAGGCTTTTGCCGATGCCGTAGGCGGTACGCCCAGTTTCAGTGACATGCTCGAAGAGGTTGCCCGAGC
>JBIKKE010000101.1:0-8845 GCA_044360575.1 Limnohabitans sp. | reverse complement strand
CAGCGCATACGCCTTGGTCAAGCAAACCTTGGCCCAACACCCTCAAAACACAGAATTGATGTCCGAGTTGGCCATGGTCTGTGAAAAGCTCAAACGCTATGACGAGATGGAAAGTTTGCTGCGCGACATCATGAAGCGAAAGCCCGATGATCCGCATGCCTTCAACGCCTTGGGTTATTCACTGGCCGATCGAAATATCCGCCTGCCCGAAGCACGCTTGCTGATCACCCAAGCTCTTAAGCTGGCGCCCAACGATGCCTACATTCAGGACAGTTTGGGCTGGGTGGCATTCCGTCAAGGACAGTTGGCTGAAGCCTTGCAACTGCTTCAGATGGCCTACAAAGCCAAGCCCGATGCAGAAATAGCCGCCCATTTGGGCGAAGTGCTGTGGGTCATGGGCCAACGCGATGCGGCGGCGGTCATTTGGCGCGAAGGTTTGCTGCTCAAGTCCGACAACGACACCTTGAACGAAACGCTCAAGCGTTTCCAGTTCAAACCATGAGTGGCTTGATGACCCACATGGCTTTTGAGTGGCCCGCCGCATGACGCTACGGGTTTTAGGCCGTTGGAGCCTTTGGTCATGGCTTGTGCTTTTGACGGCCTGTGCCACCCCACAGCCCAAGGTTTCAACGCCTGGCGCTGACTGGTCTGGTCGCTTGGCCATTCAAGTGCTCAAAGACCCCCCTGAATCCTTGAGTGCTGGCTTTGAGCTGCAGGGCTCGGCCCAGTCAGGGCAAATGGTTTTGCTCAGCCCGATTGGCACGACCTTGGCTCGCCTTCAATGGCAGCCCGAGTTTGCCCGCCTTGAACAAGGCCAACAGCAGATCGACAGCACCAGCCTGCAACACCTGGCCAAAGGGCTCACTGGCACAGAATTGCCCATCACGGCCTTGTTTGAATGGATGGCAGGTCGGCCCGCCGATGCGGTTGGTTGGCAAGTTGACCTGTCGCAGCACGCCCAAGGCCGCATCACCGCAGAGCGGCGTTTGCCCGCGCCAGCCACGGTCTTGCGCATTGCATTGGACCGCTGATCGGTTCAAAAAAACAGAGATCACCCGTTCTATGAAAACGCTGCACGATGTGCCGGCCCCGGCCAAGCTGAATTTGTTTTTGCACATCACAGGGCGGCGGTCAGATGGCTACCACCTGCTCCAGTCGGTTTTCATGCTCATTGACTGGTGCGACACTCTGCATTTCGAGAAGCGTTCAGGTGGCGCCATCAGCCGAGAAGACCTCACCGTTACTTTGCCTGCGCAAGACCTGATCACCCGAGCAGCCGGCTTGTTGCAGCAGCGCACCGGCTGCACCGATGGTGTGCACATCGCCGTAGACAAACAAATTCCAGCCCAAGCAGGCATGGGCGGAGGTTCGTCCGACGCAGCAAGCTGCTTGTTGGCACTCAATCGCCTCTGGAATCTGAATTTGAACCTGGCAACTTTAGAGAAACTGGGTCTGGAGCTGGGTGCCGATGTGCCTTTTTTCCTACGTGGACGCAATGCTTGGGTCGAGGGTGTGGGTGAAAAAATCACCCCCATCGACCTCCCGCCCGCTGATTTTTGGGTCATCAAACCGCCCGAAGGGATCAATACCTCTGAAATTTTTGCGCATTCCGGCCTGAAACGCGACACAAACGCTGCTACAATTTCTGTCTTTGCTGCAGACCCATATGACTTTGGTCAAAATGATTTGCAGCCCGTTGCTCAGGCTCTTTGCACAGGCATTACTCAGGCACTCCAAGTGCTCAGTACCGCAGGTTTAAACGCTAAAATGACGGGTTCTGGCAGTGCTGTGTTTGCTCCTTATGTCGCAAACGCCCTCGAAATATCGGTACCCGATGGATTTCTGGCACGCCACTGCAGCAATTTGGAGTCTCACCCTTTATTGGGATGGGCATCCAGCGAAAGTTGATCGGTCGGCTGCCTTTGGCAGTCAACCCGTGTAGGGGAGTCGCCAAGTTGGTTAAGGCACCGGATTTTGATTCCGGCATTCGAAGGTTCGAGTCCTTCTTCCCCTGCCAAATACGTTCAATCGTACAGGCCCTTTTATCTGATCGCTGGAATGCACATGCAGCCTGCTCCACTTCCCCCCGAATTCATGCTGTTCACCGGCAATGCCAACCCCGTTTTGGCTGCCGAAATCGCCAAGCATCTGGGCACGCAGCTCGGCGCGGTCGATGTGGGCCGTTTCTCTGACGGTGAAGTCACCGTCGAGCTCAAGCAAAACGTTCGTGCCCGCGAAGTGTTTGTGGTGCAATCCACCTGCGCCCCCACCAATGAAAACCTGATGGAATTGCTGATCATGGTTGACGCGCTCAAACGCGCCTCGGCTGGCCGCATCAGCGCCGTTATTCCCTATTTCGGTTACGCCCGCCAGGACCGCCGTCCCCGTTCAACCCGCGTGCCCATTTCGGCCAAAGTGGTGGCCAACATGCTGCAGGCTGTGGGCGTAGATCGCGTGCTGACCATGGATTTGCACGCAGACCAAATTCAGGGTTTCTTTGACATCCCGGTTGACAACATTTACGCGTCACCCGTCTTGTTGGGTGACCTGCGCCAGCAAAACTACGACGACTTGATCGTTGTGTCGCCTGATGTGGGTGGTGTGGTTCGTGCCCGTGCACTGGCCAAACAGCTTGGCTGCGACCTGGCCATCATCGACAAGCGCCGCCCCAAAGCCAACGTGTCTGAAGTCATGCACGTCATTGGCGAGATCGATGGCCGCAACTGCGTGATCATGGACGACATGATCGACACTGCAGGCACCTTGGTCAAAGCCGCCGAAGTGCTCAAAGAGCGTGGCGCCAAAAAAGTTTACGCCTATTGCACACACCCGATTTTTTCGGGTCCGGCCATCGACCGCATCGCCAAGGGCGAGGCCCTCGACGAAGTCGTGGTCACCAATACCATCCCGCTGACGGCCGAAGCCGCAGCGTGTTCCAAGATTCGCCAACTCTCTGTGGCTCCGCTGATCGCAGAAACGATCCATCGGATTGCGCACGGTGAGTCGGTGATGAGCCTGTTCTCCGATCAAGCCTGATCGGGAAGAGGCCAATAGCTGCCAGCCGTCCTTGTGGACTGGCTGGCTTTTTTGAGTCAGGGTCGCGCTGGTCGCGGTGGACCCTAGAAGGAGAAATGTATGAAATTTGTCGCTTTTGAGCGCGCTAAGCAGGGTACGGGTGCGAGCCGCCGTCTCCGCAATTCCGGTCGCACACCTGGCATCGTTTACGGTTCCACTTCGGCCCCCCAACTGATCGAGCTGGACCACAACGCTTTGTGGCACGCCCTGAAAAAGGAAACATTCCACGCTTCGATTCTGGACATGGAATTGAACGGTCAAACCACCAAAGTCTTGCTGCGTGACTACCAAATGCACCCCTATAAGCAGTTGGTGCAGCACATCGACTTCCAACGTGTCGATGCCAACACCACATTGCACATGAAAGTGCCATTGCACTACAGTGGCCAAGACGAGTCCGAAGCCGTCAAGACCGACAAGTGCACGATCACCCATGTGGCCACTGAAATCGAAGTCGCTTGCCTGCCCGCCAACCTGCCCGAATTCATCGCGGTGGATTTGAAAGGCCTGACTATGGGTAAATCTCTCCACCTGAACGACATCACTTTGCCTGCTGGCTGCAAAGCCATAACGCACGGCAAGAAGAACCCGGTCCTCGTGTCCGTGGTCGCTCCTGTCGAAGAAGTGGTGGCAGCACCTGTGGCCGCTCCTGTGGACGCCAAAGGCAAGGGCAAAGGCAAGAAGTAATCTTCTCGCTTGGGCTGCAAAGCCCTGCACCTTCAAGGCCCGCGCAAGCGGGCCTTTTGCATGGCGCCGATGCTTTGCAACGGCTGATTCAGCACCACGGATAATCAAGCCCCATGATCAAACTGCTAGTCGGCCTGGGCAACCCGGGCAACGAATACGAAGACACCCGCCACAACGCCGGATTCTGGTGGATCGACGCGGTGGCCCGCGAGCTCAAAGTGTCACTGGTACCCGAGCGCAGCTACCACGGCTTGGTGGCTCGCACCACCGTCAACGGCCAGAACCTGTGGCTGCTGGAACCCCAGACCTATATGAACCTGTCGGGCAAGTCGGTCAGCGCTCTGGCCCGGTTCTTCAAAATTCAGCCCCAAGAGATTTTGGTGGCGCACGACGAGCTTGACATCGTGCCAGGCGAGGCCAAGCTCAAACTCGGCGGCAGCCATGCTGGGCACAACGGCCTGCGCGACATCCATGCCCAACTGGGAACAGCCGACTATTGGCGACTGCGCATTGGCGTGGGCCACCCCGGCGACAAAGCCGAGGTCGTCAGCTGGGTCTTGAAGAAGCCCCTGCTGGAACACCGCAAAGCCATCGATGACAGCATCTTCCGGGCATTGACCGCTTTGCCTTTGCTCTTGGCGGGCGACATGGAAAAAGCCATGGTCAAAATCCACACCAGCAAACCCCCGAGGCCCAAACTGCCCAAGCCCCCCAAGACGGAGCCGAGTCCCACGAACGAACCCGACGCTCAGGGCTGAGTCTGGCGCCTCAATGCGCTTGCAGGCGGCGGTATTTGGCCCAAAGAGACTCTTGGTTTTCGATGTGCTGCGGATTCACGGGGATGCAAGCCACGGGGCAGACCTGCACGCACTGAGGTTCATCGAAATGCCCCACACACTCGGTGCATTTGGACGGGTTGATTTCGTAAATTTCTTCGCCCAAATAAATCGCTTCATTGGGGCACTCGGGTTCACACACATCGCAGTTGATGCATTCGTCGGTGATCATCAATGCCATGGCTGGGGCTCCGCAAAATTCTGCAAGGTGGTCATGGGCGAATTATCGGCCACAGGCTTCAGCCTGAACAATTGCAGGGCTGTTGGCAGCCTTGTCAGGGGATCACAAGACCCCACAACCCACTCTTGAACCGCCGCCTGCGCCTAAAATGAGCCCCATGATCAACGCCGACCTGCACTGCCACTCCGTCATGTCCGACGGCACCCTCACACCCGAGGCCTTGGCCGAACGTGCCAAAGCCAACGGCGTCGAACTGTGGGCATTGACCGACCACGACGAAGTAGCAGGTCAAGAACGGGCCATGGCCGCAGCCAAAGCACTGGGGCTGCCCTACCTGACCGGCACCGAGATCTCGGTCACCTTTGCCCACCAAACCGTCCACATTGTGGGTTTGGGGTTTGACGCCCAAAACACCGCTTTGGTAGCAGGCTTGCGCCGCACCCGCGGTGGCCGCAGCGAACGGGCCCAAGAAATGTCAGACGGCTTGGCCAAAGTCGGCATCCTGAACGCCTATGAGGGCGCCTTGCAGTATGTGGGCAACCCTGAGCTGATTTCTCGCACGCACTTTGCTCGTCACTTGGTCGAGACCGGGGTGTGCAGCGACACCTCAGAGGTGTTTCGCAAATTCCTCACCGAAGGCAAACCCGGCTATGTGCCGCACCGCTGGGCACGCTTGCAAGAAGCCGTGCAATGGATCAGTGACGCCGGTGGTGTTGCGGTCATTGCCCATCCCGCCCGATACGGCTTCACACCCAACGAAGAATACGCTTTGTTCAGTGAATTCAAAGCCCACGGCGGCCGTGGTGTGGAGGTCATCACCGGCAGCCACTCATCGCCAGAAGCGGTGCGCTATGCCGAAACCGCTTTGGAGTTCGACTTGGCCGCCTCACGCGGCAGCGACTTTCACAGCCCAGACGAAAGCCGGATCGACTTGGGCACCCTGCCCTACTTGCCAGGCCAATTGACCCCAGTTTGGGAATTGCTCACCGACCGGATTCTGTGAGACTCAAGGCCGCAGGCTTGTGCCCCAGCGTTCAATGATCTGAGTTCAGCGAGCCATGGCCCAGTTTTTCTCAGTTCACCCGGACAACCCGCAAACTCGGCTGCTCAAGCAGGCTGTGCAGTTGCTCCAACAAGGCCGCGTGTTGGCGGTGCCTACCGATTCCAGTTACGCGCTGGTGTGCCATCTGGACGACAAAAGCGCGGCAGACCAACTGCGCCGCATTCGGGCCATCGACGACAAACACCACTTGACTCTGTTGTGCCGCGACCTGAGTGAGCTGGCCAATTACGCGCGGGTGGACAACCAGCAGTTTCGTGCCATCAAGCAGGCTACACCCGGGCCCTTCACCTTCATTTTGGAAGCCACAAAGGAAGTGCCGCGTCGCCTAAGCCACCCCCAGCGAAAAACCATTGGCCTGCGCGTGCCCGAACATAAGGTGCTGCAAGAATTGCTGAGCTTGCACGGCGCACCTTTGCTGGCCACCACCTTGATCCTGCCCGGAGAAGACACGCCGCTGAATGACCCTGAAGACATTCGCGAACGGCTGGAGCACCAGGTGGGCGCGGTCATCGATGCGGGGGCCTGCTCACTCGAGCCCACCACCGTCATCGACATGAGTGGCAGCGAGCCCGAAGTGCTGCGCCGTGGTCGTGGCAACCCGGCGCTGCTGGGCCTATAAAGCCAAAGGCCTTACTTCAAATCCCCTGCCAAGCTGGCCAGGGTGTCGGGGGACATGTCGATGTGAGAGGGGTAATGGGTGTGGTCGCAACCCATCTTGACGCCAGCGCCGGCCTTCACAGCCGCACACATGGCAGGCTTGAGCTCAAAACGCACGAAGTGCACCGCCGAAGTTTTCTCTTCGGTCTCACGGTCCAGGTCTTCGTCGGCAATCGCGTAGACGCGCCCATGGCCTTCGACCTCGACAAACATGCGGTCTTCCACGCCAATCAGTTTGGCCAACTCGCGCTTGCGTTCGTTGATGTCGGTGTACTCGATCATCATGGTGGCTTTCCAGTTGCTGCCGTCCGGCACCAATGGGGCGTAAGCCTCGATCTCTTGCAGGATGCCTTCTTCCTCGAAGACTTTTTCGATTCGCAGCATCTCTTGGATTTGATAACGAATGGTGGTTTCGCTTTCAAACTGCATGTTGATGTGCTCGCCCAGCTGCACGCTGCGAAGCTTGCGGTGCGCGATCACCTCGGGTTTGTGGACCTTGCGCCACTTGGTGTAGGCCTCCAAAGACATCAGGGTCTCGGGCGTGATTTTTCCGGTCAATTGCATGGCAGTGTTCCTTATTTGAGACCGTAGGCTTTGCGAACCAAGGTCAAGGGGTGGTTCAGTTCGGGGGCGCCCAGACCATTGACCTCAAAGCCTTGGGCAATGTGGTGGCCGCCCAGCGGGCAGTCCGAGCTAATAAAGTCGGGCTTCGAGCCGTCCTTCATGGTGGCCATGGCTTTGAACACGGGCTTACCGATCTTCATCGCCATCTCGTGCGAGCCTTTTTTCACACCATAAGTGCCGGCGTGGCCCGAGCAACGCTCGATGGTGTTGATCTCGGTGTCCGGGATCATCTTGAGCATTTCTTCGGTCTTCTTGCCGATGTTTTGCACCCGGCCGTGGCAAGGAATTTGGTAACTCACATTGCCCAGCTTTTGCGGGAACTCGGTCTTTAGCAAGCCATCGCGCTTGCGGGCCATGAAGTATTCAAACGGGTCCCACATCGCTTCTTTGACCAACTGGGTGTCGGTGCAATCGGGGAACATCAGCGGAATCTCTTGCTTGAACATCAGCGCGCAGCTGGGCACCGCTGCCATGATGGCAAAGCCGTCTTTGGCGTACTTGGCCAGCACCGGAATATTGGCTTCCTTGGAGTCCTTGACTGAATCCAGATCGCCCAGCTCCAGTTTGGGCATGCCGCAGCATTTTTCTTTCTCGACCAGCACATACGGGATGTCGTTGTGGTCGAGGATCTTCAGCAGGTCGTGGCCAATGCCGGGTTCGTTGTAGTTGATGTAGCAAGTGGAATAGATCGCCACTTTGCCAGGGGTCTTCTCGCCGTCCACCACTTTCACCGACAGGGCATCCGGGGCGCTGGAACGGAACTTTTTGGTCGCCAAAGAAGGCAACCAAGCGTTTTTGTCCACGCCGGCCACGCTTTCCATGACGCTGCGCGCCGTTTCGGTTTTGTTGATGGCGTTGATGGCTTGGACCACGATCGGAATACCCGCGAAAGAACCGTGTGTGTCGGTGGAGGCCAGAAACTTTTCAGCCGCGCCCACTTCGCCTTTTTTGAACTTGATGGCCTTGGCCCGCAGCATGGTGTGCGGAAAGTCCAAGTTCCACTCGTGCGGTGGTGTGTAGGGGCACTTGGTCATGTAGCACAGGTCGCACATGAAGCACTGGTCCACCACTTTCCAGTAATCCTTCTTGTCCACGCCATCGACTTCCATGGTGCTGCTCTCGTCCACCAGGTCAAACAAGGTAGGGAAAGAGCCACACAAGCTCACGCAACGTCGGCAGCCATGGCAGATGTCAAAAATGCGCTCCAACTCGTCAAAGCACTTTTCTTCGTTGTAGAAGTCAGGGGTCTCCCAAGCCAGCGCGTGACGGGTGGGGGCTTCGAGGTTGCCTTCTTTGGCCATGAGGTGCTCCATTGGGAATTTTGTGGGGTTTTTCTGAAGACTCTGCAGCCAGAGCCCTGAGAAAAACCCGCTGCACCTTTCAGCGCAGCGGGCTGAAGAAACAGGGGAAATCAATCCACCATTTCGTTCAAAGCTTTCTGGAAGCGGTTGGCGTGTGAACGCTCAGCCTTGGCCAGGGTCTCGAACCAGTCAGCGACTTCGTCGAAACCTTCTTCGCGTGCGGTCTTGGCCATGCCAGGGTACATGTCGGTGTACTCGTGGGTTTCGCCAGCCACAGCCGAAGCCAGGTTGTCTCGTGTCGGGCCGATGGGCATGCCAGTGGCTGGGTCGCCGGATTGCTCCAGGAACTCCAGGTGACCGTGGGCGTGACCTGTCTCACCTTCAGCGGTGGAACGGAACAGGGCTGCCACGTCGTTCTGAC
>JBIKKE010000100.1:0-8938 GCA_044360575.1 Limnohabitans sp. | reverse complement strand
AGCCTGACTCCAGCTCAACCCTACTTTTTGCTTTTGTCTTTGTCCCGATTGATGATGTCCGGCGTGACCGCATCGACCACATTGACCGCCGTCTTGACGCCATAAATCACGGTCGACGCCGCCACATCTGCAATGGCCAGCACGGTGCAACCTTGCAACAAGGGCAATGCCAAAAAGGCGACGATCAGGATAGGGCTTCTCATAGTTTTTTGCATTTCGAAATCAAACAGGTGGCTTGCGCCAGAGAGACATTCAGTCGGGCATCGAGGACCTCATCAACCTCCAAGGGTGAGGCAATCGACATTCAAGACTTCCTTTGACGCATGGTCTTTATAAGAGGAGGATACTGGTTTTTTCCAACCTGCAAGGTCTTGGCGAGCGACTGATGACACGCATTGTCACACCAAGCTCGCAAAAAATTAACTGGTATGGCCACGCGTCGATGACAACCGGCATGAGGATGATCACCCTGGAGGACTGCCCGTGATACGGACACAAGTTGGCATCATTGGCGCGGGCCCAGCAGGCTTGATGCTTTCGCACCTGCTGCACCTAGAGGGCATCGAGTCGGTCATCATTGAACGCTCGCAACAAGATCATGTGCGCTCCCGTCTTCGCGCCGGGGTGCTAGAACAGGGTACTGTTGAGATGATGCGCGAGGTCGGCCTGGGTGATCGCATGGACCGACTGGCACTTGAACAACATGCGCTGGATTTTCGCTTCAACAACCGCTCTCATCGGCTGGACTTCCACGAGGCATCGGGCGGTAAAAGCGCCTGGGTCTATCCACAGCACGAAGTGGTGGCCGACCTGATGCGAGTCCGCGAAGAGGCCGGTTCCCAAATTTTTTATGATGCACCTGTCACGCATATCAAAGGCCTAGAGAGCAATCGACCCATCATCCATTTCGAGTCCGAAGGCCAGCCACTCGAATTGTCCTGCGATTTCGTTGCGGGATGCGACGGCTTTCGGGGCATCAGTCGCAGCGCCATCCCTCACAACAAGCTGCGGCTTTATGACCGTGTTTACCCCTTTGGATGGCTGGGCATTTTGTCTGACGCACCACCAGCCATCCAAGACATCACCTGGGGTTGCCATCCCGATGGCTTTGCCATGATGAGCATTCGCACACCCGAGGTCACCCGCCTGTATTTGCAGTGCGAACCTGACGACAGCCCCGACAACTGGTCAGACGATCGCATCTGGGCGGCCTTGCACAAGCGGCTCGATGTCGATGGACAGCCCCCCATCAACGAAGGTCGCATCACGCAAAAAGCAGTCACCGCCATGCGCAGTTTCATCTGCGAACCCATGCGCTTTGGCCGCTTGTTCCTGGCCGGCGATGCGGCACACATTGTTCCCCCCACAGGCGCCAAGGGCTTGAACTCTGCGATGGCGGACATCAAGGTGCTTGGCCGCTCGTTGGTGGAACACTACAAACGTCATGATGAACGCTGGCTAGACCGCTACGCCGACACCTGCCTCGAACGCATGTGGTTGGTCCAGCGGTTTTCGGCGGGCCTGTGCACGATGGTCCACCAATTTCCGGGCCAAAGCGAATTCGATCGCCGTATGCAACTTGCAGATTTGAACTATATGACCGGTACTCGCGAAGGGCGTGCAGTGTTCGCGCACAACTTCACGGGACTTCCCGTATTCGCCTGATGGGTGACACCCTGCGGGCCTGCATGTCCCGCCAGCCATGCGCGCCATTCACGCCGGGACCCTGGGGAGGAAACTGATCAGGAACACCCAACAAAAAGCCCCGCGTGTGCGGGGCCTGAGGCTGCCTAAAGGCCTGCTGAGCAGGTTTGAGGTCTTTGTTCTGGCGGAGAGGGAGGGATTCGAACCCTCGGTAGTGTTGCCACTACGCCTGATTTCGAGTCAGGTACATTCGACCACTCTGCCACCTCTCCTGATTCGGTTTCGTTTGTCGAAGCCAATATTCTATCAGGCCGACAGCGTCTCCAAGCCGCCGATGTAGGGCCTCAACGCCTCAGGCACCGTGACCGAGCCATCGGCGTTTTGGTAGTTCTCGAGCACCGCCACCAGCGCACGGCCCACGGCCAAGCCCGAGCCGTTCAAGGTGTGCACCAACTCGTTTTTTCCTTGCGCGTTCTTGAAGCGTGCCTGCAAACGGCGCGCTTGGAAAGCCTCGCAGTTGGACACCGAGCTGATCTCGCGGTAGGTGTTTTGTGCAGGCACCCAAACCTCAAGATCATAGGTCTTGCTGGCACCAAAGCCCATGTCGCCGGTACACAGACTCATGACGCGGTAAGGCAGGCCCAGCTTTTGCAAAATGGCTTCAGCATGGCCAGTCATGGCTTCCAGCGCTTCGTAGCTGTGTTCGGGGTGCACGATCTGCACCATCTCGACTTTGTCAAACTGGTGTTGGCGGATCAGGCCGCGCACATCGCGGCCGCCGCTGCCCGCCTCCGACCGAAAGCACGGGGTGTGCGCCGTCAGCTTGATCGGCAAATCGCTCTCGGCCAACACTTCGTCGCGAACCACGTTGGTCAGCGTCACTTCGGAGGTGGGGATCAAATATAGCGCCTGGCTTTCCTCGCCCTCTTGGCCGCCCTTGTTGGCAGCAAACAAATCGGCCTCGAACTTGGGCAGCTGGCCCGTGCCGCGCAGCGTGTCGGCATTCACGATGTAGGGCGTGTAGCACTCGGTGTAACCGTGCTCTGAGGTCTGCACATCCAGCATGAACTGCGCCAGCGCACGGTGCAAACGCGCCACTGGGCCGCGCATGAAAGTGAAGCGCGAACCGGTCAGCTTGGTGCCGGTTTCAAAGTCCAGACCCAACTTTTCGCCGATGTCCACATGGTCCTTGAGCTCGAAATCAAAGCTGCGCACAGTGCCCCAGCGACGCACCTCGACGTTGCCTTCTTCACCGGCGCCCACCGGCACGCTCTCATGCGGCAAATTGGGCACCGCCAACAGCAGGTCTTGCAGTTCGGCCTGAAGCACTTCCAAGCGCTGGGCCGAAGCATCGAGCTCTTCCTTGATCGCCCCCACTTGCGCCATCACGGCATCGGCCTCGGCGTGCTGGCCTTTGCCTTTGAGCATGCCAATTTGCTTGGACAAACTGTTGCGCTGGCTTTGCAGTTCTTCGGTGCGGGTCTGCAGCGTTTTGCGCTCGCCCTCCAAAGCGCGGAAAGCGTCCACATTCAGAAAAAGTTGGGGATTTTTACGGGTCTGCAAACGCGCAACGGCAGCGTCCAGATCTTTGCGGAGGAGAACAATATCAAGCATGGGGGGATTGTAGTGAGCCGGGTTATGGGTTCTCAGCGCCATCCAGCTTCAAACCCTTGGGCATTGGAAACTTGATGGTTTCCTGAATGCCATCGAGTGTTCGCACAGACACAGCGCCCAGCGCCCGCAAGCGGGCAATGACCTCTTGCACCAGCACATCTGGGGCCGATGCGCCTGCGGTCAGGCCCACTTTTTGCGTCCCAGCAAACCAGGCTTCCTGCAAATCGGCCGCTGTGTCCACCATGTAGGCGGGCGTACCCAAGCGGTCGGCCAGCTCGCGCAAACGGTTGCTGTTGGAGCTGGTGGGGCTGCCCACCACGATCACGACGTCGACCAACGGCGTCATCAGTTTGACGGCGTCTTGGCGGTTTTGGGTGGCATAGCAAATGTCTTGTTGCTTGGGCTCGCGCACCTGCGGAAAGCGCGCTTTAACGGCCGCCACAATCTCGGCCGCATCGTCCACGCTGAGCGTCGTTTGCGTGACCACCGCCAACAACTCGGTTTGACTGGGCTGTACCTTCGCCACGTCTTCCACGTCTTCCACCAAGTGGATGCCGCTGTCGAGCTGGCCCATGGTGCCTTCCACCTCGGGATGGCCTTTGTGCCCGATCATGATGAATTCATAACCTTCTTTATGCAGCTTGGCCAGCTCCACATGCACCTTGCTCACGAGTGGGCAGGTGGCGTCAAAAATACGGAAACCGCGTCGCTCAGCCTCATCCTGGATCGCCCGGCTCACGCCATGCGCACTGAAAATCAAGGTCGCGCCGGGCGGTACATCGGCCAGTTCTTCGATGAAGATCGCACCTTTTTCTTTCAAGTCATTGACCACGTAGGTGTTGTGCACGATTTCGTGGCGCACATAAATCGGGCGACCAAACTTGGTGAGGGCGTGCTCGACGATGTCGATCGCACGGTCCACCCCGGCGCAAAAGCCACGCGGCTCGGCCAAAAGCACTTCAGACGTCATCACAGCACTCCAATCAGTTCAACTTCAAAGGTCACAGGCTGACCGGCCAAGGGGTGGTTAAAGTCAAACAAAACCGCGCCCTCCTCGTTCACTTGCAAAACTGTTCCCGCATATGAGCCCAGACCATCGGGTGTGGGAAATTGCACCACATCGCCTGCCGCGTATTTTTCGGTCGGATCGCCCAATTCACTGAGCAGCTTGCGCGCCACCCACTGCTGCATGTCCGCGATGCGGTCACCAAAAGCCTCCCCCGCCGGAATCTCCATCACTACCCGCGTTCCTTCAGCCAGACCCAGCAAACGCTGCTCCAGGGCAGGCGACAAGGTGCCCGAACCCAGCGACATGGTGGCGGGCTTTTCGTTGAAAGTGTTGATGATGTCCCCCTGTGGCCCTGCCAGGCGGTAGTGAAGCGTCAAGAAAGAGGCGGGTTCGACAATGGACATAAGGGTTTTCTGGAATGCCGCACATGCGGCCAAACGGGCATAAAGAAGCCACTATTGTAAAAAGCCCGGCCAAGCTGTCCCCGCCAAGGGGATAAGCAGGACCGAAGGCCGCTCCAGGGAGGGGCAAAGCATGAGCATCAAAGACTTACCGGCCGACGCGCGGCCGCGCGAAAAACTGCTCGCCCGAGGCCCGCAGGCCCTGAGCGACGTGGAGCTTTTGGCCATCTTGCTGCGCACCGGCATGGCGGGCAAAAACGTGTTCCAGCTGTCCGAAGAGCTGCTTGGGCCAGACGGCATCGCCGGCTTGCTCAATGCATCGGTGCATTCGCTCAAGATGGTGAAAGGATTGGGACCCGCCAAACAGGCCGAGTTGTTGGCTGTGTTCGAGCTGGCGCGCCGGGCGCTCAGCCAGCGCCTCAAAGAGCGCGAGGCTTTTCACACGCCCGGCGCCGTCAAACAATACCTGCAGCTGCAACTGGCCCACAAAAACCATGAGGTCTTTGCCGTGCTGTTTCTGGACAACCAAAACCGCATGCTGGCCATGGAGGAGCTTTTTCGCGGCACGCTCAGCCAAACCAGCGTTTACCCGCGTGAAGTGGTTCTGCGCGCCTTGCACCACCAAGCCGCTGCGGTGGTGCTCTCGCACAACCACCCCAGCGGTTCGGTGCAGCCCAGCCGGGCCGATGAGCACCTGACCCAAACCCTCAAAGCCTCTTTGGCGCTGGTGGATGTGCGGGTGCTCGACCACATCATCGTGGGTCAAGGACAGGCCTTGTCCATGGCGGAGCAAGGCTTGATGTGAGCCACCGCTAAACTCGGTGTTTTTCATTTTTGAAGCCCGTCATGTCCCACTACCACCTCTACGCCATCGGCAACGCCTTGGTCGACACCGAATACGAAGTCTCTGACGCCTTGCTGAACACCATGGGCGTGAGCAAGCGGCACATGACGCTGATCGACACCCCCCAACGCGCCGAACTGCTCACCCATGTGCAAGGTCTGCACGCCCGCCGCACAGGCGGTGGCTCGGCCGGCAACACCGTGGTGGCACTGGCCCAATTGGGCGGCAAGGCGTTTTATTCGTGCCGGGTGGCCGACGACGAGTTGGGCGCCTACTACACGCAAGACCTGCAAACCAACGGCGTGGCAAGCAATCTGACCCACACCCGCCCAACTGCTGGCCAGACAGGCAGCTGCATGGTGCTGGTCACGCCCGACGCAGAGCGCAGCATGTGCACCTTTTTGGGTGCGACATCCCAGCTGGACGCCACGGCCTTGCACCCGCAAGACATCGCCAAGTCAAAAATCTATTACATGGAAGGCTACCTGGCCGCCTCGCCTACGGGCCTCGAAGCCGCCGTCCAAGGCCGCCAAATCGCCATCGAAAACCAAGTGGCCACGGCGCTGACGCTCAGCGATGTCAGCATGATCAACTTTTGCCGCGCAGGCCTCGAAGCCATGATCGGCGACGGCTTGGACTATTTGTTTGCCAACGAAGAAGAAGCGCAAACCTGGTGCGGCAGCACCGACCTGGACACCATCATTGGCCAGCTGTCGGCGCTGGCCAAAACCGTCTGCCTGACGCGTGGCCCCAAGGGCTGCATCGTCGTACAAGGCACCCAGCGCATCGAAGTGCCCGCCGTGCCCACCAAGGCGGTGGACACCAATGGCGCAGGCGACATGTTTGCCGGCGCCTTTTTGTACGGCATCACCCACGGCCAAAGCCCGGCGCAAGCGGCCGCATTGGCCAACCGCGCAGCCGCTGCGGTGGTCAGCCAGCACGGCAACCGCCTGACAGCCGCGCAACTGCAAGGCATTGCGGCACAAGCCGAAAAAGCCACAAAGGCCTAAGTCTGGATCAGGCCATCCACCACCTGGATGGTCTTGTCGCAGCGCTGGCCCAGCTGTGGGTTGTGCGTCACCAGCAGCACGGTGGTGCCCTGCGCCTCGTTGATGCGACGCAGCAACGCAAACACCGCATCGGCACTTTGGGTGTCCAAGTTGCCCGTGGGTTCATCGGCTAGCAGCAAAGCCGGGTTCATGGCCAAAGCCCGCGCCAAAGACACCCTTTGCTGCTGGCCGCCACTCATGTTGTTGGCCATGTTGTTTTTCCAGGGCGTCAGGCCCACGCTCTCCAGCAGGGCCTCGGCCCGCTCGCGCATCTCGGGGTTCGGAAAACCAGCCGCACCCAGCATGGGCATCATCACGTTCTCGAGTGCGGTAAAGGCCGAGATCAGGTGGTGGTACTGGAACACAAAGCCAATGTGGTGCCCGCGCAAACGCGTCAGGGCCTGATCGGCCAGCAGCGTGGTTTCTTCGCCCGCCATCTGCAGCAAGCCCGAAGTAGGCCTGTCCAGCAAACCAATGATGTTGAGCAAGGTGCTCTTGCCCGAGCCCGATGGCCCCATCACCGCGCAAAAGTCGCCCCGGTAAAGCGTCAAGTCGATGCCGTGCAGCACCTCGGTCTCGATACCGGTGCCCACGTTGAAGGCCTTGCGCACACCCTGCAGGCCCACCACCACATCCGAGCTAGCCATGGATCGCCTCCACCGGGTCCAAACGGGCCGCCCGCAAGGCCGGTGCATAAGCCGCCGCCAGGCCCGTGAGCGTGGCCAAACCCAGCGCCACCGCAAACAGCACCGGGTCGAGCACCAGCGGAAACAGCGACGTGCCATCGGCATTCAAAGCCAGGCGCTGCCACAGCACCAAGCCCAATGCGCCCACCACGCAGCCCAGCACCGCACCCCCCCAGCCCAGCAAACCACCTTGCAGCAAAAACACGCGCAGCACCTGACCGCGTGAAATGCCCATGGCCCGCAGGATGCCGATCTCGCGCGACTTTTGCACCACCGACACCACCAACACACTGGCAATGCCAAAGGCCACCGACAAGCCCACAAAAAACCGGATCGCGGTGTTGGCGGTGCTTTGCGCACTCACCGCCGCAAAAAACTGCGCACCGGTTTTGATCCAGCTTTCGGCCTGTACTCCGGTCAACACCTGAATGCGCTGGGCGACGACTTCGGCCGCATACACATCGCGCACCGTGACTTCGATGCTGGTCACACCCCCCAGCAAGGCCAGCAAACTTTGCGCGGTGCGCAGCGTCACAAAGGTGATGCGCTGATTGGCCCCTTTGTTGCCCAGGTCAAACACGCCGCTGATGGTCAAGCTGGTGGCCTCACCTGCGGCATTGGCCACGCGCAGCTTGTCCCCCACATCCACGCCCAGGTCGCTGGCCAAATCGGTGCCGATCAGCATGTCCTGGCCCATCAAGCGCGCCGTGCCCCGCGCGATTTTTTCGGGCAGCTTGACAATCTGGAAATACCCCTCGGGCTCCACCCCCGTGAGGCTGATGGCGCGACTGGCACTGCCACGCACCGCCAGCGCCGAACCACCAACCACGGGCGATGCCACGGCCACATCGGGCATGTCGCGCACCGTGGTGAGCAAGGATTGCCATTGGTCCATCGATTTGAGCCTTTGCAGTGGCGGCTGCACGATGGCCGCAGCCACCTCGCCGGGTATGACCCCGTGCAAACTGCGCGTGACCTCTTTGGGCGGCAAAAGCTGAATGTGCGCCTGCCCCGACAAGACCCGTGCAATGAAGTTGCTCTGCAAGCCCGCCATCAGCGCGGACATGAACACGATCACGCCCACCCCAATCGCCACGCCGACCAAAATGAACACCGTCTGCAATCGGCCTTCGCGCAAAAAGCGGATGGCCACAATCCACTCAAACGGCACCCAGTGCTTGAACATGCTGCGCCCCGATCAAGGTTGAACACGCACGCGCTGGCCTTCGCGCAAAGCAGTGGGCGATGTGATCACGGCATCGCCCTCGCTAAGACCTTCAAGTATCTCCACCCACGCACCACCGCGCAAACCCAGCCGCACCGGGCGACGCACCGCATGGCCCGCCTGCAGCAGCCACACCCAGGGCGAGGCCCCGCTGATCTCGTTGACACGGCCCGCCTGCAGCGCCAACACCTGTGGTTTGCGTGCCACCACCAAGTCCACCGACACGGTCATGTCCTGCTTGAGGTTCTGCTGGGGCTCCAGCACATCCAGCTTGATTTCTACCGCGCCGGTCTGGGCATTGATGCCGGGGTTGATGTAAGCCACTTGGGCCTTGAATGGTTGCTGCGGGTAGGCATCGGCCGAGGCCAGAGCCTGCTGCCCAAGCGCCATCAGGCGCAGGTTCTTTTCGTCGATCTGCACCACCAACTGCATGGCTCCTTGAGGCGACAAAGTCATCAAGACTTTG
>JBIKKE010000099.1:0-8956 GCA_044360575.1 Limnohabitans sp. | reverse complement strand
TTGGCGATCTGGGGGGTCCAGTCCTTGCCTTGCCAGTCGATCAAATGGTCGGGCAGCTTGCCGGTGTCCTTTTCCATGCCTTCCCACCACACATCGCCGTCATCCGTCAGGGCCACGTTGGTGAAGATCACGTCCTTGTTCAGACTCAACATGCAGTTGGGGTTGGTCTTCATGTTGGTGCCGGGGGCCACGCCAAAGTAACCCGCTTCGGGGTTGATGGCGTACATCTTGCCGTCGGTGTGCGGCTTGACCCAGGCGATGTCGTCACCAATGGTGGTAACTTTCCAGCCGTCAAACGCAGCAGGCGGAACCAGCATCGAGAAGTTGGTCTTGCCGCAGGCGCTGGGGAAGGCCGCTGCCACATGGTACTTCTTGCCTTCGGGGTTGGTCACGCCCAAGATGAGCATGTGCTCGGCCAACCAACCTTGGTCTTTGCCCATGTTGGAGGCAATGCGCAGCGCAAAGCACTTTTTGCCCAGCAATGCGTTGCCGCCGTAGCCTGAGCCATAAGACCAGATTTCGCGGGTCTCTGGGAAGTGGACGATGTACTTGGTGCTGGGGTTGCAAGGCCAAGAGGTTTTGTCTTTTTCGCCAGCGGCCAAAGGCGCGCCCACGGTGTGCATGCAAGGCACAAACTCACCATCGGTGCCCAGCACGTCGTACACGGCTTTGCCCATGCGGGTCATGATTTTTTGGTTGACGACCACATAAGCGCTGTCGCTCAATTCGATGCCGATGTGGCTGATGTGCGAACCCAAAGGGCCCATCGAGAAAGGCACCACATACATCGTGCGGCCAGCCATGCAACCGTCAAACAAGGGGTTCAGGGTGGCGCGCATTTGCGCTGGGTCCATCCAGTTGTTGGTGGGGCCGGCGTCTTCTTTTTGAGCAGAGCAAATGTAAGTGCGGTCTTCCACGCGGGCCACGTCCGACGGGTCGGACCAAGCCAAATAAGAGTTGGTGCGCTTGGCGGGGTTGAGCTTTTTGAAGGTGCCCGCAGCCACCAGTTCGGCGCACAGGCGATCGTATTCTTCTTGGGAGCCGTCGCACCAGTAAATGTTGGCGGGTTTGCACAGGGCTGCCATCTCGGCCACCCAGGCGATCAATTTAGCGTTCTTGACATAGGCGGGCGTGTTCAGGTTCAGGCCCTGCATCGCGGGTGAATTCATGGGGAAAGCTCCAAAGTTTAAAAATCGTTTTTCCAAAAGCCCTGGGAGGGAATTTTGGAAAAACGGCTTGTGTGCTGAGATACTGAGCGCTGGACATGGACGGGTCGCCAGCAGGGTCTCGATTTTAGGGAGACCGCCTGTTTCTTGCTTGTCAGATTGGCCGAAAACCCCTTTATATCTATGCAAAATAATCATGAAAGTATGCGAGGTGCTCGCGTGCCAATGGCGCGCCAGCGGCGGCGTTGCTTGGGCTTTATGGGGGCACTGTCGGTGGCTTTGCTTGGGCCATCCTGGGCTTTGGCGCAAACCCGGATCAAGGTGGCTGCAGCCAGCAACCTAAAGTTCGTACTTGCTGACTTGACGGCTCTTTACAGGCAACAAACAGGCGTTCAGGTGGATGTCAACTTGGGCGCTTCGGGCAATTTGGCGCGGCAAATACTGCAAGGGCTGCCCGTTGAACAGTTCGTCTCGGCGGACGAAGCTTGGGTGGCAGAGTTGGTCAAAGCAGGCCGGACGCTGGACGCCGGACAGCGCTACGCCATGGGCCAATTGGCCTTGGTGGTGCCTAAAAATTCAGCATTGCCACTGCGCCAAGGCTTGGCAGCGGTGGTCCGAGCGATGAAGACGGGCGACAAATTCGCCATCGCCAACCCAGCGCTGGCCCCCTATGGCGTGGCCGCCGAGGAGGCCTTGATGCACGCAGGCGTTGGGCCTTTGCCGGCTGCGAGCAAAGTGTTGGGCGACAACATTGGCCAAGCCACCCAGTTCGTCGCCACGGGTGCAGCGCAGGCCGGCATCACTGCTCTGGCCTTGGCCAAGGCCCCCGAAATCGCCAGCGCTTTGCAAGTCCTTCCTTTGTCAATCCATGAACATTCGCCTTTGCACCAGCGCATGGTGTTGTTGCAAGGGGCCTCTGCTGCGGCGGTGGGTTGGCACCGGTTTTTGCTCAGCTCGCCAGCGCAAGCGGTCTTTGTGCGCCACGGTTATGCCTTGCCGCAATAATCCTAGCTCCTTGAGCCAGCAAGGCCACCTGAAACCCGACTTTTTTAACAGCCACACTGCACCACGCACTAAACCATGGATTGGTCCGCTCTCCACGTTTCCTTGACATTGGCTGTCTTGACCACTTTGGTCTTGTTGCCGGTGGGTTTGGCTTTGGCCCGTTGGCTAGCGGTCACCGCTTGGGCCGGGCGGCCCGTGGTCGAGGCCTTGTTGTTGTTGCCTTTGCTGTTGCCGCCCACAGTCATTGGCTTTTATTTTTTGGTGGCCTTTGGTCAAGGAAGTCCGCTGGGCGCGTGGCTGGCGACCTCTGATATTCGCTTGGTGTTCACTTTAGAAGGCCTGCTGTTGGTCAGCGTCTTGGTCAACCTGCCCTTCATGGTGCAACCGATTCAACGTGCATTTGCAGCGGTCCCGCACAGCCTGCGCGAGGCGGCTTGGGTGTCAGGCTTGTCAAGCTGGCAGACGTTTTGGCGCATCGAGTTGCCACTGGCTTGGCCTGGCTTGTTGGCCGGCATGGCGCTCACGGTGGCGCACACCCTGGGTGAATTTGGCGTGGTGCTCATGGTGGGTGGCAACATCGAGGGCGAGACCCGTACCTTGTCGGTCTCGCTCTACGACAAGGTGCAGGGCATGGACTTGCAGTCTGCCCATGTGATGGCGCTGGCGCTGGTGGGTGTTTCCTTGTTGGCGCTGACCTTGGTGTTGGCCTTTGACCGGGTGGGCCAACGCGGCCGCGCCCTGCAGGAGCGCTGATGACCGGTTTACAGGTGCAATTGCGCTCGGCCAGTCCGATCCGGCTGGCCGCTGAATTTGAATGCGGCGCGGGCGAGTTGGTGGCCTTGGTCGGGCCGTCCGGCAGTGGCAAAACCAGCATGTTGCGCGCCATTGCCGGTCTGTGGACGCCGGCCGATGTGCAAGGCCATATTCGGGTGGGGGAACAGGCTTGGCTGGACACGGCAGCGGGCGTGCAGCTCAGCCCGCAGCAGCGCCGGGCGGGCTTGGTGTTCCAGCAGTACGCTTTGTTTCCGCACATGACAGCCCACGCCAATGTGTCGCTGGCAGCAGGCGCAGGTTGGACAAGTGCGGATGTGCAGGCCTTGCTGTCGCGACTGGGCTTGGCCGACCTGAGTGCGCGCAGACCCGCGCAACTGTCTGGCGGTCAACAGCAGCGCGTGGCGTTGGCGCGTGCCTTGGTGCGGGTCATGCCCACGCCCATGGACGCATCGGCTTCAAGCCCCGCCCACTTATCAGGTGTTTTGTTGTTGGACGAACCGTTTTCTGCGGTGGATGCACCCACACGGCAGACGCTGTACCGCGAGTTGGCGGCTTTGCGCCAAAAAGTATCGGTGCCCATGGTGCTGGTCACGCACGATTTGGCCGAGGCCCGCCGCTTGGCCGATCGGGTGGTGATTGTGGACGCGGGCCAGACCCTCCAAACAGGTGAACCGGCCCGTGTGTTCGCCAGCCCGCGCAACGCCCGTGTGGCCGAGTTGGTGGGCATTCAAAACCACTTTGAAGGGCGCTTTTTCAAGGACCAACCCGGCTGGGCTCGTTTGCGCTGGACCGATGCAAGCCATCCTGAATGCCATGTCGATTTGCCGGTGGTCGATAAAAACAAGATTGACGATGACACGCCAGTGACCTGGGTGATGAACGGTGAAGAGGTCGATGTGCTGGCCGATGGCGATTTGCCCAGCCTGGAGGAGCCGGGCCACACCCGCTTGCGCTGCCAGTTGCTGGAGGTTTTGTCGCTGGGTGAAATCAGTTTGTGCACGCTCAGGCCCGAAGCTTTGCCCAGCCAAACCATCACATTGAACCTGACCAGTCGCCTGCTGCAACGTTTGCAGGTCGGTTCTGGCGGCTGGGTTCAGCTGCAGATCGCGCCGGGTGCCTTGCACATCATGCCGGTGCGCACCACCTGACAGGTTTGGCAGGCCCCCCGGCCTGAGGTGCCGAAAAAGCGAACCATGTTGCCCCACTTGACATGCAAAAGGGCCTGACTCAGAGACAATGGCTTTTTGTTCCAATCATGAAAGAGCTTGCAATGAACACCAACGCCGCGCGACGCATCTTGGGTCTCCTGGCCTGCACCCTGACCGCCGTCAGCCCCTTGGCCCATGCCCAGACCGACAATTACCCCTCCAAGCCCATCACCATCGTGGTCGGTTACCCGCCGGGCGGCAGCACCGACCTGACCGGGCGCGTGGTGGCCGCCGCCCTGGCCAAGAGCTTGAACGCCACGGTCGTGGTCGAGAACATCGGTGGTGCCGGCGGTGCCATCGGTGCGCAAAAGGTGCTCAATGCGGCCCCTGACGGCTACACCCTGTTGGTGGGCGCCAACAACGAAGTGGCCATCAACAGGCTGGTCTCGTCCACCATCAAGTACAGCTGGCAGGACTTCACCCCCCTTGGGCTGATCGCCTCGCAGCCCTTGGTGTTGGTGACATCGCCCAAGATGGGCGTGAAAAACACCGATGAGTTCATCAAGTTGGCCAAGTCCAATCCGGGCCGCTTCAGCTATGGCAGCTCGGGCGTGGGCACTTCATTGCACCTGGCCGGTGAAATGGTCAAGGAACAAGCGGGTATTTTCATGACCCACATCCCTTACCGCGGTGTGGCCCCGCTGGCCACGGACGTGATCGGCAACAACTTGGAGGTTGGCGTGTTCGTGCTCTCCAGTGGTTTGCCCCACATCCGCAGCGGCAAGGTGGTGGCCTTGGGCACCACCGAAAAGAACCGATCGAAGGTCACCCCTGACATTCCCGCATTGGCCGAGCACCCGCTCCTGAAGAACACCGACATCAGCACCTGGTTTGTCCTGATGGGCCCTGGCAAGCTGCCAGAGCCGATTGCTGCCAAACTGAAAAAAGGTCTGGTCGATGCCCTGCAAAACCCCGAGTTGCGCAGCAAGCTTGAAGCCTCCGGCTCGGCCGTGGCCCAAGGCGCGGTGGACATGAACAAGTTCCTGCGCGATGAAACGGCCAAGTACCAGCGCATCGTTGACTTTGCAAAGATCCGCGAATGACACCGCTTCAATTCGATCTGCCCTGCCCCGACATCTCGATGTGGCGCCAGGGCAATACCGGCACCGAAGGCGTTTGGCACTTCGATTCGGGACAACCCGGTCGGCACGTCCTGATCAGCGCCCTCATCCACGGCAACGAACTGTGTGGCGCATGGGCGCTCAAGGGCTTGCTGGAGGCGGGTGTTCGCCCTGCGGAGGGTCAGCTGACCCTGGTGTTTGCCAACCTGCGTGCATTCGAGCGCTTTGACGAAGCGAACCATGATGCATCGCGTTTTGTCGACGAAGACATGAACCGCCAATGGATGGACGAGCGCATCGCCGAACCTCGCACGCTCGAGCGCCAGCGCGTGGCCGAGCTCGCCCCTTGGGTGCAAAAGGCCGATTGGGTGCTGGACCTGCATTCCATGCACGAACCTGGCGCGCCGCTGCTGCTGACCGGTATGCATCCACGCAACCTGCAACTGGCACGCGAGCTTGCCAACCCGGTCCACATCGTGGTCGATGCCGGGCACAAGGATGGTGTGCGCATGCGCGATTACGGTCGTCTGGGTCTGCCCGATGACGAGGCACCCGGGACGCGCTCGCTGCTGATCGAATGCGGCTTTCATGGCGACCCGGCCAGCCGCGATGTGGCGCGCGACCTGAGCATCCGCTTCCTGGAGGTGTCGGGCGTGCTCTCGGCCGCTGCCTTGCAGGCCGCATTGCCCGGCTGGAGACAGGCCGACGCCCAACAGCAGTGGGCCCTCGAAGTGACCGGACCGGTGGTGGCGCGCAGCGAAAAGTTCCGTTTCACCGAGCCGTTCAAGGGACTGGAATGCATCCCCAAGGCGGGCACGGTGATTGGTGACAACGATGGCGAGCAAGTCACCACGCCTTATGACGACTGCGTGCTGGTCATGCCTTCGGTGCGACAGGCCCGGGCTGGCGTGACCGTGGTGCGCTTCGCACGGCGGCGGCCGTTGTAGCCAAGCCACATCCCCAGGCCCGATCCAGACCCGCCTCTGGCCGTGCTGTGGCGGTGCGCATCCTGCTGGAGCGCACAAAACAAAACCCGCAAAGCTTGCGCTGTTGCGGGTTTTCTTTTGAAGGGTGCAGCTGAGCGATCAGCGCACCACCGACTTCAAAAAGCTTCAGGCCATGAAAATGGCGATGAAAGCCAGCAAGAAAATCAGCACCGCACCGGCGGCTGGAATGACCACGGGAATGTGCTTGACCACGTTTTCCACGGGATCGTCAGATGTGTGAGAGTCGTTGTGAGCAGACATGGGGTACCCCGAAACAAGAATGCGCATATTGTAGCCAAGCGCTTATGGCATTCTTTTCACAAGGCTGACGGGTTGATCGACGCACTCACTCGGCCACGATCTTGCGCTCACGGATGACCCGGCCCCACATGGCCGTGTCGGCGGCCATGTAGCGTGCCAACTCATCGCGGCTGCCTGGCATGGGCGTCAAGCCGTGCTTGTTGAGCTGGTCGACCACCTCGGGTGTGGTCAAGACTTTGACCAGCTCGGTGTTCCATCGGTCGAGCAGCGGCTTGGGCACTTTGGAAGACGCCACAAACGCGTACCAGTTGGTGGCGTTGAAGCCGGTCAAGCCCGACTCAGCGATGGTCGGCACCCTGGGCAGGCTGGCCACACGTTGCGCGCCTGTGCTGGCCAGAGGGATCAGTTTGCCCGCCTCAATGTGTGGGGCTGCGGTGGCCATCGTGGCGTACCAACCGGTCACACGGCCACCCAGTACGTCTTGAAGCGCCGCTGCGCCCCCTTTGTAAGGGACGTGCACGGTGTCCAGATTGGCCATGTCATTGACCAATTCACCCGCCAGATGCGACGCAGAGCCGGGTCCGGTGGAGGCGAAAGTGATCGTGCCTGGGCTCTTGCGGGCACTGGCTAAAAATTCTGCAAACGTCTTGATGCCCGCACCGGCGTGGACCACCAGCACGTTCGGAAAGTTAACGGCCATGGTCAGAGGCGCCAAATCCTTGACGGGGTCGTAAGGCAGTTTCATCATGTGCGGCGCAATGGCCAAGGGCCCAACGGAGCCCAACAACAAGACACTGCCGTCGGCTGGGCCGCTGGCGGTGAACTGGTGCGCGATGTTGCCGCCAGCACCGGCTTTGTTCTCCACGGTGACCGAAATGCCCAGGTTTTCGCCCAAGCGCTTGGCGATGATGCGCGCACCCATGTCGGCCGCACCGCCCGCCACAAAGCCCACCACCATGGTGACGTTCTTTTTGGGCGGGAATTCTTGGGCCAGGGCGGTGTTGGCCTGCAAGCCATACAGCCCCGCCAGCAAGCCAGCGCAGGCCAAAAGCCAAGAGCGCCGTGCCGTCTGTCCTGCGGCCGTGGTGTCAAATCCGAGGTGTTTCATGTTCAAACTCCAGTCCATAGAACCACAACCCTAACAGGCCAGACCCGCGGTTGCAGTCGCTTGCGTTGCCCTTGCCAGCGGTTTTTTTGGGTCTGGTTTTTGCCAATTGGCGGGGCTGTCATCGTCTCTATACTGCTGCAAAGCGGCGCTTTTCGGGTCATGTCAGCGCTCTTCCAACATTGTTGAACAAGCGGTATTCATCGGTATGGCTTCATCGGTTCTTGTTTTGGGCGCGGGCATGGTCGGCACCTGCACCGCATTGCATTTGCAGCAACGCGGGTTCGATGTGGTGCTGGTGGATCGGCGTGCGCCGGGACAAGAAACGTCCATGGGCAATGCTGGCTTGATCCAGCGCGAAGCAGTCGAGCCCTACCCCTTCCCGCGCGAGCCTGGCTTTTTGCTGGACGTGGCCTTGGGGCGCGGCGCCCAAGTGAACTGGCATGCGCAAGGGCTGTGGCAAATGGGTAAATCCCTGCTGGGCTATTTGCACCACTCGCATCCCGTGCGCCATGCCGTGGCCACTGCGGCCTACAGCCGCCTGATTGCCCACTCCAACAATGAGCATGGCCTGTTGATCGCGGCCGCAAGCGCGCAGGATTTGGTAGGGCGTGAAGGTTTCCGTTTTGTTTTTCGCACGCCCGAGGCCTTCCACAAAGCGGCCCAGCGGGCCGAAGATTTGCACACACGTTTTGGTGTGCGCTTTCAGGCAGAAAACCCTGCCCAGCTCGCGCAGGCCGAGCCTGCTTTGCGCGGGTCTCTGGCGGGTGCCGTGCATTGGCTGGACACCTGGGCAGTGAATGACCCGGGCGCTTTGGTGCAGCGCTATGCCGATCTGTTTGAGGCGCGTGGCGGCTGTCTTTTGACGGGTGACGCGGCCAGTTTGCAGGCGCAAGGCGCGGGCTGGTCGGTCCACACCACCGATGGCCCGGTGCACGCCCAGCAAGCTGTGCTGGCCTTGGGCCCTTGGTCCGATGGCTTGATCCGCACACTGGGCTACCGATTTCCGCTGTTCATCAAGCGCGGTTACCACCAGCACTACACCCCGCCTGCCTCAGTGCGGCAACCCATGCTCGACGCTGAGCGCGGTTATGTGCTGGTGCCGATGCAGCGCGGCCTGCGCCTGACCACCGGTGCCGAGTTTGCGCCGATCGATGCCGCACCCACGCCGGTGCAATTGGCCAAGGCCGAAGCCTTGGCGCGGGAATTGATCGATTTGGGTCAGCCCCTGCCCGAGCCGCCTTGGCTTGGCGCACGCCCCTGCGTCGCCGATATGCTGCCCGTGATCGGTCCTGCGCCGCGCCACCCAGGGCTGTGGTTCAACTTTGGCCATGCGCACCAAGGCTTCACCATGGGCCCGGTGACAGGCCGCTTGCTGGCCCAAATGGTT
>JBIKKE010000097.1:0-8978 GCA_044360575.1 Limnohabitans sp. | reverse complement strand
CCCGGCGCCGGCAAAGGTACACAAGCCACATTCATTTGCCAGAAGTTCAATATCCCTCAAATTTCGACCGGCGACATGCTGAGAGCTGCGGTCAAAGCGGGAACTCCCTTGGGCCTAGAAGCCAAATCCGTGATGGAATCCGGTGGTTTGGTCAGTGATGAGCTGATCATCAACTTGGTCAAGGAACGCATTGCGCAAAATGATTGCGCCAATGGTTTTTTGTTTGACGGGTTCCCCCGCACCATTCCTCAAGCAGACGCCATGAAAGCTGCGGGCGTGAAGCTCGACTATGTGCTTGAAATTGATGTGCCTTTTGACGCCATCATTGAACGCATGAGCGGCCGTCGCTCACATCCAGCATCTGGCCGCACTTACCATGTCAAGTTCAACCCGCCCAAAGTGGCCGGCATGGACGATGTGACGGGTGAACCACTGGTGCAACGGGCGGATGACCAGGAAGAAACCGTCAAGAAGCGCTTGGAGGTTTACAGCGCCCAAACCCGTCCTTTGGTTGACTATTACGCCTCTTGGGCCCGTACCGACGCAGGCATTGCCCCCAAATACCGCGCCATCAGCGGCACCGGCAGTGTGGAAGACATCACCGCGCGCGCTTTTCAGGCGCTGTCGGCCTGAACCAGATTGCACGATACGCTGCGGCTCTCGCAGCACCTTGTTGTCAAAGCCCCGTTCAGGGGCTTTGTTGTTTTCAGGGCCCGATGGCTCGAAATGGAAAATTTTTATTGAAACTGCTTGCATAAACCAAAAAGCTGGTTAAAAATACAGTCACTGGATGAAAAAACAGCCATTCAAGGAGACACCATGACCGACAGCCCCAAACTGACCGCACGGCAACAAGAAATTCTGGAGCTCATCCAGAACACCATCGCCAACACCGGCGCGCCACCTACGCGCGCCGAAATCTCCAACGTCTTGGGTTTCAAGTCAGCCAACGCAGCAGAAGAACACCTCAAAGCATTGGCCCGAAAAGGCGCTATTGAGCTGGTCAGTGGCACATCACGCGGTATTCGTCTCAAAGGCAACAACCGCAACAGCCAGCGGGCCAACAGCGACCTCTTCAGCCTGAGTTTGCCCGGCTTGGGCCAACTTTGTCTGCCGTTGGTGGGCCGGGTTGCAGCGGGCTCGCCCATCTTGGCTCAAGAGCACGTTGACCGCTCTTACCAAATCGAGAGCAGCTTGTTCTCAACGCAACCCGACTACCTGCTCCGTGTCCGAGGCATGTCCATGCGAGACGCAGGCATCATGGATGGCGACCTTTTGGCCGTCAAATCCACCAAAGAGGTGCGCAACGGGCAAATTGTGGTTGCCCGGTTGGGCGATGAAGTCACGGTCAAACGCCTCAACAAAACAGCCAGCGGCATTGAACTTCTTCCCGAAAACCCCGACTACCCCACGATCCGCGTTCACCCTGGTGAACCCTTTGACATCGAGGGTTTGGCCGTGGGCTTGATCCGGAACAGCGCCTTGATGTAAAGCATTTGTCTTGCGTGCAGGTGGCGGGCGCTGGTTTACAGCCCTGAACGCAAAGACTCTTCTGTGAAATCCTGTCTGTGTCCAACCTCCATGCTTTTGAAAGGTTTCACATGGGAATCGCTATGCTTGCTCTTTCTGGTTTATTCAAGACTTTCTCTGGTTTTAAACACCAAAGACCGTCCACGCCCCCCCGGTCGTCAGGGCGTATCCACCCCAGCTGGGCCACAAGAACTGCCGTTTGTGCCACACCGGTCTCCAAAGCCACGCCATCTGTGACCAAAGCCCCATGCCTTAAGGTCTTAAGGGTCCGCGAATCCGGTGATGGGCCCCAAACTTCAGGACGAATGGTGATTTCTGGCCGCATGGCCGACGTCTGCGCCGAACTGGACCGTCTGGCCGCACTCGAAATGCGTCATCTGAGCCATTGATTCACAAGACACTGGGCAAGCCATTGTCTTGCCCAGCGGCTCAAACCCTTTGATTGACAAGGCACAATGTCGGGCATGAACATTGTGATCCTTGACGACTACCAAGATGTCGTCCGCAAACTTGAGTGCGCGTCCAAGCTCGAGAACTATTCCGCCAAGGTCTATACCAACACGATCAAGGGCATCGGCCAACTTTCAGTCAGGCTGAAAGACGCCGACGTACTTGTTCTGATTCGCGAGCGAACCGCACTGAACAAGGCCCTGATTGAGAAGCTGCCCCGCCTCAAGCTGATCGCGCAAACGGGTCGTGTGGGTGGCCACATTGACTTGGCAGCCTGTACCGAGCGGGGCATTGCCGTGGCAGAAGGTGTCGGCTCACCCGTCGCACCGGCTGAATTGACATGGGCATTGGTCATGGCCGCCGCCCGCAGGCTTCCGCAGTACATCAGCAACCTGAAACATGGCGCCTGGCAACAGTCTGGCCTCAAATCCAGCGCCATGCCCACCAACTTTGGCATGGGTACGGTTTTAAAAGGTAAAACACTGGGCATCTGGGGTTACGGAAAAATTGGCCAGATGGTGGCAGGCTATGGCCGTGCGTTTGGCATGGATGTCCAAGTTTGGGGCAGCGATGAATCCAGAATTCGCGCTGTCAAAGACGGTTTGACCGCTGCAAGCAGCCGCGAATCTTTTTTTGAAAATGCCGATGTTTTGTCGCTGCACTTGCGATTGAACGAGGCGACCACAGGCATCGTGACTGCCGATGACTTGGGCCGAATGAAGCCCACGTCGCTGTTGGTCAATACCTCACGCGCAGAGCTGATTGAGCCCAATGCGCTGATCAGTGGCCTGAACCGCGGTCGGCCAGGCTTGGCCGCCATCGATGTGTTTGAGTCAGAACCCATTTTGCAGGGCTCGGCCCTCCTCAGGCTGGAAAACTGCATTTGTACGCCGCACATCGGTTACGTTGAAAAAGACAGCTACGAGCTTTACTTTGGCACGGCTTTCGACAATGTCGTGAACTACATCAAAGGCACGCCCACCAACATCGTCAACCCTGGCGCCTTGCAAGTTCGTCGCTGAAAGCCGCTTCATAATTGGCTGTTTTGTTAATTCCTGACAGATTCCTCTGTCTGACTACCTTCTGAACACAAAAATGACCTAGCTCAGGGCTTTCGGCCCTGCCACACAAAAATGACCGTTTCATTTCAAAAAGTCGCCGTGATTGGCGCAGGGGCCATGGGCCGGGGCATCGCCCAAATCGCAGCACAAGCCGGCAGTCAGGTTTGGCTTTACGACACCCAGCCTGAGGCAATTGCGAAAGCACGTGTCGCCGTGTTCCAACAATGGGACAAGCTGCAGGAAAAAGGCCGTCTTACAGCCGAAGCCGTGGAGGGCTATAAAAGCCGTTTGCTGGCTGCCAGCAGCTTGAACGACTTGGCCGAATGTGATTTGGTGGTCGAGGCCATCGTCGAAAAGCTCGAGATCAAGAAAAGCCTGTTCACCGATCTGGAAAATGTGTTGAAACCCGAGGCAGTCTTGGCGACCAACACTTCATCGCTTTCAGTCACGGCCATTGCAGCCGCGCTGCAACGCCCAGCACAGTTTGCGGGTTACCACTTTTTCAATCCCGTGCCTCTCATGAAAGTGGTTGAGGTGATTGCGGGTCTGAAAACCAACCCGCAGGTGTGTGAACGCCTGACCGAGTTTGCCCGCCAAATGGGCCACACACCCGTGCAGGCGCAAGATACGCCCGGGTTTATTGTCAACCACGCAGGTCGCGGGTATGGCACCGAAGCGCTGCGCATCGTGAGCGAGGGCGTGGCCGATTTCGCCACCATCGATCGCATCTTGCGCGACCAAGTGGGTTTCAAACTCGGCCCCTTCGAACTGTTTGATTTGACGGCACTTGATGTCTCGCACCATGTGATTGAATCGATCTACCATCAGTATTACGAAGAGCCTCGCTACCGTCCCAACGTGATCACCGCCCAGCGCTTGGCGGGTGGTGTGGTCGGCAAAAAAGTGGGCGAAGGCTTTTACAAATACGCAGAGGGTGTGGCGCAAGTGCCCGCCGAGCCGCCTGTGCCTGTTGTGGCAAATATCCCGCCGGTGTGGGTCTCGCCCCGAGCCGCCCGCCGCATGGAATTGCTGCAACTCTTGAAAAACCTCGGCGCAACCATCGAAACCGGTGCTTCGCCCTCACCCGAAGCCCTGACGATCGTCGCCCCTTTGGGCTTTGACATCACCACCGTGGCCGTGGTTGAGCGATTGGATCCGGCCCGCACCGTGGGCATTGACATGTTGTTTGATGACGGCGCCACCAAGCGCCGTGTGTTGGCCACCAACCCCGCCACCCGCAACGATATGCGCGACGCTGCCCATGCGCTGTTCGCTCGCGACGGCAAATCGGTCTCCGTCATCCGCGATAGCGGTGGTTTTGTGACGCAGCGTGTGGTGGCAACCATCGTCAACATCGCGTCCGACATCTGTCAGCAACGCATTTGCAGTCCGCAAGACTTGGAAACAGCGGTCACCTTGGGCCTGGCCTACCCCATGGGCCCACTGGCCATGGGCAACCGCTTGGGGCCTGACAGCATCCTTGAAGTGTTGTTCAACCTCCAAACCGTCTATGGCGACCCACGCTATCGCCCCAGCCCCTGGTTGCGCCGCCGCGGGGCGATTGGCCTGTCGCTCATGCACACCGAAGAATGAGGCCTTTGTTCAAACGTGCTTCGGCGCTGAATCCGGCTTAAGGAAACAACATGACTGCCCAACTGCTCAGTACCAGCGAGGGCCAGACTCTGGTCCTGACCCTCAGCAACCCTGAGTTTCGCAACGCACTCGGCCCCGAGATGTACGCCGCCGGCGTCGAAGCCTTGAGCGTGGCTGAATCCAGCGCCGATGTGCGCAGCGTTGTGATCACGGGTGCGAATGGCATTTTCAGTGCAGGTGGCAATTTGCAGCGCCTGCAAAACAACCGGCAGTTGCCGCCCGAGCACCAGGCGCAAAGCATCGAAGGTCTGCACAACTGGATTGAAGCAATCCGCACCTTCCCCCAGCCTGTGATCGCGGCCGTTGAAGGTCCTGCCGCGGGTGCAGGTTTCTCTTTGGCGCTGGCTTGCGACATGATCGTGGCCGCACGCAACAGCGTGTTTGTGATGGCCTACAGCTCGATCGCCTTGTCGCCCGATGGCGGTGGCAGTTGGAGCCTGTCTCGCGCCATGCCGCGACAGTTGGCCACTGAATTGCTGATGTGCGGCGAACGTATCGGAGCCGAGCGCCTGCAGCAATTGGGCGTGGTGAACCGTTTGGCCGAAGCAGGCCAAGCAGTTCAGCAGGCATTGGATCTGTGCCAAAAAATCAATGCGCGGGCGCCCAATGCGCTGGCCAGCATCAAAGAATTGATGGCCGACGCGGATGGCAGCAGTTTGAATGCCCAGCTGGCCCGCGAACGCGACCACTTTGTCAAAAATCTGCACCATGCCAATGCTGGCATCGGCATTTCTGCTTTTTTAAACAAGCAAAACCCTCAATACAACTGAGTCGCCTGGTCCCCCAGGCGACAAAAATTTGATCACCAGTCACTCAAAGGACAGAGCATGGACGAACCGATTCTGACAATGGAGGAAAGAGAAGCGATCAACAATGGTCGTTGGTTTTCTACCCTCTCCCCTTCACTTCGTCACGACATACTCCGATGCACCTACGTCAAGCGCCACAAAGACGGCGACATGCTGGCAGCACGCGGCGATCCACCCGAGCAGTGGTTTGCCTGTGCCAAGGGGGCGGTGCGCGTGAGTTCAACCTCGGTGTCGGGCAAACAGATCACACTGACCTATGTGGAGCCGGGCATCTGGTTTGGCGATGTGTCGATCTTCGACGGAGACCGGCGCACACACGACTGTTATGCGCACGGAGACACCACCACCTTGAACGTGGCCAAGGCCGACTTCAAGAAAATCCTGTCTCAGCACGTCGAGTTTTACGATGCCATGCTTCGTTTGCATGCTCGGCGCATTCGCCAGCTCTACGGCTTGGTCGAGGACCTGAACACCCTGCCCTTGCGGGCCCGACTGGCCAAACAGCTCAACCACTTGCTGCGCAGTTACGGCGTGCCAAGTTTGTCGGATGCCAAGGCGATCCGAATCAGTTTGCAGCTGGCTCAAGAAGAGCTGGCCCAGCTGCTGGGTGCATCGCGCCAACGGGTCAACCAAGAACTCAAGCAAATGGAGCGCGAGCAGATCATCCGCATCGAGCCGGGCGGCTTGGTGGTGCTGGACCGCGATGCACTCTTGCTGATCGTGAACGCCGACCACTGACACCATCAGGCTTTTCAACATCTCCGCACCGAACTGCGGCACAAGACTTAGAACGGCTCAACCCATGAGTGCTTTTGATCATTTTGTGGGGACCCGGCCTGTCACGGGTTCTCACGCCTTCGATATTTCGGCGCTTGAAACTTGGCTCAGCGCCAAGCTTGCAGGTTTTTCTGGCCCTTTGAGCGTGGAGATGTTCAAGGGCGGCCAGTCCAACCCTACTTACAAGCTCATCACCCCATCGCGCCAATACGTGATGCGGGCCAAACCCGGCCCCGTTGCCAAGTTGCTGCCCTCGGCTCACGCGATCGAGCGCGAATTCGCTGTGATGCAAGGACTGTACGGCACCGATGTGCCAGTGGCCCAGATGCATGTGCTGTGCGATGACGAGTCCGTCATTGGCCGGGCGTTTTATGTCATGGATTTCGTGCCTGGCCGTGTGCTGTGGGACCAGTCTTTGCCCGGCATGACACCCACCGAGCGCGGAGCGATTTACGACGAGATGAACCGCGTGCTTGCGGCGTTGCACAAGGTCGATGTGGCCAAGCAAGGCTTGGCGAGCTTCGGCAAGCCTGGCAATTACATTGAGCGCCAGATTGGCCGCTGGAGCAAGCAGTACGCAGCGTCCATCACGCAGCCTATCCCTGAGATGGACCAATTGATCGAATGGTTGCCGAAAAACATTCCTGACAGTGCCAAAGACGAATCCTTGGTCGGCGTTGTACACGGTGACTACCGGCTGGACAACCTGATGTTCCACCCCACAGAGGCGCGTGTGCTGGCGGTGCTCGACTGGGAGTTGTCCACGTTGGGGCACCCTCTGGCCGATTTCAGCTACCACTGCATGGCTTGGCACATCAAACCGGGCACTTTCCGAGGGATTGGTGGGCTCGATCTGGCCGCACTGGGCATCCCATCCGAAGCCGAATACATTCGCCGCTACTGTGAGCGCACCGGATTCACGACGCCAGAAGCTTTGGCCAAAGACTGGAACTTCTACCTGGCCTACAACATGTTCCGCATTGCGGCCATCTTGCAGGGCATTGCCAAACGTGTCGAAGACGGCACTGCCTCCAGCGATCAAGCCAAAACCTCGGGCGCAGGCGCCAAGCCCATGGCCGAATTGGCTTGGCGATTTGCCTGCCAAGCCTGATCTTTTTTTACCAAACCACCACCCCAACCCTCAGGAGAGAGACCATGGATTTTGAATACACCCCCAAGGTCAAAGACATGCAAGCGCGCTTGCTGGCCTTCATGGACGAACACATCTACCCCAACGAAGCCCGTTTCTTCGCTGAAATTGCCGAGAACCGCGCCAAAGGCAATGCTTGGGTGCCTACAAAAATCGTCGAAGAACTCAAACCCAAAGCTCTGGCGGCTGGTTTGTGGAACCTCTTTTTGCCCAAATCGACCCGCGCCCCACAGGGCCTGTCCAATTTGGAATACGCGCCCCTGTGTGAAATCATGGGCCGAGTGCCTTTTGCCGCAGAAGTGTTCAATTGTTCAGCCCCAGACACTGGCAACATGGAAACACTGGAGCGCTATGCGAGCGAAAGCCTCAAGGACGAATGGCTTGAGCCCCTGCTGCGCGGGGAGATCCGCTCTGCCTTCTTGATGACAGAGCCGGATGTGGCCTCATCGGATGCCACCAACATCGAGTGTGAAATTCGCCGTGAGGGCAACGAATACGTCATCAACGGCCGCAAGTGGTGGTCATCCGGTGCGGGAGACCCACGCTGCGCGGTTTACATCGTCATGGGCAAGACCAACCCCGATGCTGGCCGTCACGAACAACAATCCATGATCGTGGTGCCCGCCAACAGCAAAGGCATCACGGTCGTTCGCGCTTTGTCGGTGTTCGGCTACGACGACGCACCGCACGGCCACATGGAAGTGTTGCTCAAAGACGTGCGGGTGCCGGCTGAGAACATTTTGCTGGGCGAAGGCCGTGGCTTTGAAATCGCCCAAGGCCGCTTGGGCCCTGGCCGCATCCACCACTGCATGCGCACCATCGGCATTGCCGAACGCGCCCTTGAACTGATGTGCAAGCGCCTGAACGAGCGCGTGGCTTTTGGCCGCGAAGTGGCTCGCCAAACCGTGTGGCAAGAGCGCATCGCCGAGTCGCGCTGCATGATTGAGCAAGCCCGCTTGCTGACCCTCAAAGCCGCTTACATGATGGACACCGTGGGCAACAAGGTGGCCAAGGCCGAGATCGCCATGATCAAGATCGTGGCGCCCAACATGGCCTGCCAGATCATCGACTGGGCCATTCAGGCTCACGGCGGTGGCGGTGTGTCGCAAGACTTTCCCCTGGCCTACGCCTACGCCCACCAGCGCACTTTGCGCTTGGCCGATGGCCCAGACGAGGTGCACCGCAACTCACTGGCCAAGCTGGAACTGGCCAAGCAGTTGGCCCTTCCCGGTGACATGGGCATGCCCATCACGCGAGGCAGTTGAAGTACGTAGGCCTTCCCCTGCGACGGTTACAAGGCTGTCGCAAGGGGGGCTTAGATTATTGCAACGCGGGTCACGAAAAACCTGCGTTTGGAGGTTACAATATCGCAAGTCGGAGCGTAGCGCAGCCTGGTAGCGCATCTGCTTTGGGAGCAGAGGGTCGCGAGTTCGAATCCCGCCGCTCCGACCATTTTCAACGCGTCATTAAAGCGTTGACACCAATAAGACAACAAAGGCCCATTCAAGGGCCTTTTGTGTTTTTACTGCCCGTAGCTCAGTTGGATAG
>JBIKKE010000134.1:0-7253 GCA_044360575.1 Limnohabitans sp. | reverse complement strand
TGGCTGTCGGCTTGGCCTCCGCTGTCTTGGCTGTTCGAGGCCGCGTACCGTTTGTTTTTGCCCTTGCGACCCACTTTGCAAAAGTGGGTCAGGCGGGGTTTGGGTGAGGAGAAATCGTGATGACCAGAGGTTTGTCGGGCGCTTTGCCCAAAGTGGTTGGCTTGGGTCTGTTGGGCGTTTTGGGTTTGACGGGTCTGTCCCATGCCCTGGCTCAAGCGCCCAGCCCGGTTGGCGAGAAGGTGACTTTGGGCTCTTGGGCCATTGACCGCACCGAAGTGACCATCGGTCAGTTTGAGCGCTATGCCCGCGCTACCGGCACCGTGACCCGTGCGGAAAAAGAAGGCGGTGGTTTTGAGTACGTTGGCGGATGGGTACGCCGTCCTGGGTGGTCTTGGCGCCAACCGGATGGCGTTACTGCCAGCGCTGATTTGCCTGCTGTGCACCTGGACTTTGCCGAGGCTCAGGCTTACTGCCGCTGGGCAGGGGGGCGCTTGCCCACGGGCGCGGAATGGCAAAAGGCAGGGTTCACCGAGCTGCGTGACAAGCCCCCTGCGCCTTGGGTGAAGGGCAAAACTTATGCCTGGAGCACGGGTGACAGCCCACAAGGCGCGAACACCAGCGACCCAGACCCTTGGCCCCGCGCAGCCCCAGCGGGTGCCACGCGCCAAGGTGTGAACGGCTTGTACGACATGGGCGCCAACGTGTGGGAGTGGACCACCGATGAGCAGGGCGGCCAGAGGCGCACCGTGGGTGGATCGTGGTGGTATGGCGCGTTCAACATGAAGGCCGATGTGCAGGCCTTCAAAGCCGCTGACGTTTATGTGGTCTACCTCGGGTTTCGCTGCGCTTATGACCGGTTGCCAAAAGGCAACAACCCGAGCAAGACACCCTCATGATGCATTCCTTGCCCGAGGGCTACAGTGCTTTGGTGTTCGGCGCCAGTGGCGCGATTGGCCAAGCCTTCGTGCAAGCCTTGCAAAGTGACCCGCGCTGCGCCAAGGTGTGCGGCGTTTCGCGCCAAAGCTCGCCCGGCTTTGATTTGCTGGACGAATCCAGCATGACCACTTGTGCACAGGCTTTGGCCGCGCAGGGACCGTTTCATCTGGTGTTGGACGCCACGGGGGCCTTGACGCTCAATGGACGCGGCCCTGAAAAACGTCTGGATGAACTCGATGCCACGCATTTGCTCCATGCGATGCACCTGAACGCCGTGGGCCCTGGCTTCTTGCTCAAGCACTTCGCGCCTTTGCTGGCATCTGGACAGCGGGTGATTTGGGGCAAGTTGTCGGCGCGTGTGGGCAGCATCGAAGACAACCGCAAAGGTGGGTGGTACGGCTACCGGGCGGCCAAGTCGGCACTCAACATGCTGCTGCAAACGGCGACCATCGAGTTGTCGCGGCGCAGGCCACTGCTGGTGGTGGCCGCTTTGCAGCCGGGCACGGTGCAATCGGCCTTGAGCCAGCCCTTTGTGGGTCAGGATGCCCTGCACCCTGACGCGTCAGCCCAGCGCTTGTTGGCCACGCTCGATGGCTTGCAGCCCACCGGGCGGGCGCAGTTTGTGGACCATCAGGGGCAGCACATCCCTTGGTGATGCGCTTAAGCGGAGGGCTTTGATCAGCCCAGCGCTTTGGCAATCTTGTGGCGCGGCACGGTGGTTTTGGGGCACTGGCCTTTGGGCAGCACAAACCACTGGCGCACGTCGTTCTCCACGCCCACGCCATGCATGTAGTTGTAGATGGCTTTTTTCAGGCCTTGGCCCAGCAGGTCATGGTCCACGCCGGGTGGCATGGGGGTCGGGTCCACAAAGCCCACATCGTTTTTGGCAAAAGTGCCTTCGGGCAGGGGCAAAAGCGTCACGCCATAGGCCTCGGGGTTCAGGCCCACGGGCGAGTGCACGGTGCAGACAAAGCGGTGGAAAAAGCCGCTGTGGATGCAGCCGTTTTCAAACAGCTGGCGCACGTACTCGAGCGCGTCCACGGTGTCTTGCACGGTCTGCGTGGGAAAGCCGTACATCAGGTAGGCGTGTACCAGCACACCCGCATCGGCAAAGCCTTTGGTCACCTGCGCCACCTGCTCGACCGAGACGCCTTTTTTCATGAGTTGAAGCAAGCGGTCGGACGCGACTTCGAGCCCGCCCGACATGGCAATGCAGCCGCTTTGCGCCAGCAGCTCACACAGCTCGGGGGTGAAGGTTTTCTCAAAACGGATGTTGCCCCACCACGAGATTTGCACGCCCCGGCGCAGCAGTTCTTCGGCCAGGGCTTTGAGGGCCTTGGGTGGTGCGGCCTCGTCCACCAAGTGAAAGCCGGTCTGTCCGGTTTCGGCCACGATCTGCTCAATGCGGTCCACCAGCGTGCTGGCCTGCGCGGTTTCGTAGCGGCTGATGTAGTCCAAACTCACGTCGCAAAAGCTGCATTTTTTCCAGTAACAGCCGTGCGCCACGGTGAGTTTGTTCCAGCGCCCGTCGCTCCACAGCCGGTTCATCGGGTTGAGCATGTCCAGCAGCGACAGGTATTGGTGCAGGGGCAAACCGTCCCAAGTGGCCGTGCCGACCTCTTCAAATGGGATGTCGGGCTCTTGCAGGTTGATGTACTGCACCTGGCCTGCGTCGTTTTTGATGAAGGTGCGTTGCAGCCGCTGCGCGCTGCGCTGGCCCTGCAGGTGTTCGATCAGGCTGAGCAGCGGGCGCTCACCGCCGTCGAGCGTGACGAAGTCCACATGGTCGAACACGCGGGCATCTTTCAGCTCGCGCAGCTCGGTGTTCACAAAGCCGCCACCCAGGCCAATGCGGACATGCGGATGCGCCCGCTTGAGGCACTGAGCGATGCGAAAAGCCGCATACACCGAGCCAGGAAAGGGCACCGACAGCAAGACCAAGGTGGGTTGGTGCCGCTCAATCGCCTGCAGCGCCAGGCGTTCCAGCGTGGTGTCGATCAAATTGGGCGGCTGGGCCAGCGCCTCGGCCAGCGCATCAAAGCTCGGTTGGCTGGCGGCCAAGCGCTCGGCGTAGCGCACGAACTCAAAGCCTTCATCGACCGCATCGCGCAGCACATCGGCCAGGTCGTTCAGGTACAGCGTGGCCAGGTGGCGGGCGCGGTCGGTTTGGCCCAGGGCGCCAAACGCCCAGCCAATCGGGTCGCCGGTGCCGTCGTCGTCATACGCATCGAGTGCGGCAAAGCGCGGGCCTTCGGGCAAAAAGCCACGGCCTGCGATGCGGTGGCTCAGCGTGCTGTCGCGGCCCTGCAAGAAGGCAATCACCGGATCGATGCTGATGGCGTAATCCTTGAAGTGATCGAGGAAAAAGTTCACCGGGCCCGAACGGTCTTCGACCGGCAATGCCAAGGCGGTATCGCGCAAATCGGTCAGGCCTTTTTTGTTCAGCAAAGCCAGGACGGTGGCCAGCGCCAGATCTTCTTGTACCGCATCGAAACCCCTTGCACGCAAAAAACCCGTCAGGTAGGCTGTGGACGGGTAGGGCGTGTTGAGCTGCGTCATCGGCGGGATGAGGCTCAGGACTTTGAACGGGGTTGGGCTGGGCATTCTGGGGTGTATTCGTTCGGTGCGTGATTATCAACGGGCAGAGCCATCTCAGCTTTCTGCCCCATGGAAGGCCCATAAGCCCGCGTTAACATCCAGCAGGCCATTCATAAGGCCTTTATGCAACCGCCCGATTGATTTCTTTCAGAGAACGCCCTTGTCCGAAACGCCCTCCCATGCTGAACACCCCCTGTCGACCTTGATGGTGCAGGCTTCTTCGCATGAAAAACTGAGCGCCGTACAGCAAAGGCTCAACGACTTGCTGGCCCAGATCGAGAAGCTTTCGGGGCAGATCCAGCGATTGCAGGCGTGGTCAGACAAGCACCGATATGCGCACATTCAAGCCCTGCGCGAGTCGGTGCAGCTGTCGCAGGCGCACCGCAAAAGTTTGCTTTTCTTTGTGCACGAACGCCTTCAAAGCGCAGACTTCACCGATCGGCAGCAGCGCATGGCCCGGGGGCTTGTGCGGGGTTTGATGGCGCATTTGGCCACCATCACCGACCCAGAGGTTCAAGCCCTGGCCGCTTGGTACGTGAGTGAAGAAGACGAGCAAGAAGCCGCCGAGGAGCAGGCCGAGGCGGCGCAGCGTTTGCGTGAGCGCATCGAAGAGGCTTTGGGGCAACCCCTGGAAAAACCCGGCCAGTACCAGACACCCGAAGAGATGATGGCCGCGGGCATGCGCCAGTGGCAACGCCAGCAGCAAGCCGACGAAGACCGCAAGGCCGCCAAGCGCGCTGCCCGAAAAGCACAAAAACAAGCGCAAAAGAAAAGTGCTGCCGCAGAAAAAGGCGAAGTGCCTGCCGCCGTGCTGCGCGAGCTGGACGCCAAAAACGCCATCCGCACGATCTTTCGGCAACTGGCAAGTAGCTTGCACCCTGACCGTGAGCCGGATGAACAAGAGCGGCTGCGCAAAACTGCGCTGATGAGCGAGGTCAACGCCGCCTATGAAAAAAACGACCTGACCACTTTGCTGCGCCTGCAAATGCAGGTGACGCAGGGCAACCCCCAAAACAAGCCGGGCACGGCACGCATGGCTGACGACAAGTTGATCGCCATGTCGGTATTGCTCAAGGAGCAGGTGGCTGCGCTGGAAGACGATCTGGATCAGTTGGAAAGCCGCTTGAGCCAAGAGTTGTGCGTGCCGGTGCGCGCCGATGCCGACGAGGCGGCCCTGAGCCAGTCACTGCAGAGCATCCAGGCCGACCAGCGCCACAGCGCCGACAGCCTGGCCGCCGATTTGCGCCGCATTCAAAACGACGCAGAACTCAAGCGTTGGCTGAAAGAGCAGTGGCAGCTGGCTAAAGCCACTTCTGCATGAAGCTCGCTTGCCCCGCTGCGGGGTCGAGTGCGTAGGGCTCAAAGCCAAAGCCGAGGTAACTCTTCAAGGCACGCGTGTTGCCTGTCAGTACTTCCAGCGTCAGCTTGCAGCAGCCGCGGTCCTTGGCATGCTGTTCGGCTGCCGCCAGCAGAGCCTGACCGACGCCTGCACCCCGGTGACCCGGCAGCACGGCGATGTCGTGGATGTTCATCAAGGGGCGGGCCTTGAAGGTCGAATAGCCCTCGATGCAGTTGACCAAACCCACAGGCGCATGGTCCAGCCAGGCGATGAAGCTGGCCGCGTCAGGGCGCGCGGCCAGGTCATCGCACAAGCGCGCTTTCACATCCTGCGCCAGTGGCACTCCCCCGCCCATCGGGTCTTGGGCATAGGCGTCCAGCAGCATCACCAGGGCTTGGCGGTGCGTGGGGTTTTGGTAATCAACAGGCAGGGTGTGAAGCGTCATGGTCAGGCGGTGGCAGGGGTCATGAAGGAGCGCACATTGTCCTGCATACCCGCCATCACATGGCCAGCCAATTGGTGCGCCGTGATGGCGCTCAGCGTCCAGCCCAGGTGGCCGTGGCCGGTGTTGTAAAACACATTGGCCTTTTTGCCCGCACCCACGCGCGGCAGCATGTTGGGCATCATCGGGCGCAGGCCCGCCCAAGGCACCACCTTGCGGGTGTCGATGTCAGGGAAGCACTGGTTGACCCACTGAATCAGGGGTTGGATCCGGTCCGCGCGGATGTCCAGGTTGATGCCGTTGAATTCTGCGGTGCCTGCGACGCGGAAGCGGTCATCACCCAAACGGCTGGTGACCAGTTTGGTTTCGTCGTCGAGCAGGCTGACCTGCGGCGCTGCAGCCTGGCTGACACCGTCAGGCAGGTTCACGGTGATCGAGTAGCCCTTGACGGGGTAAATGTTCAAACGGTCGCCCAACTGCGCGGCCAGGCGGCGGCCATGCACACCGGCGCAAATCACGATGCCGTCAAAGGTCAGCGAGTCGGTATCACCCGCATGCTTGACCTGCACGAAAGCGCTTTGGCCATTGGCGGCCACGCTCAGGACTTCGTGTTCGTTGAGAATCTTGACGCCCAGGCGTTCGCAAGCCTTGGCCAAGCCATAGGTGAACTTGTGGATATCGCCTGTGGAATCGCTTTCGGTGAAGTAGCCACCGTAGTAATTGCCGTGAAGGGTGGGCTCAATGGCCTTCATCTCTTCGGGCGTCACCGCGCGACGGGGCAAGCCGCCCTGGGCCAGCAGCTTGGAGACTTCGCCAGCATGGTCAAAACCTTTTTTGTCGCGGTAGATGTGCAAGATGCCTTCGCGCTTGTGGTCAAAGTCAATGCCTTCGGCTTTGGCCCAAGCAAAGTGGTGCTCGCGCGATTCGACGGCCAGCTGTGCGGTGGCGATGGTGTTGTCCCTGTACTTGGGCATGGCGGCCACGAACTCGGCCATCCAGCTGAGCTTGTGCCAGGTAGGCGCGGGGTTCATGAGCAGTGGCGCGTCATTTTTGAACATCCACTTCAGGCCCTTGATGATCGTGGACGGGTGAGTCCAGACCTCGGCATTCGACGCCGACAATTGGCCGCCGTTGGCAAAGGACGTTTCCATGCCGGGGTAGCGGTTTTTCTCGATCAGGGTGACTTCAAAACCCTGTTGAACCAGTGCATACGCGGAGGTGACGCCGGTGATGCCGCCGCCGACCACAACCATGTGTTTTTTGACCATCGGATTTTTCATGGGAGTTCTCTCGTTTCAACGTCTCAAACAGGTGGACACGCTGCGCACCGGATGTGCGCGGCATGACCCCCTCTGTTTGAAACCTGAGAGATTCACCTCGGATGAGGCTTGCTCCTGCGGTGGACCCGGGTGACGAACCCGGGGCGCTCTTCAGAGTTTTTGACACGGATGTGTCGACCTGCATCGGTCCTTTGGCCTGAGAGTTTCCGGGGTGGTTGCTCCTTCGGCGCTGTCTGCGGTGGCGGACAGTCTCTCCCGATGCGGGTATTTGATTTTGAAGTGTGGGTCTTCCTTGGTGGGTGGATCAGGCGTACTCGCTCAGCGGAATGCAGCTGCAAAACAGGTTGCGGTCGCCGTACACGTTGTCCACGCGGCCCACTTGCGGCCAGTACTTCACACTGCCCGGCACGCGCTGGGCTTGGGCTGCGCCGACCTCGCGGCTGTAGGGGCGATGCCATTCACTGCCCAGCAGGCTGTCGGCGGTGTGCGGTGCGTGTTTGAGTGGGTTGTTGTCTTGCGGCCAGCTGCCGTTTTCCACCAGACGGATTTCTTCGCGGATGGCGATCATCGCGTCGATGAAGCGGTCCAGCTCTTGCAGGGTTTCGCTCTCGGTGGGCTCGACCATCAAGGTGTTGACCACCGGAAAGCTCAGAGTGGG
>JBIKKE010000009.1:0-28139 GCA_044360575.1 Limnohabitans sp. | reverse complement strand
AGCTGCTACCGACAGGCTGATCACACCGCTCATCACATCGGGCGAAGGGTTGGTTTTATAAGGTACGTGGTTGAGCTTGATACCCAGTCTTTGCGACCAAGCTTCTAAAGCCACATGGGGTTGTGAGCCAACACCCAGAGAAGCGAAGTCGATTTTCCCGGGATTCTTTTTGGCATAGTCGACCAGCTCTCGCATGTTGTTGTAGGGTGCTTTGAGGGTGGCGGTCAGCACATGCGGAACCAGCAACAGTTGGCTGACGGCTTTGAAGTCACGTGGTGGGTTGTACTTGGGATCACGGTACACATTGGGTGCAATCGCGTGAGATGCTTTGACACTGTAAAACAAGGTGTATCCGTCAGCAGGCGTGGCGGCTGCAGCCAAAGCGCCAATCATGCCGCCGGCCCCGGGGCGATTGTCGATGAGCACAGGCTGGCCCATGGCGGCACTCAGCTTATCGCCGATCAGCCGTGCCACCACATCTGGAGAAACTCCTGCTGGGAACGGAACGATTAAACGAATTGGGCGGTTGGGGTAAGCCGCTGTTTGGGCAAAAGCATTGGGGAGTGCCAGGCTGGTGGCCGCAACCGCTGCTTGGGTGAGTAATTCACGACGTTTCATAGGACAAGTCTCCAGTTTTTATGGACAAATCAAAACAAATAATCGGGGATCTCATCCCCATCTACACCACTGACGAACAGTCAAGATGCATCGCCAACTTTGAAAAAATTTCAATGTGAAAATGAGCTTGAATGTCTGAACCCTGTTTTACACAGGGTCATCCCTGAAACAAGACGCGCACGTTACAGGTTCAATGCGCAGACTCTAAAAAAGCATCGGGCACCTGCACAACTGGTGCTGCCCCTGATGTCAGCTCACATGTAGGCCCATTGGGTTCAATACAGGTCCAATATTCAATTCATTTGGCGTATTTGGGCAGGGGGTATTGCAACGCATGCATGATCGATGGGTTTTAAAACTCATTTCAAAACAATCATGAAAAGACGTCACTGGTTACAAGCGGCTTTTTTGACGGGCGTGTCCACGGCCATGTTGCAAACTTCCGTTTTCGCGCAAGCGGCCACGGTCGATGTTTGGAAAGATCCTAATTGCGGTTGCTGCCATCTTTGGGTTGAGCATTTGCAAGCCAATGGCTTCAAGGTCAATGTGCGCGATGTCGGCAATACCGCTGCTCGTCAACGATTGGGTATGCCTGAGAAATTAGGCTCATGCCATACCGCGACTGTGCTCGGCTACGTCATCGAGGGTCATGTCCCAGCTGCTGACATTCGCCGTCTGCTCAAAGAGCGCCCCACGGCTTTGGGCCTTGCTGTGCCTGGGATGCCTATCGGCAGTCCGGGCATGGATGGCCCAGAATACAAGGGCAAAAAAGATGCCTTTGATGTGCTTCTGGTGCAAAAAGATGGCAGTGTCAAAAGCTTTCAGCGATACCCCGCGTCAGGGCGCATGGTTTAACCATGGTTGTGCAAATGCTGGGCTCCCACTTCGGTCTTTTTCAATGAAACTGTCGCCTTATTTGGAGCGTGAATTGCGCTCGGACCATGCCGGCGAAACCGGTGCTGTGAGCATTTACCAAGGCATCGCGGCGGTAGCCAAGTGGCGCGGCGATGAGGGCATGTTGGCTTTTGCACACCTGCACGGCACAACCGAAGCAGAGCACTTGGCATGTGTCGAGATGTGGCTGCCAGTGAACTTGCGCAGTGCTCTTTTAGGGCCATGGCGTTGGGCCGGTTGGTTGACAGGCGCTTTACCCGCATTGTTTGGATCGCATGCAGTTTATGCAACGATCGAAGCGGTAGAAACCTTTGTTGACCGGCATTACCAACAGCAAATCGATCACCTTCATCAACACGGTGGCCCTGAAGGCTTGTTAGAACTCTTGGTCAAGTGCCAAGCTGACGAACAACACCACCGGGATGAGGCGGCTGCCTTGGCAGGTCCTGCGCGCCATGGGCTGTTAAGAGCTTGGTGTTGGATCGTGGGTTTTGGCTCAGAAGTGGCCGTGGTTTTCGCCCGCCGTATTTAATGGCTTTGAATTTTTAAAACATGACGAGAAAAGACCCATGCATCAAACCCCTAGCTTGCAACACGACGAGGGCTCTGCGGGGCGTTCGCTTTACAACCTCATATATTGCAGCTTGGCGGCGCCAGCGATGCATCCCGGTGAAGTTGCCAAGATCATTGCCACGGCAAAGTATTACAACCCGCGCTATGGCATCACGGGTTTGTTGGTGTACGGCAGTGGAATATTTTTCCAGTGGCTCGAAGGTCCCCGAGACAACGTTACTACCCTGATGAAGATCATTGCGGATGATCCTCGCCATTTGAATGTGGTTGTGCTGAGTGAAGAGGACGAAATCCGTGACCGATTGTTCCCGGATTGGGACATGGAGCTGGTGGAGGCGTCTGAGATCAGCGACGTGCTGGAGGGTGCTTTGAAAGAGGCCTCTGACGAGAAACAAAAGCAGATGTTGTCTTTGCTGCTGAGGGAGCTAAAAAGTCGGCCGCCTGCGGCTTGAAGCAACGGATCTTTGTCGATGCCCCAGGTTTGTTAATCGCCCTCATTGCCGGCTGGTTGGCCGCCAAAACTGAACACCCCGTGCCGCATCAAGCGTGAAACTTCGGATTCAACCAGCTCTTGAATCTGTGTCAGTTCTCGACTGATTTCTGTATTCATTCGGGTGGCCAGCACCAATATTCGGTTGAGTTGAATGCCAGAGATTTCTGACATGGTGATGTGGGTGTCGACAGACAAGTCTTTGAAAACTGACACGGGCATGACCGTTGCCCACGGTCCCCGCGAAATCAATTCACGAATGGAGTCGACGGAATCAATCTCTGAGTGAACATGGAGTTGCATGCCCAAAGGCTGCATTTGTTTCTCAACCAAGTTTCGGTGCAAACTGGTCATCAGCAGCGGAATGCGTGTCAAGTGATTGACCGAGACGACCGATCCCAAGCGCATGGATTTGTTCGAGACCAATGCGAAAGGCTCACCCAATAGCGGCAGATAGGACAAGTGCCGTCCGGGGCCCGGGTTGGTCATGATGGCCATATCGATCACGCCTTTTTCGAGCCAATCCATCAAGGCAGGTGTGAATGCCTCTCGCGTTCTCAATTCGACTTTGTCCAAAATATTGAAGCAGTTTTCGAGCAGTCCTGGCAGCAAAACCCTTGCCAAAGTGGGCGACACCCCCAAAACTACTCGGGCGTGTTGGTTGTCTTTTTGATGCGACAAACGTTGGCGAAGCATGGATGCTTCGTTCAGGATCCTCTGCGCAGACTCGTAAAAAGTCACGCCAGCCGGGGTCAACAGGACGCCTCTTGGCATGCGTTGCAAAAGTTGGACACCCATGTCTTTTTCCAGATCACGCATTTGACGCGTTAGGGCCGGCTGAGCCAAAGGGATAGCTGCCGCCGCTGCGGTGAAGCTGCCAGCGTCAGCAATGGCTAAAAAGTATTGAATAGTTCGTAAATGCATGAGCTCATGGCTTTGTGTTATTTCAATATGCTATGGCAAAAAATGAAAAGAGTATTGGACAGCTTTGGATTCAACTTTTAATCTTTAAGAGAGTTGTTTGAATCAACCCTGTTTGGAGACAAAAAAGTGAATCAACTGATTAAAAAAATCCGCACGCTTGCATTGATGACCGGTTTGGGCGTGGGCGCCATTTGCAGCGCGCAGACGGCCTATCCGCAAAAACCCATCAAGATGATCATTCCGCTTGCTGCGGGCAGTGCTGTTGACAATGCCGCACGGGTTTTGACGCTGAAGATGGCTGAAAACATGGGGCAAGGCTTTGTGCTCGAAAACATCGCGGGCTCTTCTGGTTTGATTGGCGCCGAGCGAGTGGCCCGAGCGGCTCCAGACGGGTACACCATTGGTGGCTACAACGACAGTGTTTTGACCATGGTGCCGCATCTGATTCCCAAGATGCCTTGGAATGCGTTGACTGACTTTGAGCCCATTTCTTTGGTGGGCACCATTGAATGGGGTTTGGTCGTTAAGGCCGATGGTCCCTACAAAACATTGTCTGATTTTTTAAATGCTGCCAAAGCCAGCCCCAACAAGCTCAACTACAGCTCCGGTGGCAACGGCAGCCCTCAGCACATTGGTATGGCGTTGGTGGCCAACCGGGCAAATGTTGATTTGATGCATGTGCCCTACAAAGGCGCGACACCGGCTGCTGTTGCTGTTGCTGCAGGCGAGGTCGATGCGGCCATGCAAGGGCTTGGCACAGTGACTTCTTTGATTCAGTCGGGCAAGCTCAGACTTTTGGCTGTTTCAACACCCACTCGGTTGGCGCAATACCCTCAGACGCCTACATTCACTGAAGCGGGTCTGAAAGACTTCACGTTCAATTCGTGGTTTGCCATGGTTGCACCCGCTGGAACCCCCAAGTCCATTGTTGACAGACTCAGCGATGAAGCGCGTAAAGCATTGAACGATCCAACAACACGCGAAAAACTCATTGGTTTGGGCGTCACGCCACGTGGCACTACCCCCGCAGAGTTTGGTGCGGCAACCCGCAATCAATTTGAGTTGTACCGCAAACTGATCCAAGAAAAAGGCATCCGTGCTGAGTAAGATTTTTCAATGAGTTCTTCTATTCATATTTCCTTGAGTGCGCTTCAATCTTTTATTGAAGCGGCGTTTATCAGTCAAGGTATTCCAAATCAGGATGCCAGTTTGATTGCAAAGTTGATGGCTGAGGCAGACTTGCAAGGATCAGACGGACACGGTGTCATCCGTTTGCCTCAGTACATCAAGCGAATACGTGCAGGCGGCATCAACAAAAATCCCACCATTCGGGTGGTTCAAGAACGGGCTGCCATGGCCGTTCTGGACGGCGACAACGGCATGGGGCACTTGGTGGTTTCACAAGCGGTTGATTTGGCCATCCAAAAAGCCCGCGAAACGGGTGTGGCATGGGTCAGTACGCGATTCAGCAACCATGCCGGCCCTGCGTCCCTTTATTCTCGGCGCCCTCTGCAGCACAACATGCTGGGTCTTTACTTTGCTGTGGGCAACGCCAATCATTTGCCACCATGGGGCGGTACAGACATGTTGCTGTCCACCAACCCCATCTCTGCAGGTATTCCCGCTTCAGAGGAGCCCCCCGTTGTGCTCGATATGGCGACCACGGTCGCTGCTTATGGCAAGGTGAAAGCCAAAGCGAAGCGCGGGGAAATGATGCCGCCAGGCTGGATGATTGACCGTCAAGGCCAGCCTTTGTTGGACCCCAGCAAAGCAGACGATGGTTTCTTGCTGCCCATTGGTGAACACAAAGGCTATGGATTGGCGTTGGTGGTTGGCCTATTGGCGGGGACCTTGGGCGGTGCTGCCATGGGTAAGGATGTCGTTGACTTCAACGCAGACCATGTCAGTGTGACCAACACAGGCCAAGCGATACTGGTGATCGACTTGTCAGCTTTCGGTGACCCTGAGCATTTCAAACTTCAGGTCGATGCTTTGGTGCGCGATTTGCGAAACAGCGAAAAGCTGCCAGGTGTTGAACGGATTTGGATACCCGGCGAGCAAAGCCACGACAAACGCGGGCGATACCAGCGTGATGGCATTCCATTGGCGCCTGCTTTGGTGGCCGATCTCAATGCATTGGCTGTGGAGTTGGGTATAGCCTCTTTGCCTCACGACGAATTGGCATGATTTGACGCTGATCTGCGCAACTTTAAAAGGAGTCCATATGAAACACGCTGTTTTACAACCTGATCAACTCAAAAGCCACGACCGTGGGGGTGGGGCGCGCACAACACCATTGGTTCTGCCTTCTTTGGGGGCTACAACTTTTATCAACGGCATCACAGAATTTGCGCCAAAAACTGCCATTCCTTTTCATTCACACAATTGTGAGGAAAGCGTGATGTTGCTGACGGGGCATGCGTTTCTGGACATTGATGGCGAGGTGCATGAACTCAAGCCGCATGACACCACATTCATTCCCCCCAACGTGCCGCACCGTTTTCGCAACAAATCCGACACTGAGCCGATGAAAATTTTTTGGACGTATGCTTCTGTCAACGCCACGCGCACGCTGACTGATAGCGGTGAAACACGGCCTATTACCGCTGAGCACAACAAATAAACGCTTGTTTTTGAATGGCCAGCAGGTGGCACTTGGGCTTTAATGGGTTTCAGCCAATGCTGCTTCTTCGGCCCAACATTTGATTAAATCAAGATGGAGACACCGTGATGCTTTTCTTCCCCCAAGGCCAGAGTGCTGGCTTACCCGCTGTTGCGCGTCGGTCTGATCGCTGGTTCGCTCGCGCTTTGTTTTTGAGCTCGGTGATGGTGCTGGGCTCTTTTGCACACAAGGCGCATGCCCAATCCAATGCAACTGACTTCCCGAACAAGCCTGTGCGTTTGGTGGTGCCGTTTGCACCGGGCGGCCCCACTGACTTGATGGCCCGAGCGATCAGTAAAAACATGGCGGTGTCTTTGGGCCAACCCGTGGTGGTCGACAACAAGCCGGGTGGTGGGGGCTTGATTGGTTTTGGTGAAATTGTCCGGCAACCCGCTGATGGTCACACCCTCATGTTCCCTTCTATTTTGGCCGTGACCAATCCGGCGCTGATGCCCAATTACCCCTACGACATTCCTCGAGACTTCAGTGCGGTCACGGTGGTCGGGTTTATTCCTCATGCGCTGGTGGTCAAGCCTGACTTTCCGGCCAAAGATCTGGCTGGCTTGGTGGCCCTTGCCAAAGCAAAACCTGGCACCATGGCTTACGCCTCTTCAGGCAACGGGACTTCAGCTCACTTGGCTGGAGCCATGTTTGCCTCTCGTGCAGACATTCGGGTCACACATGTGCCCTACCGAGGCGCCGGTCCTGCATTGCAAGATTTGTTGGGTGGACAAGTGCAATTCATGTTCTTGGACATGAGTTCGGCCTTGTCCCAGATTCAAGCTGGAAAACTGCGTGCTTTGGCCGTTGCACCGGCGCGTCGCTTTGAAGGCCTGCCCGATGTTCCTACCATCGCTGAGCAGGGCTACCCCGGTTTTGATATCCGAGCTTGGTACGGTTTGATGGCCAAAGCTGGGACACCTCCATCGACGTTGGACCGATTGCATTCAGAGGTGAAAGCCGCATTGGCGACCCGCGAAGTGAGAGATCTTTTCAAAGCTCAAGGCATTGAGCCCGGCGGCATGCCCCCAGCTGAATTTCAGCAAATCATTCGCACTGACTTGCAGCATTGGAAACGCACAGTTGATCAATTGGGTATCAAACTGGAATAAACAAATCCAAAGGCAAGACCATGCGTGTGGCGATTCTTGACGACTATCAAAATTGCATTCAGCAACTGAACTGTTTTTCAAAATTGGCAAAGCACGATGTGGTGGTGTTTCAGGACACTGTCACAGACGCCGAATTGGCAGCGCGTTTGCAGGACTTTGATGCCGTGGTGCTGACGCGCGAGCGCACGGCCATCAGCGCAAACTTGTTAGGCCAATTACCCACTTTAAAACTCATCAGCCAAACAGGAAAAATTGCGGGTCACATTGACTTGGCGGCTTGTACGGCGCGCGGTGTGGCGGTGTCTGAGGGTCAAGGAACGGGTGCAGCGACCGCTGAACTGACTTGGGCCTTGATCCTGGCCAGTCGTCGCTACCTGTTGAGTGAAGCGCGCCGCATGCAAGAAGGTTTGTGGCAAGGGCACTTGGGACAACAATTGTCTGGGCAGCGCTTGGGCGTATGGGGTTATGGACGCATTGGTCGCCAAGTGGCCTCTTTTGGACGGGCTTTTGGCATGCATGTTTGGGTTTGGGGGCGTGAGGGCTCCATGCGCAGAGCCCAAGCCGATGGGTTCGAGCTGGCCCCTTCACGCTCTGAATTTTTGGCCGCCAGCGATGTGCTCAGTCTCCATATCCGCTTAAACGATCAAACTCGCGGTTTGGTGACCGTGGATGACCTGACTTCTATGAAAACCAGCGCCCTATGGGTCAACACCAGTAGAGCAGAGTTGGTGGTGCCTGGGGCCTTGGTGGAGGCTTTGCAATGTGGTCGCCCGGGCTTTGCTGCGGTGGATGTATATGAGTCCGAACCTGTTCTATCGGTTGATCACGCCATTCTCAAATTCCCCAATGCGCTGTGCACCCCTCACATTGGTTACGTTGAGCGTGACAATTACGAGCATTATTTTGGGTTGGCTTTCGACAATGTGAATGCTTTTGCAGATGGCAAGCCTCAAAACTTGGCCAATGCCGAGGTCGTACCGAACTGTTCGTAGTCTTGGTCGCTTTGGATTTGGGTCAGCTTTTGGGGGGAGTGCCATTTCCAACTTGCGAGTGCTCAAGTTTGAAAAGGGTATATTCAAAATCGGAATGACCTTTTTAGCCACCTTGCTTTGGTCAAATAATTATATTTTGGTTTTTCCAAACTGTTGTATCAATAAGCCTTTGATTACTGTGTGGGTATCGTGCGAAAATGGGGTATGAATAATTTGAAAATCTCCAAAATTCGTAATATCTCTGCACGCTATTACGCTGTGGGTATATTGGTTTTTTCTGCTGTCCTGTGCGTCATTGCAGTGATTGTGGAGTTGGTCAACCGAAACAGTTGATCCGCAGGCGGGTGTTTTGTACGGCGGGGTCTCCATCGCGTTCTGTGAGACCTTGTCTTCTTGGGCATACCGCTGAATGGGTGTTGTTATTCGTCTTTAAAAGTAGGCCCTAAAGAAGGCGACTAAGCTTGAAAAATCTGTTTTTACCGGTTTTTGTTGGGGCTTTTTTGGGGTTCGGGACGTTTTGTTCCGCCGAGACCCTTAGAGCCCGTGCTGATGGACCTGATGCAGAGCGTCTGGGCATGAAACAAGGCTACCCCGTGTGCCCGCAAGCCTTGACGCGTCCGGAGTGCCGGGTTGGAACATGGTCTGCTAATGACAAAGTGGCCAACAGCTCTGTGGTTCGAGCATCTGCACAGCCCCTGAATTTGCCGCTCATGGTGGGTTCTCCGCCCATCAGTTACCGTTGGGGATTTTCGGGCAAGACGCTGGACGACTTTTTGGCCGACACCAAAACCACCGGATTGATCGTCATCAAAGATGGCCAAGTAGTGGCTGAACGTTACCAATACGACCGACAGCCACACATGAGGTTTCGATCATTTTCTATGGCGAAAACGGTCACGGCCATGCTGGTGGGCATCGCGCATGACAAAGGCTTGATTCGTTCATTGGATGACAAGGCCGCTGATTACTGGCCTGAGATATCGCCTTCAGCCTATGGCCAAACGAGCATCCGCAATTTGCTTCGCATGGCCTCTGGGGTCCCATTTCGCGAGTTGTATACCTGGACGCCCGATGACGATATTTGGGTTTGGGGCAGGGTGTTGAATTTGCCCGAAAATCGGATGCGCCCTGAAAAAATTGTGGAGTTTCTCAACACCAAAACCTCGCGCGAGGTGGAGCAGGGCGTGCGATTCAAGTACGCCACAATTGAGACAGAAATAGTGGGCCGCGTGCTAACACGGGCTACGGGCATGAGCATCAGCCAATTGACGCAAGAGTGGCTTTGGCAACCCATGGGTGCTGAATCGGAAGCCCGTTGGTTACTCGCTGGAACCGATCAAGGCGAGGGCACCGGCGGCAGTTTCAATGCCACTTTGCGCGACTACGCTCGGCTCGGCATTTTGTTGGCCAATGATGGGCAACGCGATGGTGTGTCTGTGATCCCTCGGCAGTTTTTGTTGGACGCCACCGATCCAGCGCGTCAGCCCTCGGCCTTTCGCCCTCGCGTTGCCACTCCCGGATTTGGATATGGCTACCAAACTTGGTTGATGCCCTTTAAAGAGAGAACATTCGCCCTGCAAGGTATTCACGGGCAGCACATCTTTGTTCAGCCCAAGTCGGGCATCGTGATGGTGCAAACATCCGTGAACGATCAAGCCAGTGGTCGCCAAGACGCGCGGCCTTACCAAATGCGTGATGCACTTTGGGCTGGCATCCTCAAAAGTTTGGGCGGCGCAACCGAATGAATTTACCCCTCGCTGCGCAATTCCACCCGTCTAATTTTCCCGGAGATGGTCTTGGGCAGCGTGTCTCTGAATTCGATCTCTCTGGGGTATTTGTAGGGCGCGGTTTGCTCTTTGACGAAGTTTTGAATCTCGACAGCCAGCGCATCTGACGCTGTGTAACCCTTGGCCAAAATGATGAAGGCCTTGACGATTTCGCCGCGCAATTCATCGGGTTTGCCAATGACGGCGGCTTCGGCTACGGCGGGGTGTTCGATCAGCGTCGATTCGACTTCAAAAGGACTGATCCGATAACTGGAGGACGAGATGATGTCGTCCGAGCGGCCCACAAACCAGATGTAGCCGTCTTGGTCTCTCTTGGCGGTGTCACCGGTGTAATACCAGCCATGTCGAAATGATTTTGCAGTCGTTTGCGGGTCACCGTAGTAGCCCCTGAACAGTCCTGGCGGGTAAGGGTCTGTGATCTTCACCGCAATATGGCCCACCTCATCATCGGCCACCACTTCACCGTCATCGTTGATCACATCCACATGCAAGCCTGGACAGGGTTTGCCCATCGAGCCGGGGCGGATGGCCATACCCGGAAAGTTGGCAACGATGTTGATGGTCTCCGTTTGACCATAACCGTCGTAAATGTCGCAGCCTGTGGCCAGCTTCCAAGCCCGCATTGCTTCAGGGTTGAGCGGTTCGCCTGCACCAAAACAGTGGCGAAGCGAACTGAAATCAGCACCTGACAAATCGGCCTTGGCCATCACGCGGTAAACGGTGGGCGGCGCGCAAAACGTGCTCACCTTGTATTTGGCAATGATGTCCAAATGCATTTGCAGATCAAAGCCTTCTCCGTCATAAAGCACGATGGTGGCGCCAGCTGTTAACGGTGGGTAGAGCAGGCCCCAGGCGGCTTTGGCCCAGCCTGTATCGGTCAAGGTCCAGTGCACATCACTTTCGCGCAAGTCTTGCCAGTAGCGGCCGGTGATCGAATGGGCCAAGGCATATGCATGGTCTCTTTCAACCATCTTGGGCAGGGACGTGGTGCCCGATGTGAAATAAATCAACATGGACTCTTCAGACCGCGTGGGCTCGATCTTGTCGCGGTCGATTTGGGCTGATTGCGCCGCGCACATTTCTTCAAACGAGTGCCAACCGGCTTTATCTTCGCCAACCAGAATTTTGTGTTGCAGTGTGGGGCAAACCGATTCGATCGACTCCAGGGCTTGGGCGTGCGGAGTGCCCACTACCGCCACCGATGCGCCGGATCGGTTGATCCGGTACTCCAAATCTTTGGCCTTGAGTTGGTTGGTGCCAGGCATGGCAATGGCGCCGATTTTGGCGCAACCCAACAGCACAAAATACCATTGTGCGATGCGTGGGAGCACCACCAAAACCGAGTCACCTTTGCCAACACCCAATGCCAACAGGGCGTTGGCAAAACGATTGGATTCACGTTCAAGGTCGCTGTAACGGTAGTGCGTGACGTTCTGGCCGCTTCGGTCAATGGCGATCAGGGCCAGCTTGTCTTGAGTCTGTGCACGCTTGTCCACCACGTCAAATCCAAAGTTGAAAAACTCTGGAAGAGTATAAGAAAAATTGGCGCGAGCGGCTTCGTAGTCAAAAGCAGGAAATGGCGTTTTCATCGGATCAAGTTTGGCTTGAAAGTTTGTCAATCGAGTTTTCACGGATTCGCAAAATCACCAAGGCCACAACGCCACTGGCTATGAGCCACATGGAGACATGGATCGCCTTTTGTGAAATGGCATACGTGATGCTGGAATAAGTGAGCCAAGCGCAAACGGCACAAAAAACCAGGGGCAAGATGGGGTAAAGCGGCACTTTGAAGGGCCTGACGGTCTGGTGGTCTGTTTGCCTCAACCAAATCAAGGACAGGCCCACCAAAAACAAGAATCCCCAAAAAACAGGTGCGGTGAACTCGACCATGGCAGAAAAACCGTCGGCTTCTTGGGTACCCAAAATGATCAAACCCAGGCTGATGAGGGCTTGCAGCAGCAAGGCTGGTTTGGGGCTGCCGATGTTCAATTGCCATTGCCCCAGTTTGCGCAATGCTTTCCAGTCAGTGCCCACCGCAAAATTGGTACGAGCGCCCACAAACATGGTGGCGTTGATGCTGGTCAGGGCGGCAATGGCAACGAATAAACCCAAAGCCTTTTGCGCCCAAGGACCGAATGCCAAACCCAGCAGGTCGGCTGCTGCGGTTTTGCTCTGACTCAATCCATTCAAGCCGAGGCCAAAAATAAGAGCCACATTGACCAGCAAATAAATGGCGGACAAAGCGATCATGCTGGCCAGAATGACCCAAACCATCGTGCGCGGTCCACCTTGGAGTTCGGCAGAGATATAAGCAGATTCGTTCCAACCGCCAAATGTCAGCAAAACAAAGACCAAACACAGACCCCATTGTGAGGCTGCGGGTGCTTGTGCGAACCATTGGATAGCGCCCGAAGCGGGTGCATCAACCCAAAAGCCCGCGACCACAATGGCCAGCAATCCGAGTATTTCGGTCACAGTCAGCCAGTTCTGAATTTTGGAGGAGGCGTGGATGCCCAGCAAATTGACAGCCGTCAGAAAGACCACGACACCCATCGCCCAGATGGCACTGGAAAAAGCACCCAAGGGCACCAGCGTGCTCATGTAATCGCCAAAAACAAAAGCCAACAGAGCGATCGAGCCCGTGTTGATGATGGTGGCACGAGACCATCCATAAATGAATGAAAAATCACGCCCAAAGGCGCGCTTTAAAAAATGGTAATCACCGCCAGCACTGGGATAAGCCGTACACAGCTCGGCATAGCACAAGGCGCCAATGATGGAAATGAGTCCCCCTGCAACCCAGAGCACCAAGGCCCAGCCAGCATCGCCGCTGATGCCCGCCACCATCGATGGGGTTTTGAAAATGCCGGCGCCAATCACGATGCCGACAATCAGGGCAATGGCTGACAAAGGATGAAGCAAGCGCAGCATGTTGACGGGAGCGGTGTTGTCAGCGTTCATGGTCTGAGAAAAAAGTGAGAAAAATTGGAATAACAGGAGATTACTGACGAACGCCTTCAATGGATGATTGCGTGAAGCCTGAACTCACGCTGCCGGTCATGCGCTTGCCCTCCACCCGCCCGGTAAAGGTGTGAACAGTTTGGTCCGGTGTGCTGAAGCGGAATTTGAGTTCTTCGCCCTGAAGTCTCGCGCCCATCAGCGCTTGGGTCACGCCGCCACGAGTCATCGTGCCGCCGATGTGCTGATAGGTTTGGCTCATTCGCAAGCGCACAGGACCGCCTTCCAAGCCCGAGATGACCCAGTCACCCGAAACCTGTGCCGGCACCATCCAGTAGTAGGCGCGTGAGTAGTCGTGCTGCATGGTTTCGTCAGGCTCCCAATCGCCCATGGTGAAGGCGTGCGACACCACGCGTGTACCGGGTTTCATTTTGAGCAAAATGGGTCGAAGCTGGAGGTTCAGGTGAGACATCAAGTAAAGCGTGACGACTGTCGCTGATGAGAAGTCCTCTTTGAAGATGTCGCCAGTGATGATGCGTACCTTGCTGTTCAGGCCCGCTTCATTGACCTTGCGACGGGCAAATTGGGCCATGTCGGGGTTGAACTCAATGCCCACCGATTGCGCGCCAAACTTGCGTGCAGCCGTGATGGCGATGATCCCGTCACCTGAACCCAAGTCGAACAAACGGTCTTGTTCGGTGACTTTGGCGGCTGTCAGCATTTTGTCGATCAGACCTTCGGGTGTCGGGATCCAGATCACATCTTTGCCCGCTTGACCCCGAATGGGTTCCCAAGCGGTGTTGGGGGTTTTAGGGTCGGTTGATGCGGTTGTTGACGAGGCTTGAGCCAGAGTCAGGGAACAAGCCATCAGTGTGGCCATGAAGAAACGCATCGTTGGCATTCAAAACTCCAGATTTTTAGATTCAGTTTGGTGCTTCAACAAAATGCTCAAGCCCAACCACAGACCTTGTGAATTAAACCATTTCAAAGTGCAACTTTGATCAGGTGAGTTGGACATTAGGGTTCCGTATAAACCCTCGGTTTCAGCCTTTTTTTTGGCCAGAATCTTGACGTGAAATCGTGAATCGACGCCACGAATAAAAACCTTTTTAAAAAAAGTTAAATCGATCACTGTGCGTGTTCAGGGTCCGATCTGTGGCTTGTAAAATAGGCGCCGCTTAGACGAAAAATTAAGTCTTTTTGCCTGTCAGCATGAATCGGTGCGCGCCATAAACATGGATCAATCCAGTGGATCTCATCTTCGACGGTGCTTGTAAACCACCATTCTGACGTGCGAATTTTTATCGCACATTTGTTGACATGATCAAAACCATGAATCCTCTCGTTGCCCATAAACCTTCAAGCCCTTGGAGTTTTCTGCCATTCGCGCTCACGATATTCACGAGCGCTTTTTTGCTGTTCCAGGTTCAGCCCCTGTTGAGCAAGCAAATACTTCCCTGGTTTGGTGGCAGTCCTGCTGTTTGGACCACAGCGATGCTGTTTTTCCAGACCTTGTTGTGCTTGGGTTATTTGTATGCGCATGCCTTGGCCAAGGTGCCGTCTCGCCAGACACAGGCCCGGATCCATGTCGTTTTGTTGGTCGTGGCCGCCTTGTTGGCTTCCAGGGTTTTGCCCGGTACAGAGCTGCGGCCAGAATCCCCCGACTCACCTGTCATGCAGGTGTTGTTGATTTTGGGCGCTAGTGTGGGGTTGCCGTACTTTTGCTTAGCCACCACCGGACCCTTGGTTCAACACTGGTTCACCAGCACGGCACATGCATCGTCTGTTTTCCGCTTGTACGCATTGTCCAACGTGGGTTCATTTTTGGCTTTGTTGTCTTTTCCTTATGTGTTGGAGCCATGGCTCGAACAGCAAGAAATGGGGCAACTTTGGACTGCAGGATTTTGGGTGTTCGCCCTGCTTTGTTTGCCGGTGGCTTTGGGGGCTTGGCAAAACAAGCCTGAGATCTCTCCTGCTGCCAAAGGGCAAGGCGAAGAAAACTCAATGCGCAAAGCTGCTGAAAAAACTGAGACGCAACCCGCGTCATCACTGGCACAGCGGTTTTCCTGGATCGCTTTGCCCGCATTGGCCTCATTGGTTTTCATTGCCGCCACCGATCAAATCAGCCACGACGTGGCGCCAGAGCCCAGGTTGTGGATCTCCACCTTGGGTCTTTATTTAGTCACTTTTATTTTGACTTTTGACCACCCCCGGTGGTACCGCCCCAAGTTGTTTGCCGTCTTGACCTTGGTGTTGTTGCTGGCCACTGCGGGTCTGAGTGACATACCACGCTGGTTGGGCATTGAGTGGGACTATGGCGTCAACGAAGTGCGATGGTCGCATTTCGCACTGTTGTTTGTGGTGTGCATGTTGTGTCATGGCGAACTCTATCGTCGCCGGCCCGAGGACACACGTCGTTTGACCGAGTTTTACCTGTGCATGTCCGTGGGCGGCGCTTTCGGTGGTTTGTTCGTTACCTTGGTGGCGACCCAATGGTTTGACGATTACCACGAGTGGTTGATGGCATTGATTTTGGTGGCCTTGTTGGCCTGCCAAGTGTTGTTTCGCTCAGACTCAAAGCGTCCTGGTTTGGCGGGGCGTCTTGCGGGCGTGTTCACGGCCACCGTCATGGTGGCTTTGTTGGTGGCCATGCAAAACCCGTGGTCTTGGCGTGAGGTGCGCAAAGCAGACCGCACAGAAGTGTTGTTGGACCAGGACAGAAATTTTTACGGCACGGTTTCCGTCAAGGAACGCCGATTTTTGAATGAGCCCGAGCGCAACGACAGGGTGTTTTTCAGTGGCAACGTCACCCATGGGCAGCAGTTTTTGTCGGAGTCCCTTCGCCATGTGCCCACGACTTACTATGCACGCGACAGTGGCATAGGCGAAACCTTGTTGTGGGCCATGTCGCAAAAGCCGAATCTTTCTGTCGCGCTCATCGGTTTAGGCGCCGGAACCTTGGCCAACTTTGCCCGGGAAGCCGATGCCTACGATTTTTACGAGATCAATCCAGCTGCCGTTCGATTTGCCCAAGAATGGTTTGATAACCTGTCGTCGTGCAAAGCACGCGAGCAAAATATTTTGCTGGGTGATGCGCGGCTGCGCATGGAGCAGTTGCCCAAGGACAAGCTGTACGACGTCATTGTTTTGGATGCGTTCACCGGCGGATCGGTGCCCATCCATCTGCTGACGAGGGAAGCCTTCCAGATTTACCGCGATCACCTCAAACCTGACGGTTACATTGCCATCAACATTACCAACGCCTATCTCAACCTTTACCCCGTCGTGAAGGCGCAGTCAGAGGGCTTGGGGATGGCGTTTCGGCACAAGTCCCAAGCCGCTGACGAGGTGCGCAATATCCGCAGAAACTTGCACTTCATCATGACCCAGGATCAGGCTTACTTGAAAGCCTACCCTTCTGTGAACCGAGAGGTGAGGGATGCTGCGGGTCGTTTCCTGAGGCTTGAACCTCAAGACCAACCAGGTTTGAGGTTGTGGACCGATCAATTCAGCAGCATTGCACCCATTGCCAAATGAGGTCTTAAAGTCCGAATCCTCGTGTTTTATATTTGCATCAAATGCTTATGAAATGTAAGGATTCGCCTTGATTTCACTTGGTTGATCGAACGGGCTCGCTTACCATGGATTGGTTTTCACTCTCAACATCAAAAACCAGGAGTCAAACATGAAAACCCGTCGTCAAGCCCTTATTCAGGGCGCCAGTGCCGTTGCAGCTTTAGGTTTGGGGCACTTTCCTGCATTTGCACAAGCCATCCCAGAGACTTTGAGAATTGTGGTGGGCTTTCCACCCGGCGGCACCACCGACGCTTTCGCACGCCGCATCGGCGAGAAGTTGCGCGGCGTTTATGCCACCAACATCATCATTGAAAACCGCCCAGGTGCAGGCGGCCAAATTGGTGTCTCGACCTTGAAAGCCGCAGCCGGCGACGGCGCCACGATGTTGTACACACCGGCTTCCATGTTGACGGTGTACCCACATTCTTATTCCAAGCTGCCATACTCTCAGGCCGATGTGGCGCCCATCAGCATTGGTCACGCCACCGACCATGCCTTCGTGGTGGGCCCAGCAGTGCCAGCTGAAGTGACCAATTTGCGCCAGTATGTGGCCTGGGCCAAAGCCAACCCTGGCAAAGCCACGGTGGGCAACCCGGGCGCTGGCTCCATGCCGCATTTGTTGGCTGGGCGTTTTGCGCAAATTGCCGACATCCAATCTTTGAACGTACCGTTTGCAGGCTCTGGCCCTGGCGTGCCTCAGGTTTTGGGTGGGCAAATCACATCGATGTCCTCACCATTGGGCGACTGGATTCAGCATCACGCCACAGGCCGTGCACGTATTTTGGCCACGTCGGGCCCAAATCGCTCCACCTTTGTCCCCAATGTGGCCACTTACCGAGAGCAGGGTTTCGACGAGCTGGTCATGCGTGAATGGTTCGGTTTCTTTTTGCCAGCCACGGCCTCTGCTGCTGTGCGTGACCGGGCCTCGAACCTGCTGCGCGCTGCATTGACGCAGCCCGATGTGGCCGAAGCTGTGGCGCCTTTGGGTGTGCAGGTCACGCCCACCACGCAAGAGCAATTCGCCGAACGCATGAAGGCCGATACCGAGTTCTCTGGCCGCTTGGTCCGTGCCCTGGGTTTCCGCGCAGATTCCTGAGCGCACACCTGAAGCTTGACACCAAAAAAAGGGGCGCTTTTGCAAGCGCCCCTTTTTCATGAAGGAACAGGTTTTTGGATCCATCCAAAGGGCCATACCTGAACGGACCCGGGAATCGAGGAGGCTGCAGCAGCGACAATCTTGCGCAACGTCGCAGGGAAAGTTGTGACCGACGCAACTGCACGCTTTTTACGTTCGCTGGAAAACTGATTTTCCGCTTCTGTATTGTTGAGCTAAGGCTTTTTCTAAATACTCTTAGAAATATAGTTCAACCATTTGATACAACACGTTTGTCCATGACCCGCACCCTGATTCGCGGCGCTACAGTGATAACCATGGACACCTTGGGTGATTTGCCATGTGCCGATGTTCTTGTAACGGACGACAGAATCACACAGATAGCCACCAAAATCAATGCCGATGACGCTCTGCTGGTAGATGCTGGAGGATGCATCATGATCCCTGGTCTGGTCAACGCGCACATGCACACTTGGCAAACTGCATTACGCGGACTGGCTGCCAATTGGACGCTGCTAGAGTATTTTAAAAAAATGCATGCAGGTTTGGCCACTGTGTTTGAGCCTGAGGATCTGCATATTGCAACGCTGGTGGGTGCGCTCAATCAGCTCAACTGCGGCACGACTACACTGGTGGACTGGTGTCACAACAACAAGACACCGGCTCACAATGACGCAGCCATCTCTGCTTTACTGGAGTCTGGCATTCGCGCAGCCTTCTTTCACGGCACCCCAAAACCCGACCCCAAGCCGGGCGAACAACCATTTTGGGCAGTTCCTCATCCACGCACTGAACTTGAGCGTCTGCTCAATAAGTATCAAGGTCATGAATTGCTTAACGTGCACGCTGCTGTGCTTGGGCCGCACTATTGCACCCTGGATGTAGCCCTCCACGACTTTCAAATGATCAAGGCGCTTGGAGTTGTGGGTTCCTTGCATCAAGGTGGAGGTGCAGCTCGCACGCCAGAGGGTTGGAATCAACTGGAAGCCGCTGGACTCTTGGGAGAGCAAATTAACATCGTGCACGGTCACGCACTCAGCGACGCGCAGCTTCAACGCTTTTGCGATTTAGGGATGAGCTTCTCTGTTGCTGCGGAAAATGAAATGACGCAAGGCCATGGTTATCCGATTACTGGGAGGCTGCGTCGTCTAGGCAAGGCCCCGTCCCTAGGTGTTGATCTGGAGAGTGTGATGGGAGGTGATATGTTTACCCAGGCCAGGGTGGCTCTAGGGATGCAGCGTAGTCTGGATAACTTTGAATACCGTCTCGTGCACGACAACATCCCTCCAACATCCACTGTGAATACGCGTGAAGCATTACGGTGGGTCACCGTGGAGGGCGCTCGCATGCTGGGACAACTCCACCGAATTGGCACGCTCGCAGTAGGCAAGCAGGCCGATCTGGTGATGATTCGCTCCGATGATCTGAACATGCAGCCTATGCATGATCCCGTCAACACCGTGGTGATGCAGACCACGCTGGCCAACATAGACAGTGTGATGGTTGCAGGACGCTGGAAGAAGCGCCAAGGTCGCTTGCTGGATGTGGTTCTGGCGCCCAAGCTCGCAGCTTTGCAGGCATCTGGAAAAAAGATCATGGCCGGACTGGGTTTGGTCGCCAACGGATTCTGAAATATGAAACCAAGTGGTCAAGATTCATGAAATCAAACTATTTTTGAAAGAGGTTCGCATCATGAAGATCCATTTTTTGGGAATCGGCAAGATGGGGCTACCCATGGCAATTCATTTGGCGGGTGCTGGTCATGCTCTAACGGTCAATGATCCCAGTGAGGGTCGCTTGGAACTAGCGATTGCTCAGGGCTTGACTGTTGTGAAAGACAGTGCGGCTGGATTAGGTGCTGCGGATGTCGTTTTCTCTTCGCTCCCCAACGACTCGGCGTTGTTGGCTGTTGGTGTTACTGTTGCAGCCAGTGCACGTGCAGGGTCGATTTTTGTGGACACCAGCACGGTCTCTCCGTCTGCCTCGGCCAAGGTAGCCCTTCAGTTGGCGGACCAAGGAATCGATTATGTGCGTGTGGCGGTTTCAGGCAACAACAAGATGGCCGAAGATGCTCAGCTGACTGTTCTGGCGTCCGGGCCCCGTTCTGCTTACATAAGGGTACTGCCGCTGCTGGAGGTTTTGGGGCCCAACCATTTTTACCTTGGCGATGCCGAACAGGCTCGCTTGATGAAGCTGGTCGTTAACCTCATGATCGCTCAAACAAGCGCCATGCTGGCAGAGGCGCTCACACTTGGGCAAAAAGGTGGATTGGAATGGCAGGACATGTGGAAAGTGTTGACAGTCAGCGCTGTTGCCTCTCCTATTGTTAAAGCTAAGGCTATGCAATTGGAAAATCGGGACTTCACGCCCACCTTCACAGTGGTGCAAATGATCAAAGATCTTGACCTGATTCTTGATGAGGCCGTTGCCCACAGCATGACGCTTCGGCAAACGGCGATGACGCAAGCCTTAATGCATTCGGCTGTAAACCAAGGCTTTGGCCAGGATGACTACGCGAGCATCATCCAAGTCCTGGAACGCGAGGTGGGCCTGGGGCCAGCCAGAAAAGATCGATTCGACTGATCTCAAGAAATGCACCGATGCAATCATTTATGTACACCCCCCAGCCTGCTCGCGTTGTTTTGGCAGAGGAGCGTTGAACCAGTTGGCGCAAGAAATTGACATCCTCGGCTCCAAAAAAGATTGGATTCTTTCCACCTTGTCTAGAAAACGGAATTTGGGTCTAGGGTGTCGCAATAGGTGGAACTGTCGGATTTTTTGCCTTAGCTACCGCCAAAGCGCCCGGACCATTTTTTCTCGTAATCCATTTGCTGGAAGTGCTCAACAATGAAGTCAATGAAGGTGCGCACTTTGGCTGATAGATGCTTGCGGCTGGGATAAGCCACATTCACCGTGAGGTGCGGTAAATCCCAATCGTCGAGTAAAGGAACCAATCGGCCGGCCACCATGTCTTCGTAGACGATGTAAGTGGGCTGGACTAGGATGCCCAAGCCGTCGAATGCAGCGGCGCGCAAAATCTGACCGTCGTTGGACTCAAGCAATCCCTTGACCTGCAATGTTGTGACATCACCATTGCGCGTAAAGCGCAGTTCATTGGGCTTGTTGGCATAGGTGTAGATCAGGAATTGGTGCTGCTGAAGATCATTCAATGTTTTAGGCTTGCCATTGCGCGCCAGATAACGGGGTGAAGCAACAAGTATCCGACGTGTTCGGGCTAGTCGCCTTACAGTGATGTTGGAGTCGGGCTCATATTCCCGTGTGCGTATGGACACATCGATGTTGTTGTCGATGATGTCTAAGTAGCGGTTAGCAGCCTCCACATGAATTTTCACGTTGGGATAGCGCTCGGTGTAGGCGCGTAGCAATGGCGCAATGTGTTGCATAGAAAAAGAGAGCGAAGCTGTTATCCGCAAAGTCCCTGAGGGGTTAAGTGCGCTGGCGTTGACGGCATCTTCAGCGTCCTGCAGATCTGCTAACACTGCCTTGGTGCGGTTGAAGAAATCCTGTCCAGTGTCTGTTAAATAAAGACGCCGAGTATTGCGCTCAACTAGGCGAGAGGCCAGTCTGCTCTCTAAAGCCTGAAGGTGTCGGCTTGCCGCCGCATTGGACAAGTTAAGTGCTTCAGCGGCACGGCTGAGGCTTCCAGTCTCAGCAACCTGGATAAAGAGCTGGATTTCTACGAAGCGGTCCACACGTTCTCCTTTCAAGCACTTTAACTGGATTTTTTTCGCTAGGCGGAAAAGACATTTGCGTCAGCTAAGTTTTTTGAATCGCGTTGAGCGTTTAAAGTTCAATTAACCTAGTATAAAAAAGCAGGAGACCGACGCATGCGCAATCTCAACGAGGACACCATCACCCAAGCTGTGATCGAGCGGTTCTCGAAAACACCTGATCCTCGACTCAAGGAAATCCTGAGTAGCTTGATCCAGCACTTGCACGCCTTCGCGCGCGAAGTCAAGATGACCGAAGAGGAATGGTTTAGGGGCATTGATTTTCTGACACGGACCGGCCAAAAGTGTGATGACAAGCGCCAAGAATTTATCCTTTTGTCTGACACCTTGGGGTTGTCCATGCTGACGGTGGCCATGAATAACAAAAAGCCCGTCGGATGTACAGAAGCGACAGTATTCGGGCCCTTTTATGTTGAGGGCGCCCCTTTTTACCAAAACGGACAGGATGTTGCCAATGGCGCCAGTGGCATGCCTTGTTTGGTGCGTGGCCATGTCCTTGGGCTGGACGGTCAGCCAGTGGCCAATGCCACCATCGAGGTGTGGCAGGCAGATGCGGACGGCAATTACGATGTGCAGTACGCGGATTTGGCCCACCCTCAGGCACGTGGTGTTTTGCAATCGCGAACGGATGGTAGTTTCGACTTTAAAACCATTTTGGCAGAGGCTTATCCAATTCCAAGCGATGGGCCCGTAGGTGAAATGTTGCGTGCCAGCAATAACCACCCGTGGCGACCGGCACATTTGCATTTCATGATCAAAGCTGAAGGCTACGAGACTTTGATCACGCATGTGTTTCGCGATGGTGACCAATATCTGGATTCGGATGTCGTGTTTGGTGTACGGCATTCACTAGTGGTCAGTTGGAAGCAACAATCCAACGGTGACCATCTGCTTGAATTTAACTTTGTACTGAATCCACTGCAGTAGTTTTTGATGCACGACCGGCGTGCGGATTTTTTCACAACAACCTAGGAGAGAGACATGCAAAAGCGAAAGTTAATCAAAACGGCCCTGTGCGTCACTGTGCTGGCTTCATCGGTATTGATGCCGGTTCAGGCTCAGCAAACCTTCAAACTCACAATTGCCTCCAGCCATCCCACATCGTTGCCTTGGGTTGGTCTGATGAGCACACTCTTTGTACCAGAGGTGAACAAGCGAGTTGAGGCACTTGGCAAAGGCTACAAGATCGATTGGAAGGAATCTTACGGAGGGCAGCTTTATAAGATGAACGCTACCTTGTCCAGTGTAGGTTCGGGTATCGCCGATATTGGTTGGGTGTTTGCCAGCTTGGAGGCATCCAAGATGCCTTTGACGCAGTTTGGGACTGTCACGCCTTTTGCCACGGGTGATGTGAGAACTATCTTGCAAGTGGCAAACGAGATGAACGAAAAAGTTCCGGCCCTCAAAGCAGAATGGGATCGTAATAATATGGTGTTCCTCGGAGCATCTGGCGTAGACACTTATCACCTGTTCACCAAGACGCCCATCAATACCTATGCTGATCTGAACGGAAAAAAAATCTCTGCACCGGGCGCTGTTGGTGTTTGGCTGCGTGGTTCTGGAGCAGTGCCAGTAGATGGATCGCTGACCAGCTACTACACCGACATTCAGACGGGTGTCAGTGAAGGCACCATCTCGATTTCAACGGGCATTTTGCCCAACAAGATTTATGAGGTTGCTCCCTTCGTGACCACTGTAGATATTGGAGCTTTGTACAACGGCGGTATGGCGATGAACAAAGACAGTTTCAATGCACTCCCACCCGAGATTCGAAAAATTGTCAAAGACGTTGGCCTTGAGTATTCACGAGTTCTTGGCGATACGCTGATGCAGCGGTATGAAGCGGCACTCAAAGCCATCGGCGAACAAGGTGCCAAGCAAGCAGTTCCTGTAAAGATTGCGCCAATGGCCCAGGGCGAGCGGGAAAAATGGGCGAAAACCATGCCCAACATCACTGCGGATTGGGTAAAGGCCAATGCCTCACGGGGACCAGCTGCCCAGATCTTGAAGACCTATATGGAGGAGCTGCGCAAGCGCGGAGCCAAACCACTGCGTGACTGGGACAAAGAACTCTGACTTGACGTCAAAAACTAACGACGCTTTTCTGTTCAGGGTCGGGCACCCAAAGCGGGTGCCTACCTGAAAAACCCTTGACTTCGGTCTTAAGTGATCAGTTATAGCTAGTCGTGATCGGATCTGTTTTCCAATTACTGGAGTCTCTTTTGTCCTACGAAACCAACACGGATCTCGACTCCAGTCCTGCCTCATCTGCTCAAGACAGCCTGTTTGGCAGATTGGTCGATGCCCTAAATGGACTGGGGTCCATTGTGATTGCTCTGGTCATGGTGCTCATGTGCTTGGACGTATTCATGCGCAACGCGTTCAACCGGCCTATTGACGGCGTTGCGGAAATGGTAGCGGCTTCTATCATCGTGATTGTTTTTCTGCAATTGCCCGCAACCTTGCGTCACGGCCGCATGAGCAGTGCCGATTTCTTTCTAGGCCCCTTGCTCAGCAAGCGCCCGGTTGCGGGCAAGTTTTTGCGCTGTTTGCTGTCTCTTGCCGGCATTATTGCCTGTAGCTTGATTGCTTATGCCACCTGGCCATTGTTTACGCGTGCTTGGAATAACAACGAATTTTTCGGCGTTGAAGGCTTGTTTACTTTTCCCACATGGCCCATGCGCTTGGTTGTTTTCTGTGGCGCTACCTTGGCCGCGGTTCAGTACATGCTGCTGGCGTTACAGGATTGGCGTGAAGCTCGCAAGGAGAGCAATCATGACTGATTTGGTTTTGGGTTTCATGGCCATATTTGCCATGCTCTGTTTCATTATTTTGGGCATGCACATCGGCATTGCATTGATTGTGACTTCCTTCGTTGCCGTTTGGCTCATGAAGTCACCTGAAATTGCTGCACGTTTTGTAGGTGCTGCGGCTAACGATGCCATTCGAGACTATCTTTTTGGCGTGGTCCCACTGTTTGTACTGATGGGCATGTTTGTCAGTATTAGCGGTGTTGGGCGGGATACTTTTGATGTGTTTCAGTGGGTGTTGCGTCGAGTGCGCGGTGGACTGGGTCTGGCCACGGTGGGTGCCAATGCTGTATTTGCCGCTATCACGGGAATTTCTATAGCCTCTGCCTCGGTATTCACTAAGGTGGCCACACCAGAAATGATTCGCCACGGTTATACGCGACGCTTTGCGTCGGGGGTGGTGGCAGGCTCTTCGGTACTGGGTATGCTCATTCCCCCGTCCTTGCTGATGATCATTTATGGGGTCATTGCGGAGGAATCGATTGGCCGAATGTTCATGGCTGGCATCTTGCCGGGTTTGCTGTTGGCCTTGCTTTTTTGCTTGCTGATAATTGCCATGGCATACCTGAGTCCAGCCAAGATTTTTGCCTCAGGTAACTTCGACTCCATGGAAGAAAAAGACCTTGAAACCTGGGCTACTGCCGCTCAAAAATTTTTCCCTATTTTGATGCTTGTTGTACTTGTTTTGGGAGGTCTTTACAGCGGCTTCTTCACGCCTACGGAGGCCGGTGCCGTTGGCGCTGCAGGAGCTTTTCTAATTGCCTTGCTGCGTCGACGTCTGGACTGGAAAAAGCTCTGGAATGTCTTAACTGAGACTGGTTACGTATCCGTTTCAGTGCTTTTTCTCATCATCGCAGCTTCACTCTACAGCCGCATGCTTGCCTTGACGGGTTTGCCAGCCGCTATAACCTCAAGCATCACCGACGTGGGGCTGGGTGCATGGGGATTCCTGATTGCATATTTGATCATTGTGATTTTGTTAGGCTGCATCATCGATTCTGTATCCATCATGCTGATCATGCTGCCGATCGTATTGCCGATTGTCAGTACATTCGGTATGGACAAAATCTGGTTCGGGGTACTTACCGTCGTAGCAGTTGAAATTGGTTTGCTTACGCCGCCATTTGGTGTATCTGTTTATACAGTTAAAAGTGCGCTGAACAATCCGTCTATTTCTGTGAAAGATATCTTTGCTGGCGCATTTCCATTTGTGCTGGTGATGGTACTAGCGCTCGTGATTCTGGCCCTGTTTCCAAGTCTTTCAACTTGGTTGGCCCGCATGTAAAACAAGGAAAAAATCTCATGCTTTTTGTATTTTTACTTGTGGATAAACCCGACTTTTCCGATTTGCGGCAACGTGTCCGTCCTGAACATAAGGCTTACTTGGCGGCCACGGCTGATCGCATCGCATTTGCGGGGCCATTGACCCACGATGATGGACAGACCATGCTTGGCAGTTTGTTGGTGATTGACTTTCACAGCCGCGAGGCGGCACATTCATGGTTGGTCGATGAGCCATTCACTAAGTCTGGACTTTACTCAAGTATTGCAGTTCACGCCTTTGTCAACCTCTGGCCTCAAAAAATTGGCTTTCCCCCTGAAGTTTGAGGCGTCTGAATAATGATCAAACACATCGTCATGTGGCATGTGCGGGGCACATCTGATGCAGAAAAAGCGACGGCCATCGCGCAGTTGAAAAGCAGTTTCGAAAGTCTGCGAGGCCAAATCCCCGGTCTATTGCACCTTGAGTTGGGCATTGACACCAGCCGCATTGACTATGCCTGCGACGTGGTTTTATACACAGAGTTTGACAACCAAGAAGCTCTGAATGCCTACGCCAGTCACCCAGAGCACTTGCGTGTGAAGCAAGAGGTGGCAGATTTGCGCACTTCCCGCTTCCAAGTGGATTACACCCCCCATTGATTTTTAACGGAGATAAAAGCATGACCCCTTCATTCAGTGACGAATTACGGGTGCGACAAATGGTCGAGCGTTGGGCGGTTTGGCGTGACGCGGGTGACTGGGATCGTTTTGCAACGGTTTGGCACCCCGAAGGCGTGATGATGGCCACTTGGTTTCAGGGGCCCTTCAGGGAGTTCATTCGCGTGACACAAGAGGGTTGGGCCAAAGGGGTCAGCATTCTGCATTTTTTGGGCGGATCGGCCATCGAGGTGATGGGTGACCGTGCCATCGCGCAGACCAAAATGACCATTTCTCAGAGAGGCATGGTGGAGGGCGAAAACGGCCCTGTCATGTGCGATGTGGTTTGCACAGGCCGTTTTTACGATTTTGTCATCCGACACGAGGGTGAATGGAAGCTGCTGCACCGTCAGCCCATTTATGAAAAAGACCGCATCGACCCCGTTGACTCTACCGCGGTGCTCAAGCTGGACACGGCCGCGCTGGCCACTTTCCCTGAGGGTTACCGCCATTTGGCCTATATCCAAACGCGGATTGGTTACACGGTCAAAATGGACATGCCCATGCTCAAAGGGCCGGTGGTCGAAGAACTGTATCAACGCGGCGCACGCTGGTTGGCGGGCGGTGCGCTGGAGCGTTGAGCCCATTGAGTCCTATTTTTCTCAAGGAGACACAGATGAACATCAAACAAACATGTGCGGTCGATGCGGAACGGCGTGGCCTCTTGCGGGCACTTCCTGCTGTTGGCTTGTTGGGTTTAACACCCGGTGTGTGGGCGCAAGGCGGATACCCCAACCGTCCCTTGAGGGTGATCGTGCCTCAGCCACCAGGCGGCGGTTTTGATTTCGTCGCGCGTGCGCTGGCCGAGCGGCTTGCAAAATCGCTGGGTCAGAGCCTGGTCGTGGAAAACAGGTCGGGTTCTGGCACCTTGGTCGGCACAGACGCTGCGGCCAAAGCCGATCCGGATGGTTATTCGATCTTGGTGGGTTCGGTCTCCAACATTGCGCTCAACATGGGGCTGTACGACAAGCTCTCTTACGACAGCTTGCGTGACTTTGAGCCCGTGGGCCTGGCCGTGAGTTACAGCTATACGCTGATGGCGCGCAAGGACCTCCCCCTCAACTCGCTCAAAGACCTCGTGGCCTTCGCCAAAGCCAATCCTGGCAAGTTGTCCTACGCCTCTGCAGGTGTCGGATCAGGGCAGCATGTGCTCCCGGCAGCTTTGTGGCATTTGGCCGGTACAGACTTGGTTCACGTTCCTTATCGAGGTGCGCAAGCCGCCTACCTCGATTTGTTGGGTGGCCGCGTTGACCTGTTCTTTGATCTATCGTCCACGGCACGTGTGCATGTGAACGCCGGCAGTGTGAAGGCCTTGGCCGTCTCGGGTGCTGAGCGCAACCCCATGCACCCGGACGTGCCCACCATCGTGGAAAGCGGTGTTGCCAACCTGGACTTGGAGTCGTGGTTTGGTTATTTCGTGCCCAAAAGGACACCCATGGACATTCAAGATCGTTTGCGCAGCGAACTGGCCAAGGTGATTGCGCAGCCCGATTTACAAGAAACTTTCCGCAAAGCGGGTGGCAAGCCACTGAGCCTCAACGCCGATCAGACCCGAGCCCTGGTCCGCCGGGATGTTGAGCGGTGGTCCAAATTGGTGCGTGACATCGGCATCAAAGCCGAATAAATCCTTCACTTTTTCACTCAGACTATCTTCATGAAAATTGACAACGCCTCTCTTCAGCAGCTTTTTTTGGATGCTCGCACCGCCAACGGTTTTCTGGACAAGCCTGTACCCGCGGCTTTGCTGCAAGAGGTCTATGGCATCGCCAAGATGGGGGCGACCTCCATGAACTCTCAACCCGCGCGCTATGTATTCCTGACCAGCGACGCGGCCAAGCAAAGACTCATGCCCGCCTTGAGTCCGGGCAATGTGGTCAAAACCCAATCTGCCCCGGTG
>JBIKKE010000096.1:0-9051 GCA_044360575.1 Limnohabitans sp. | reverse complement strand
GCGGTCCCGCCCTCGCAACTGGGGTCAAAGGTGCATTCCTTCATTCAACCCGGCAAACCCTGATGGAAACCCCTTTTTCTTGTGGTCTGGTCTGGCTGCGCCGCGACTTGCGCGTGACCGACAACGCAGCCCTGTTCCAAGCCCTGAAGCATTGCCAACGGGTGCATGTGGTGTTCGTGTTTGACACCGAAATTTTGGACGCCCTGCCCCGCGCTGACCGCCGGGTCGAGTTCATTCGCGAATCGCTGGTCGAAGTCGATGCCCGTTTGCGCGAAATGGCGGGTCATCCTCAAGCAGGTCTGATCGTGCGCCACGGCGTGGCCAAAGACAAAATCGTCAAACTGGCGCACCATCTGCAAGCCCAAGCCGTGTTTGCCAACCACGACGACGAGCCCCACGCGCTTGACCGGGACATTCAGGTGCGCGGACACCTGGCCGACCACGGCATGGTGCTGCACACCTACAAGGACCATGTGGTGATGGAGCGCAACGAAGTGCTGACCCAAATGAACAAGCCCTTCAGCGTGTTCACGCCCTACAAAAACGCTTGGCTGAAAAAAATAACGTCGGAAGACCTGCAGGCTTATGAAGTGGCGCCCATGGGTCAGCGCCTGGCCCCCCGCCCCGAAGATTTGGCACATCCGGTGCCCAGCTTGGCCGACATTGGTTTTGAAACCACCAACCTGCAGACCCTGAAAATCCCCACCGGCGAATCGGGCGCGCAGGCATTGCTGCAAGACTTTTTGACCCGCATCGACCAGTACGAAGACACCCGCAACTTCCCAGCCGTCAAAGGCCCCAGTTACCTGAGCGTGCATTTGCGCTTTGGCACGGTATCGATCCGTCAGCTGGCCCGCGAAGCGCATCCGCGCATGCTGGCGGGCAGCGTAGGGGCGAGTGTGTGGTTGTCAGAGCTGATCTGGCGCGACTTTTATGTGCAAGTGCTGCACAACTTTGCCCATGTGGGTCAGGGTAAAAGTTTCAAGCCCGATTACGATGCCATTCGCTGGGAACACGGCCCACATGCCCAGAAGTTGTTTGACGCCTGGTGCGAAGCGCGCACCGGCTACCCCCTGGTGGACGCGGCCATGCGCCAGATCAACCAGACGGGCTACATGCACAACCGCCTGCGCATGGTGGTGGCCAGCTTTTTGGTCAAGGATTTGGGCATCGACTGGCGCTGGGGCGAGAAATACTTCGCCACACACCTGAACGACTTCGATTTGTCAGCCAATAACGGCGGTTGGCAGTGGGCCAGTTCCAGCGGGTGTGACGCACAACCTTATTTTCGGATTTTTAACCCGATCAACCAAAGCGAGAAGTTTGATCCGGATGGCAAATTCATCCGACGCTATGTGCCGGAATTGGCCGATTTGCCCACCAAGGCTCTGCATGCCCCATGGTTGGCCAAGCCCTTGGAGTTACAAGCAGCTGCGGTGGTGATCGGCAAAACCTACCCCGCTCCAATCGTGGACCACGCCGAAGCCCGCGAGAAAACGCTGGCCCGGTATGCGGTGGTCAAGAAAAGCTCGGTCTGATCAGATCGCGACCATCTCAAAGTCTTCTTTGCGGGCCGCGCACTCGGGGCATGTCCAGTTCATGGGCACGTCTTCCCATTTGGTACCAGGTGCAATGCCGTGCTCGGGGTCACCCTCGGCCTCGTCGTAAATCCAGCCGCAAATCAAGCACATCCAAGTTTTGTGTTCCATCACCGTGTCGCAATCAGAGAGTCGAATAGAATGTTTTGATTGTATCGGCCCGCCCACCGGCAGCCCGCAAAGCGGACCCGAAGCTCCTGAGATTCGACTTTTGAATGACCGACTCCAGCCCTGAAACCCCCGACATTGAGCAGGTCCTGGCCGAAGAAGAATCGGCCTCTTTGGCCTGTGTGCTTTCTTTCAATGCGAATGACCCGAGCGGCGCTGGCGGCTTGAGCTGCGACGCAGTCGCCATGGCCTCGGTCGGTGCCCACTGCATGCCGATTTGCACCGGCACTTACGTGCGCGACACCACCAGCATCACTGATTTCTTTGCGCTGGACGATGAAGCCGTGCACGACCAAGCTCGCGCCATGGCCGAAGATGTGCCGGTGCAGGTCATCAAAGTCGGTTTTGTGGGCACCCCGGAAGCCGTGGCGGTGATCGCCGAGCTGTCCGACGACTACGACGGCGTTCCTTTGGTGGCCTACATGCCCAACCTGTCTTGGTGGGAAGAAGACAAGATCGACGCCTATCTGGACGCTTTTCGCGAGCTGCTGCTGCCCCAAACCAGTGTCTTGGTGGGCCACCACAGCACGCTGCGCCGCTGGCTGCTGCCCGACTGGAGCGGCGAGCGCAACCCCGGACCCCGCGACATCGCCAAAGCGGCGGCTGAATTGGGCGTCCCCTACACCTTGGTCACTGGTCTGCCCTTGCCCGACCAGCACATCGACAACGTGCTGGCCTCACCCGAAACCGTGCTGGGCCATGAAAAGTTCGAACGCATCGAGGCGGTGTTTGCGGGAGCGGGCGACACACTCACCGCCGCCCTTTCCGCCTTGCTGGCCACCGGCATGGACTTGCCCGAAGCGACCAGCGAAGCCTTGCACTATTTGGACCGTTGCCTCGACGAAGGTTTTCGGCCAGGCATGGGGCAGGTTATTCCAGACCGCCTTTTTTGGGCCCTGCCCGAAGGCGAAGAAACAGACGACGAGGAAGGCCCGGAAGTTCACCCCGGCGCCGATTACTTTGAAGTGCCTTTCAACGAAACCAAACACTGAAACCCGACATGACCGACCTGAACCAAACCCTCTTTGACCGCGCGGCCCAAGTGATCCCTGGTGGCGTCAACTCGCCAGTGCGCGCCTTTCGCGCAGTGGGCGGCACACCCCGATTTGTGCAACGCGCACAAGGTGCTTACTTTTGGGATGCCAACGGCCAAAAATACATCGATTACATCGGCTCATGGGGCCCCATGATCCTGGGCCACGGCCACCCCGCCGTGCTCGAAGCGGTGCAAAAAGCGGCGCTCGACGGCTTTTCGTTTGGCGCCCCCACCGAGCGCGAAATCGAGCTGGCCGAAGAAATCCTGAAACACGTGCCCTCCATGGAAATGGTGCGCCTGGTCAGCTCAGGCACCGAAGCGGGCATGAGCGCCTTGCGCTTGGCACGCGGCGCCACAGGCCGCAGCAAGTTCATCAAGTTTGAAGGTTGCTACCACGGCCACTGCGATGCGCTGCTGGTCAAGGCCGGCTCCGGCTTGGCCACTTTTGGCAACCCCACCAGCGCAGGCGTGCCGCCTGAAGTGGTGCGCGACACCTTGGTGCTGGAGTACAACAACATTGCCGCCCTGGAAGAAACTTTTGCACTGCACGGCAAAGAGCTGGCCTGCGTGATGATCGAGCCGATTGCGGGCAACATGAACTTTGTGCGCGCCAGCGTGCCCTTCATGAAGCGCTGCCGCGAGTTGTGTACCGAATACGGCGCCTTGCTGGTGTTTGACGAAGTGATGTCTGGTTTCCGTGTGGCCTTGGGCAGCGCGCAAAGCGTCTATGCCAAAGCCATTCCCGGCTTCAAGCCCGACATGACGGTGCTGGGCAAAGTGATTGGTGGCGGTATGCCTTTGGCAGCCTTTGGCGGCCCGCGCGAAATCATGCGCCAACTGGCCCCTACCGGCCCGGTTTACCAAGCTGGCACCCTCAGCGGCAACCCGGTGGCCACAGCCTGTGGCCTGACCACGCTGCGCGAAATCGCCAAGCCCGGCTTTTTTGATGCCTTGGGTGCCCGCACGCAAAGCCTGGTCGATGGCCTGACGGGCGCTGCCGCTGCGGCGGGCGTGCCTTTTGCGGGCGATTGCCAAGGCGGCATGTTTGGCTTTTTCTTGCTGCCCGAGCTGCCGCAAAACTACGCCAAAGTCATGACCAGTGACAGTCCCAAGTTCAACAAACTGTTCCACGGCTTGCTGGACCGCGGCGTTTACATTGCGCCTGCTTTGTACGAAGCTGGTTTTGTGAGCGCCGCCCACACCGAAGCCGACATCGCCGAGACGGTGCAAGTCGCAGCTGACGTGTTCAAGTCACTCTGATCCACCATAGGTGATGCCATGAAACGCTGGGTTTGTCTGCTTTGCGCCAGCACGGCCGCGCTGACAGCCCACGCCGATTTCGACGCCAAGCGCCTGTGGGTCAATGCCGGGTTTTACTCGGCGCACTTTGACACTGAAAAAGGCTTGCGCAACGCCAACCCCGGCATCGGTTTGGAGTACCGCATCGACCCCAATTGGTCCGTCACCGCCGGGCGCTTTCGCAACAGCGACAACGCCGAGTCAAGCTATGTGGGGGTCTATTACCTACCGTGGACTTATGCTGGTATCAAATTGGGTGGGGTGGTCGGTGCCTTCAATGGTTACCCGAATGCGTTCAATGGCGGCTGGTTCCCTGCTGTGATTCCCACCGCCACCCTTGAAAGCGGCCACTGGGGTCTGAACGTGGCCTTGGTGCCGCCCTTGAAAGACCGCTTGTACGGGGCAGTGAGCTTCCAACTCAAATACAGGTTTCGGGCCGACTGAAGCCTGCAAACCGTCTGTTGGCGCTAAGCCGAATCGGGCCCCGGCCCCATCGGTACAAAACTGGCCCGCGCTTCGGTGTTGAGTTGGGTATTGAGCAACAACAACAGGCTCAAGAACTGCTCGCGCTGGGCGTCATCAAAAGGGCTCAGCAGGGTTTCATAAGCTTGCTGCACTGGCTTTTGCGCTTGGCGAAGCAACTCAGCGCCTTCGGGTGTCAGGCGCACGGCCATTTGCCTGCGGTTGTCGGGTGACACGGCACGTTGGCAAAAACCCCGGTCCTCCAGCCCCTTGATCACCCTGAGGACTGTGACTTTGTCAAAAGCCAAGGCCCGCGCCAAACTCGATTGGTCAATACCCGGGTGGTCTTGCATCACGCGCAGCACGCCGTATTGCGCCGGCGTCAAAGCCAAATCGGTGCAAGCCCTCTCAAAAATCGAGGCCGAGATCTGATGGGCTCTGCGCAGCAAGAAACCCGGGCGCTGGTAAAGATCGTGTGTGGCCATGGGTCAGGGATTCTATGGATGAGGTGCTGGGGCCAATTCGACAATAATCGTTGGCATACTAACGCATGGAGAGCCTGCCAATGAACCCGTCACGCCGACACGTCTCTGCCCTGTTGGGCGCCGGTCTTTGCATGGGGGCCGTGTCTCCTTTGGCCTTGGCCCAAAGCGCTGCCAATCAAGGTCCGCTCAAACTGATCGTGCCCTTCACCCCCGGCACGGGGATTGACCTGATTGCCCGCACCCTCGGCCCCAAACTGTCGCAGCGCCTGAACCGCCCTGTCGTGGTCGAAAACCGCGTAGGCGCCTCGGGCAACATCGGCACCGAAGCTGTGGTGCGTTCTGCCCCAGATGGCTCCACCCTGTTGGTGAGTGTCAACACGCTGGTGATGAACCGTGCCCTTTACCCGGGCTTGAGTTTCGATCCTGTCAAAGACCTTGCCGCCGTGTCGCAAACCAGCTTTGGACAACTTTTGCTGGTGACCCCCGCGCAATCGGGCTACAAAACCGCTGGAGAGTTTGTCGCCGCGCTGCGCAAACAACCAGGTCGGCTCAATTACGCTTCGCCTGGCGTGGGCACACCCCACCACCTGTCGATGGAGTTATTCAAAAGCACCGCCCAGGTTTTCTTGACCCACATTCCTTACCGCGGCACTGGCCCGGCCGTGACCGACCTGCTCGGTGGCCAAGTTGACGCCATGTTCTTGCCCATCCATGTGGCCTTGCCGCACATTCGCTCGGGTCGCCTGACGGCCTTGGGCATTGGCAGTGACAAACGCCACGCTCTGCTGCCCGACTTGCCCACACTGGCCGAAGCCAAAGCCGGCAACGTCAACGTGGACATGTGGTTTGGCATGTTTGCTCCCAAAGGCACACCCGCCGAGATCGTTAACCTTTACAACCGCGAAATCAACCTGTTGCTAAGCAGTGACGATGTCAAAAAGGCTTTTCTCTCTCAGGGCATGGACCCGATCGGTAGCACCCCACAAGCCTTTGCGCAACTGGTCGAACGCGATGCCGAGCGTTGGGCACGCTTGATCAAAGATCAAGGCATCAAGGCTGACTGATTCAGCCGGCTTCGCTCATCAAGTCCACATTCATAGGATCGTAGGGGTACAACCAGTTGTTGCGTGACGCGGCAATGTTGCGGTCCTTGAAGGCCTGCTTCATTTGCTGAGCGTCGGCAATGTGGTACAGCTCACCCATCTCGGTGGACTCGCGCACCACCCGTGCTGCGCGGGGCGCACGGTGGTTTTGGAAAACCTTCAGAGCTTGTGCCATGGGCATGTCAAGTGCCAAAGCACGGCTCAGCACCGCTGCGTCCTCAATCGCCATGGCGGCACCTTGGGCCATGTAAGGCAATGTGGGGTGCACCGCATCGCCCAACAAAGCCACGCGGTCCGTGCACCAATTCATCACGGGCTTGCGGTTGTTCAGGGCCCAACGGAAGCATTGGTCACGGTCCACGTTGTCAATGGCCGCGCGCACAATCGGGTGCCAGCCGGCATAGTCTTGGTCCAACTCTTCCCAAGGTTGACGCGAAGTCCAAGACTCCTCTTCCCAGGGCCGCTCCACGCAGCCCACAAAATTGAGCACCTGCCCGGCGCGCATGTAATACATCACCGCATGGTTGTTGGGGCCGCACCAGATCGATGAGACCAAAGGTGGGCGCAACTCGGGTGCGATGCGTTCAATCGGAATCGCCAGACGCCAAGCCACCTGCCCAGTGAAAACCGGGGGCTCGGCATCCACCACATGCTTGCGTACCACCGACTTGATGCCGTCCGAGCCCACCACCAAATTGGCCCGGACTTGGCGCCCATCTTCAAATACGATGGACGCGCTGTGCTCGTCTTCTTGCACCTCTATGGCCCGAAAGCCCAGTTGCAAAGCCTGCGGATCAAGTTGCTCGACCACCTCGAGCAAAGCAGCGTGCAAGTCCACCCGGTGAATTTGGTAATAAGGGTGACCATGACGCTGCGCATGGTCTTCGCCAAGCTTGATCTCGTGCAGCAACTCGCCCGAATCAAAGCGGCGGAACTCAAACGCCGACGGTTTGACCGCTTGGGCTTCCAATCGGTCTTTGAGGCCCAGGTGGTAAAGCACTTTGACCGCATTCGCACTCATTTGCACCGCAGCGCCAATTTCACCCACATGGCGGGCCTGTTCGTAGATGCGCACACGGTGCCCATCGCGCAACAAACAAGCTGCAGCCGTCAAGCCACCGATTCCCGCTCCGACCATTGCAATGTCCATGCTTTGACTCCTGATATGTATCGTTAGCATGCTACCAGAAGCCCGGTATCCACGATCGCAACGTGGCTTCAGAGGGTGGGGGTGTGACCCGTGCACCAACCCAAAGCTGGCCCAGCAAACCAGCCATAATCGGCCCTTGCATTCACGTCCGGACCGGGCGATTGCCCTGCCAACGAGAGCCCCCATGAAAAAGAATTTCCCCCTTCAAGCCGAGGGCAAGCACCCCGACCGTGTGCTGGAAGCCGTCAAGCACGACATCCGCAAATACTTCAAACGCGAACGCAATCGGGACGTACCCAAGGGCGTGGACTTTTGGGACTTTGACTGCAAAGTGGGCCTGAGCGCCGAAACCGCCCAGGTGGTGCGCGTCAGCGGTGTCATCGAAGCCGTAGACGCTGCGGCCAAAGCCGGCGCTGCATCGGTGTACGTCGAAATTTTGAGCAAGCACGGCATGCGTGTGCTCAAGGCGCAAGATGACTACGTGGGCAGCGAACACGCATTTGGCGATCTGCCCAACGGCTAAAGCGTCGAACAGCGCCAGCACCAGCACACTGGGCTTGGCCTGGATGCCCGGTCAGGTCGGGCATGACCTTCTCAGCCAACCGCTCTGAGTCGCTCACCCCCACGCAGGCGATTTCACTGAGAAGAGTTGACCTGCGCAGCCGCTGCCGCCCGCAATTTGTCTTTTTTGCTGGGCCTTGACCCCTTGATGCCGCCATTGCCAGGCGATGGTGGAGGCGGGGTCTCGGTTTGCTCAAAGCCTGGGATTTGCTCCAACGCGAGTTCCAGGTTTTCGCGTTTCTGGATCAACTGCCAGTGCGCGAGCGCAGCGGCAGTCACAAAGCTCACCGCATCGCCATGAGCCCCCGCCCTGCCCGTGCGACCAATGCGGTGGGTGTAGTCGGTGGCCGAGCGCGGCAGGTCGTAATTGACCACCACGGGCAGCATGGCAATGTCGATGCCGCGTGAGGCCAAATCGGTCGTCACCACCACGTCCCAGCGACCTGCTTTGAACTCGCTCAAGACTTCTTGACGTGCGCCTTGACTCATCTCGCCATGAAAAGGTGTGGCAAACACGCCCGCCTTGTAGAGCTTGTTCGCCACATGCTCGCAGGCATAACGCGTGGCCACAAACACCAGCACCTGCTTCCAGCCGTTTTCGGTGATCAGGTGGCGCAGTAAGGCTGTGCGGCTTTTCTCATCCACAGCAATCGCCCGTTGGGTGATGTCGGGCTTGTGGCCCTCAAAGGCTTCCACGGTGATGCGTACGGGGTCCCGCAACAACTTGGCCGCCAGCGCTTCCACCTCGGGTGCGAATGTGGCCGAGAACAGCAGCGTTTGGCGCTTGGCAGGCAACAGCGCCAGCACGCGCTGCAACTCGTCGGCAAAACCCAAATCCAGCAGGCGGTCGGCTTCGTCCAGCACCAAGTGCTGCACATCGGCCAGGCGCACAGCGTTTTGGTCGATCAAATCGAGCAGGCGGCCCGGCGTGGCCACCACGATGTCGGCACCACCGCGCAGCGCCATCATTTGCGGGTTAACCGACACACCGCCAAACACAGTGATCACCTTGAGCGATTGAGGCAGCTTGTAGGCCAGATTGGCCAGCACATCGCCGACTTGCACCGCCAACTCGCGTGTGGGCACCAGCACCAGGGTGCGCAGGGGGCGACGGAAATTGGTCTGGCGCGGCGCGGCCAACAAGTGCTGCAACAGCGGCAGCGCAAAGGCCAGCGTCTTGCCCGAACCG
>JBIKKE010000086.1:0-9895 GCA_044360575.1 Limnohabitans sp. | reverse complement strand
AGACCGTTCTTTAGGACTCACTGGTCAATCTGCAGTCGCAGACATGTGCCTTCTTGCCCGAAATTGATCTGTCTCAAGCCGTTTGAGTTTCAAGCTGCCAAGATGCTTCCTCTGCAAGAGGAGACACCATGGCAACGAATCACACCCCCACACCCAACCCCACCTCAACCCGCGCTTCAACCCCCGCGTTGAGCCGCCGCCAGTGGTTGCTGGGCTCGGCAGGCGCGGCCGTTTTGGCCAGCGCTGCGCCCGCTGCCCAGGCGGCCAAAACCAAAACGCAGGCGCACATCGTGATTTTGGGCGGAGGCCTCGGCGGCATTGCGGTGGCCAACCGGCTCCATGCCTTGCTTGACGGGGCCAAGATCACCCTGATCGACCGCAAGGAAGAACACAACTACCAGCCCGGTTACACATTGGTGGCTACGGGCGTGTGGCCGGTGAGCAAGGTGCGCGACCGCAATGCAGACTTCCATCCGCCGCAGCTCAACTGGATCAAGGACATGGTCAGCGAGCTGGACCCGGCCAGCAACACGGTGGTCACGTCTTCGGGCCAGCGCGTCAAGTACGACTACCTGGTGGTGGCCATGGGCACGCACCAGGACTGGTCGCTGATCGAGGGCATGGATGTGAACGCGATTGGCCAAAGGGGCCTGACCAGCGTGTACCCCAGCCCCGAGGCGGCGCAGGCCACTTGGGCCAGCATGGACGCGTTTCGGCTTAAGGGCGGCAATGCGGTGCTGACGCTGCCTGCCACGCCGCTCAAGTGCGCGGGTGCACCCCTGAAGATGACCTTCATGTTGCGCGACCGCTTGGCGCAGTCTGGCACCCTTTACAAATCCAAAGTCACGTTTTACTCAGCGCTGGGCAATGTGTTTGGCGTCAAGGTGGTGAATGACAACGTGCTCTCGCGCTGGAACGACTTGGGCATCGCCGTCGAGACCACGCAAAAGCTGCAGGGTATCGACATCGGTGCGCAGCGGGCGCGTTTTGTCTCGCCCGAAGGTGCGAGCACCGAGGTGCCTTACGACTTCATCCATGTGGTGCCGCCGATGCGAGCGCCCGATGCGGTCAAGAATTCAGACCTGGCCTGGAAAGAGGGTCCCTTTGCCGCAGGCGGCTGGCTTGAGGTGGACAAGGCCACCTTGCAGCACCGCCGCTATCCCAATGTGTTTGGCGTGGGCGATGTGAACGGCACGCCGCGTGGCAAGACAGCGGCCACCGTCAAAAAGAGTGTGCCCATCGTGGCCGAGCACTTGGTGGACGTGATCGCGGGCCGTGCACCGGGCCAAAAGTTTGATGGCTACACCTCATGCCCGCTGATCGTGAAAGAGGGCTCGGCCATGTTGATCGAGTTTGACTACGAAGGCCGCCTTACCCCCTCGCTGCCCATGATCGAGCCGCTGCAGGCCAGTTACTTTGCCTGGCTGATGAAAATCCACCTGCTCAAGCCCGCCTACATGGCGACACTCAAGGGCCGGGTTTGAAGCACACTCAAGACATCAGGAGACGACTATGTATGAAATCTGGCTGGCAATGAACATCGCCTACGAAACGGCCTTAGGCCTGCTGCCCGCGCTGGCACCTTTGGTGTTGATGTGGGGGGTGATGATGGTGATCAACCGCAAAAAGCTCAAGCGGATCAAACCCATCACGCTGGCGGCTGTGGCTGTGCTGGTGGCATTGGTGGCCGTTGTGGCTTTGCCGTCCATGACCCAATCAAGCTTGGTCGACATGACTTACTGGGTGGATTGGGCTGCACTGTTGGGCATGGCCGCCGGTTGTGGCGTGGCGGCTGCGCTTCTGATTTGGCCTGTGTTGGCCATGCGCCAGCGCTGAACGCCCTGAGGTTGAATGGAACCTTTCAAAGACAGCCGTTGTGTTGTTTCCAGATGGTCTCGTGGCCCATGGCCTTTGCAAAATCGGGCACGCGGCAGCGCTCTGCTTCGCTGCCCGTAGGTTGGCTGGGTGCGCCGTGCATGGCAGGGTGGTGCATGCCGCGCAATGCGGGTCCTTGTGCAACCCAGGCTGCGACGGCTACCATCACCGCCACAAAGCCCACCAGCACCAAGGCTTGGCCCCAGTGCCCGCCCGCACCAGCTGGCGGTGTGTAGCGGCAAGTGCCTCCGGGGCAAAGTTGGGCCTGTGTGGGGCGCAGCCAATCGTGCAGCTTGCAGCCGATGCAAATGCCGAATGCGGTTTCAAAAAACATCAACAACAAACAGGTGCCACACACCAGCATGTTGAGCGGCCCGATGCTGCGCTCGATCACCAGCAAATACATCATCCACAGGCCCAGCGCCAAGCCAATGCCCCAGGCAAACCGCTTTTGTGGCGCGCCCACATATTCAGGCTCTTGGCCGCGCACGACCCATTGGCCAATGATCATGGCCGGGGCCCAGCGCGGGTTGATGAACAAGCGAATGCCGAACTCGATCACAAAAGCCACCACAAACACCTGCGTGGCTTTGAATTGGCCCAATAGCAAGGCTTGTGCAAACGCGGCAAAGGCCACGATAAACAAAATACCGGCGCTGGCGCGCACGGCACGTTCGTTGAACACGGGCACCGCGTAATCGGGCAGGGTCTGGCCAAAGGCAAAGAATGGGGTTTTCATGCGTGCAGTATGCGGTGCTGCAGAGCTTTCTCATATGATTTGAATCACATGATCACCACCACCCCAGACCAGCGCTTGCTTGACCTCTTGACCCCGGCCCTCTTGGCCGATTGCGAGGCGCTTCAGCTGCGCAAAGGCGAGCGTCTGTTTGCCACAGGTCAGCGTCCGCGCCATTTGTTTTGGGTGCACACAGGCCAAGTGGTGCTCGAGCGCGGCTCGGCCAACGGCGGCAGTGTGGTGCTGCAGCGCACGCACCAAGGCTTTGTGAGCGAGGCCAGCCTGCAGTCGCCGCGTTACCACTGCGACGCCGTCGTGGTGGTCGATGCGCACATCACCCGCGTACCCGTGCCTGCGCTTTTGCAAGCGCTCAGCGACGATCCGGCCTTTGCTCTGCGCTGGATCGGCATGCTCAACCAAGAGGTGCGTCGCTTGCGCTTGCAATGCGAACGCTTGAACCTCAAGGGCGTGCAAGCGCGTGTGATGCACTGGTTGGAGACCGAGGGAACGGGCGGTTGTTGCACGGTGACTGCGGGCTACAAATCACTGGCCGCTGAACTGGGCGTGAGCCACGAAGCGCTTTACCGCGCATTGGCCCTAATGGCCGAGGCGGGCTTGGTGCTGCGCGGGCCTGAAAGTTTGTGTTTGGAAAAAATGCGCTGAACCTACACCGTCATGGACAACTGAAACACCGAGTTGGGAGCTTTGGGAATCAGTGGTGGCGCCATAGGTTTAAGTTTGAAGCGGTTCAAGACGGGCGCTTCTTCTGTTGCCTCAACAGCGGTCAGATCGACGAAGTCGGCCAGCACGAATTGGCTCAAGGTGTTTACCACAACCTGCTCCAAACCAAATTCAAAGCTTGCTGGCGCAGACAAGCCATCGGACTCGTTGTCTTGCTGTTCCAAGGTGTTTTCAAACGCAGAGGCGATGTCCCACATGGACACCAGAGCGATATCGCCTTGGATGTTGTAGCCGCCGCCCGGGCCTTTGTTGGCACTGACGATGTGGTGGTCTTTGAGTGGCTTGAGGATGCTCTCAAGGTTGGATACCGACAGCTTGAGTCGGTTGGACAATGTGGTTGTGGAGACCCGGCCTTTGTGCTGCAGCTCGGCGATGACCACGCACACATCCAAGGCATTGATGGTTCGGTTTGAAATCATGGCTTTAAGCTCCTTTGAGTAGGATTCTGAGGTATTTATCTACGCAAAGGGTAAATAACCTGAAAAAACCTTGTTTTTCATCATAAAATCTACTCAATACCTGCACATAGGCGCTGCTTTGACTCCTCGTTCATCTTCAAGTCCCATGTTCCGCATCGGCGCTGTCTCCAAAACCACGGCCATTCCGGTGTCGACACTGCGCATATGGCAAACCCGTTACGGTGCTTTCAGCCCCGTCAAAACCGAGGGCAATCAACGCCTGTTTGGCGAACCCGATGTGTCCAAAGCGCTGTTGCTCAAGCAGCTCACAGGTGCAGGGCACGGTATCGGGGCGATTGCCCATTTGGATGTAGAGCAGTTGCGTCGCCTCGCGAGTCAAGACACCCGGGCCACAAACCCTTCACCTGTCTTGACCTTGCCGGTTTGCTTGGCCGTGGTGGGTTTGGGTTTGGCGAACCGTTTGGAGTCGAGCAAATTTGCGGCGGTGTTGAGCCAGCACCGCATTCAGGTCACCGATGTGTTGGAGGACCTGGCCTCGGTCAGCCATGCAACTTTGTCCGACAAGCCACAGGTCTTGCTGGTCAGGGTCAGTTCGCTGCAGGACTCGGTGGTGTCGGCCATTCAGACCTTGACCCAGCGCCACGCTTTTGCCCAGACCATCGTGCTGTACAACTTTGCCCCGGATGTGGTGGTGCAGTCCATGAAGCGGGTGGGCATGATCGTGCGGCGCGACCCGATCTCTGACGGTGAGTTGGCCGAGCTGCTGCAATCCATCTTGTTTGTGGACCGCAGCCGAGCCCAAGAGTTTGGTGACCAAGGCGCGGTGATTGCCAGCCGCAAATACTCAGACCAGACCTTGCGGCGCGTGGCGGGCATTTCGACCAATGTGCTGTGCGAATGCCCAAGGCATGTGGCCGAGCTGATTGCCCAGTTGGCCAGCTTTGAGGAATACAGCCAAGAGTGCCTGAACAAAAACGCCGAGGACTCGCACTTGCACTCTTATCTGCGGGCCATCTCCGGCTCGGCACGTTCCTTGTTTGAAAACGCGCTGGAGAAAATTGCTGAGCATGAAGGCATTGATTTGAGAGAAATGCCTCGCGCAGCGAGGCCAACCATCACTGGGGCGTGAACACGGCTCGGTCGTTGGCGTTTTGCTCATACTGCCGAGCAATGTTGGCGCAGACCAAGTCGCACATGGCATAGATGGACGGGTCGGATACTTTGTAGAACGCGCTGGCCCCTCGGTTCTCGCGTTTCACGATGCCGTGTTGCGCCAAATAAGACAAATGGCGCGAGACATTGGCCGCCGAGTAGCCCGACAGTTGCGCAAGTTCTCCCACGTTGTACTCGTTGTCGCGCAACAGGTTCAGAATTTTCAGGCGCGTAGGTTCGGACAGCGCCTGGAAATAGGCTGCAATCTGTTCGAGTGCTTTGGCGGGTAGGTCTTTCATGGGTGTTCCAAGGCACATTGTAAAGATGCCGTTTGTTTGAGAATGGTTTAAAAGCCTGTTGTTTTATTATATTATTGCGCATATACGCAAACAACCAAATAAGCAAACTAAAAAGGTTTGCTGGGAAACCTCATATGAACAGACGATGGATATGGGCCTCGGCCATGGCAATTGCTGGTTTGAACAGCACCTCGATTTGGGCCAATGCCGAGGCGGCAGCGGTTAAAAGTGTGGCCGCCCAAGCCAGCCCAGCAGGTGCACAAGAGGTGAGCCTGGATGCTGTGGTCGAGGCGGTGCGCCAAGCCACCTTGTCCACCCAAGTGGCGGGCACCATCGTGGGCCTGAATGTCAAAGCCGGTGACCGCGTGCGCGCCGGGCAAGAGCTGCTGCGCGTCGACGCCAGCGCCGCCCAGCAACAAGTGGCGGGCAGCACCGCCCAACTCGAAGCTGCGCAAGCCAACCTGAACGTGGCCAGCAAAGAGCTGGAGCGTCAAAAGCAACTCTTCCAAAAGCAATACATCAGTCAAGGTGCGCTCGACCGCGCCCAAGCCCAATGGGAAGCGGCCCGTGCCCAGGTGCAGGCCCAGCAGGCCCAAACCCGCGCAGCGCAAACACAAACCGGTTTCTTCAGTGTGCGCGCCCCTTTCAACGGCGTGGTGTCCGATGTGGCCGTCACCTTGGGTGACATGGCCATGCCTGGCCGCCCCATGTTGACCCTGCACGATCCCTCGGCATTGCGCGTGAGCGCGGCCGTGCCGCAGTCGATGCTCAGTGGCGTGCGCAGTCAACTTGCGTCGGTGCGCTACGAGATCGCTGGCCACAGCGCCCAGCCGGTAAAAGCGGGCACAGCCCAGCTGCTGCCATCGGTGGACCCGGTCACGCACACCGCACAGCTGCGCCTGGCTTTGCCCGCGGGCATTGAGGGTCTGGTTCCGGGGATGTTTGCCCGCGTGTGGTTGCCCGGCGTTCAGGCTGCCAGCACCGCCCAAAACACCCAAGCCCAACCGGTGGTCTTGCCTCTGTCGGCCATCGTTCGCCGTGCCGAAATGACCGGCGTGTACGTGATGGATGCACAGGGCAAGCCCCGCTTGCGTCAGGTGCGCCTGGGCCGTGTGAATGGCCAGAACGTGGAAATTTTGTCGGGCGTGAGCAAGGGTGAGCAAGTTGTCACCGACCCCGCCACGGTCACCACCAAACCTTGAGAGCAGCCCCATGAACGAGCCAAAAATGGGCATTTCGGGCCGCATTGCAGCGGCCTTCCAAAGCGCACAAATCACGCCCTTGCTGGCGCTGGTGGCGTTTTTGCTGGGCGTGTTTGCTGTGATGGTGACCCCCCGCGAAGAAGAGCCTCAAATCAACGTGACAATGGCCAACGTGATCGCGCCTTTCCCGGGTGCATCGGTGCGCGATGTCGAGCAAATGGTGGCCATTCCGGCCGAGCAGGTGCTGTCCAAGATCGCGGGCGTGGAGCACGTTTACTCGATCTCGCGCCCCGGTGTGGCGATCATGACGGTACAGTTCAAGGTGGGCGTGCCGCGCACCGAGGCGCTGGTCAAATTGCACGACACGATCCGCGAAAACGACGACTGGTTGCCGCGCAACCTGGGCTTGCCTGAACCGCTGATCAAGCCCAAGGGCATTGACGATGTGCCGATCGTGTCCCTGACATTGCACGGGAAAAATGCGGATGTGAGTGCTTTTGATCTGGAGCGCGTGGCGCACAGCATCGAGGCCGACATCAAGCGCGTGCTAGGCACCCGCGATGTGGTCACCATTGGCGGGCCGCGCCGTGCGGTGCTGGTGCAAATTGACCCGCAGCGCATGAACGGCTCGGGCGTCACCGTGAACGATCTGCGCATGGCTTTGCAGTCGGCCAACCTGGGTTTGCCTGTGGGTGACTTGTTGGGTGGTAACCAAAGCGTGGCCATCGAAGCAGGGCCGCACCTGTCGCAAGCTTCTGAAGTGGCCGACTTGGTGATCCAAGTGGTGCAGGGCAAGCCGGTGTTTTTGAAAGACGTGGCCGATGTGCAGGACGGCCCCATGCCGGCTGCACGTTATGTCTGGCACGGTAACAACGAGAAAAACGGGGGTGAAGAATTCGCCGCCGTCACGCTGTCCATCACCAAGAAGTCGGGTGAAAACGCCATCGACGTGGCCAATGGCGTGAAAAGCCGTGTGGCCAAACTGCAAGGCACCGTGATTCCCGACGACGTGCAGGTGGTGGAGACGCGCAACTACGGCGAAACCGCCAACGACAAAGCACAAAAGCTGATCCAGAAACTGCTGTTTGCCACCGCTTCGGTGGTGGCGCTGGTGTTCATGGCGCTGGGTCGCCGCGAGGCCGCGATTGTGGGCGTGGCTGTGATCTTGACCCTGACCGCAACATTGTTCGCTTCATGGGCCTGGGGCTTCACGCTCAACCGCGTGTCGCTGTTTGCGCTGATTTTTTCCATCGGCATTTTGGTGGACGATGCCATCGTGGTGGTGGAAAACATCCACCGCCACCAGCAGCTTTTCCCCGGGAAATCCTTGCGTGAAATCATCCCTGGTGCGGTGGATGAAGTGGGTGGCCCCACCATTTTGGCCACCTTCACCGTGATTGCGGCGCTCTTGCCCATGGCGTTTGTGAGCGGCCTGATGGGCCCTTACATGAGCCCGATTCCGATCAACGCGAGCTTGGGCATGTTGCTGTCGTTGGCCATTGCCTTTGTCATCACGCCCTGGTTGGCGGGCATGTGGATGAAGTCCATGACCGGTCATGCCCATGATGCGGCAGGAGGCCACACTGGCCTGAGCGCCAAACTCGAACCCCTGTTCGAAAAAGTTTTCAAGCCCTTGCTCGACGCCCAATCGGGCGGGCGCAACCGCAAGCTGTTGGGTCTGGGAATTGCCGGTTTGATCGCCTTGTCTTTGGTCTTGCCCGCCACCGGCTTGGTCATGCTCAAGATGCTGCCCTTTGACGACAAGTCGGAGTTTCAGGTTGTGGTGGACATGCCCGCAGGCACGCCGCTGGAAAAAACCGCCGCCGTGATGCGCGAGCTGGGTGGTCACTTGGCCACCGTACCCGAGGTCACGCACTACCAGGCCTATGTCGGCACCGCTTCGCCCATCAACTTCAACGGTTTGGTGCGCCAGTATTACCTGCGTGCAAGCTCTGAGATGGGGGACATCCAGGTCAACCTGGTGGGCAAGTCTGAGCGCAGCGACAAGAGCCATGTGATCGCCACGCGTGTGCGCCCGGCTCTGCAAGAGATCGGCCGCCGCCACGGTGCCAATGTCAAGGTGGTCGAAGTGCCGCCTGGCCCGCCCGTGATGTCGCCCATCGTGGCCGAGATTTATGGGCCCGATGCCGAAGGGCGTCGTCAGGTATCCAAGGCGGTTCGTGCGGTGTTCGAGAAAACCGAAGGCGTGGTCGATGTGGACGAGAGCGCCATCGCCGATGCGCCGCGCAAAGTCTTGTTGGTGGACCGCCGCAAGGCCGCTGCCCTGGGCGTGTCGCAGCAAGCCATCGTGACCACTTTGCGCGCAGGCTTGGCGGGCGAAGACACCACCTATTTGCACGACGGCAGCAAATACCCGGTGCCCGCGCTTATCCAGTTGCCTGCGCATCTGCATGGCGATCTGAACGCCTTGCTGCAGCTGGGCGTGAAAAGCGCCACGGGCAAAGTGGTGGCCATTCGCGAGTTGGTCACCGTGAGCGACACGCTGCGCGAGCAACCCATCATCCACAAAAACATGCTGCCGGTGAACTTTGTCATGGCCGACATGGCGGGCAAAGTCGACAGCCCCTTGTATGGCTTGTTCAGGATGCGCGGCGACATGGCGCAGATCAAAGGCCCAGATGGTCAAAAGCTAGAGGAATACTTCATCAACCAGCCCGACGACGCCTGGCGCGGCTACAGCATCAAGTGGGATGGCGAGTCACAGATCACCTACGAGACCTTCCGCGACATGGGCGCAGCTTATGGCGTGGGCTTGATCCTGATCTATTTGCTGGTGGTGGCGCAGTTTGGTTCTTACCTCACGCCGCTCATCATCATGGCGCCGATTCCGCTCACCATCATTGGCGTGATGCCGGGCCATGCGCTGGCGGGCATCATCGTGCGCAACTCGATCTTGTTGGTGGACTTCATCAACCTGCAGGTGCAAGGCGGCATGGAATTTGGCCGCGCCATCGTGCAGTCGGCCATCACCCGTGCCCAGCCCATCATGCTCACGGGCCTGGCGGCCATGATCGGTGCCTTCTTCATTCTCGATGACCCGATCTTCAATGGCTTGGCCATCTCGCTGATCTTCGGTATTTTTGTCTCTACCGTGCTGACGCTGGTCGTCATCCCAACTTTGTATTACGTGGCGTACCGCAAAAAGTACGGCGCGTGATGTGTTTCTTTTCTTTCATCCACAGGAGTAAATCACCATGAAATCTTGGCAAATCGTTCGTTTGGTCGCTGGCACCTTTGTGTTGTTGTCTTTGGCGCTGGGCGTGCAGGGCAGTCCAATTTTTGTCAGCCCATGGTGGTTGGCGTTCACCGCTTTTGTGGGGGCCAACCTGCTGCAAAGCGCGCTCACCAAGTGGTGCCTGATGGAGTCCATCCTCAGCAAGCTGGGCGTTGAGCGCGGCTGCTGATCAGAAAGCCCGCGCGCCATGACCCCGTCACGATTCCACAGCAAGC
>JBIKKE010000025.1:0-16584 GCA_044360575.1 Limnohabitans sp. | reverse complement strand
TGGGCGTTGAGCGCGGTTGCTGATACGGCGGTACCAGCGCCCGCAAGCCTTGGGAGGCCAATTGGCCTTCTGAAACACCTTGATTGAAACTGAAGGAGACACCATGAAAACAGCCCACGATCTGGTCCTGCAAGCCAAGGCCCATGTCCGCGAGATCGCCCTGCAAGACGCCGATGAAGCCATTCGCCAAGCCGATGTGTTGATCGATGTGCGCGAAGCCGACGAATTTGCCGCTGGCCACCTGCCGGGTGCGGTGCTGGTGCCCCGGGGCTTGCTGGAATTCAAGCTCAGCGGCACGCCCGCCTTGTCGGGCCGCGACCTGAAGCTGGTGCTGTACTGTAAGACCAGCGGCCGCGCAGCTTTGGCCGCGCAAACCATGCAGAGCATGGGCTACCTCAATGTCACATCGATTGCGGGTGGTTTTGAGGCTTGGGCTGCTGCTGGCAAAACGGTGGTTAAACCTGAACAGCCTGCGTTTGACTGAGTCCGATGGCCGCGTTTTAGGGATGGCTTTGGGCCTTTGTGCAAATGGCTCTCAGTAAAATCCCTGACGCCGAAATGGGTCTGGGTTGTTCTTATCCGCATTGATTTCGGTTAAATTAGTGCCCGGTTATATTCACCCCCCCATTGATGGAGTTCTTGATGAAATTGATTTTTGCTGTGGCTGCTGTGGCCGCTTTGACTTCTGCCCCTGCTTTTGCCAACTTGGACATGGCCAAGAAAAACAACTGCATGGCTTGCCACGCAGCTGACAAAAAAATGGTTGGCCCTTCATACAACGATGTTGCTAAAAAATATGCAGGTCAAAAAGATGCAGCAGCTAATTTGGCCAAGAGCATCAAGGCTGGCGGTGCTGGTAAATGGGGCCCAGTGCCCATGCCCGCACAAGCTGCTTTGAGCGATGCAGATGCTTTGACTTTGGCCACATGGATTCTGGCGGGTGCCAAGTAAAAACTCCCTATCGAGGTTTGTTTGAATCGACAATGTGAAAGCCCGATGTGTATCGTGGCTTTCGTTTGCCGCTCACGGTTTCGCCCTGAGCGGTTTTTTTATGGGGAAACTGCTGTGAAATTCGTCAAGATTTTGGGTGGGTTGGGTTTGGGTTGGACATTGGCAAGTGCAGCCATGGCACAACCTGCGATCTTCAAGGAAGCTGACATCAAACTCGGTGAAAAATTGATCGCAGAAAACAAGTGCGTGGCCTGCCATGTGTCCAAAGTGGGGGGCGATGGCAGCGCCATTTACAAACCCCAAGGGCGAATCAATACGGCGTCTTTTTTGCGCGGCATGGTCGAGCAATGCAACACCCAGTTGAACATGGGCATGTTTCCGGAAGAAGTGACTTCTGTGGCGGCGGTACTCAACCGAGACCATTACAAATTCAAGTGATCAGGGTTTGCCCTAATGAAATTGGGCGCCTGATGTAATTTGAGTTTCAGGTTTATCGCTTACCATATATATTCGAACATCCGAATATACGAACCTAATGGTAAGGCCAACATGACAGTTGAGGCTGATGCGGTATTTGACAAAGCGGCAGACCTGTTTGCTGTGATGTCGACACCCATTCGACTTCGCATCATCAGTGCGCTTTGCCAGGGTGAAAAAAACGTGGGTCAATTGCTTGAAAACATTGGCGTGGCCCAGCCGAACATGTCTCAACATTTGAACATCCTGTTCAGGTCCGGCATATTGGGAAAGCGCCGTCAAGGAGCGCAAGTTTTTTATCGGATTGAAGATGAGACAGCAGCCAAATTGTGCCGTGCGGTTTGCTTGCAGTCAGGCGTCGATGATGACGTGATGGATCAAATCAAAAAGGAGTTTGTGTGAAGGCAGACAATATCCCATCAGGTCGGGTGCAAAAAGCACCCGAGAATTTCTTGACACCCAGTGGTGTCAAGGAAGTTTTCGCGGAGGGCAAAAAAGGCCGCCGTGATTTCATTCGCAATGCCTTTGCCGCTGCGGCTGCTGGTGCCGCTGCGCCCATGGCCATGGCGCAGGGCAATCCGGTGCCGGCTGAAGGGGGTGATCCCAATATTTTGAACCTGCCTGAGCACACCACGGGCTTGGGCCAAGGTGTGGCGGTGGAGGGCTATGGCAAGCCTTCGCAGTACGAAGCCAACTTGCAGCGCCGCCAAAGCCCCGGGTTGACGCAAACTACGCAAGCTTCGGTGTCGTTCGCGCCCCTGCAGTCCTTGTTTGGCATCGTCACGCCCAGCGGTTTGCACTTCGAGCGTCACCATCAGGGTTGGTGGGACATTGATCCTTCCAAGCACCGTTTCATGATCAACGGCATGGTCAAAAAGAACATGGTATTCACCATGGACGAGATCATGCGTTTGCCGTCGGTCTCGCGCTTTGCCTTCATCGAGTGCGGCGCCAACACGGCCACCGAGTGGGGCAACGTGGCGGTGCCCACCGTGCAGTACACGCACGGCATGATCTCTTGCAGCGAGTTCACGGGCGTGCCCCTGATCACCTTGCTCGAGTTGGCGGGTGCTGACCTGAAGAAAGGCAAGTTTGTCTTGGCTGAGGGTGCGGATGGATCGTCCATGACCCGAACCATTCCGATGAGCTTGATCACCTCGGGTGAAGTCATCGTGGCTTACGGCCAAAACGGCGAAATGTTGCGCCCAGAAAACGGTTACCCACTGCGTTTGGTGGTACCCGGTGTGCAGGGCGTGAGCTGGGTCAAATACCTGCGACGGGTCGAGGTGGGTGACAAGCCTTACGCCGCCAAAGACGAGGCCATTCACTACATTGATTTGATGCCCAATGGTTTGCAGCGCCAGTACAGCAACATTCAAGAAGTCAAAAGCGTGGTCACCACACCCTCTGGCGGACAGGTGCTGCTGGACAAAGGTTTTTACAACATCACAGGTTTGGCCTGGACGGGCAAGGGCAAGATCAAGCGGGTGGATGTCTCCACCGACGGCGGACGCAATTGGCGACAAGCGCGGCTGGAAACGCCGGTGCTGTCGAAGGCCCTGACCCGATTCAACCTCAACTGGGTGTGGGACGGCAAACCGGCCATCATTCAAAGCCGCGCTCAAGATGAAACAGGGCATGTGCAGCCCACTTACCAACAGTTGCGTGCTGTGCGCGGAACCCGATCTATCTATCACAACAACGCCATCCAATCTTGGTTGGTTCAGGAAAACGGTGAGGTGAAAAATGTCCAAGTTTCGTAATGCCGTTTTAGCCTTGGTCTGTCTGGCGGCAGCAGGCTTGGCCAGCGCACAGAGCACAAAATTTCCGGGCGTGGGCCGCGAGGCCACGGCCAAGGAAGTGGCCAAATGGGACATCGATGTGCGTCCCGACTTCAAGGGTTTGCCGGCCGGCTCTGGCTCGGTGGCCAAAGGTCAGGATGTGTGGGAGGCCAAGTGCGCCCATTGCCATGGTGTGTTCGGCGAGTCCAACGAGGTCTTCAGCCCCATCGTGGGCGGAACGACAGCCGAAGACATCAAAACAGGGCGTGTGGCCAATTTGCAGCGCGCCGACTACCCCGGCCGCACCACCCTCATGAAGGTGCCCACGGTGTCTACCTTGTGGGACTACGTCAACCGGGCCATGCCTTGGACCAACCCCAAGACGCTGACCACGGAAGAGGTCTATGCCGTCACAGCGTTCATGTTGAACCTGGGCAACATCGTGCCGGACAACTTTGTCTTGTCGGACAAAAACATCGCCGAAGTGCAGGCCCGCATGCCCAACCGCAATGGCATGACCACGGCACATGCCATGTGGCCCGGCAATGAATTTGGGGGCGTCAAAAAGCCCGACACGAACAACAAAATTTGCATGAAAGACTGCACGCCTGAGCCCAAAGTGGCGTCATTTTTGCCAGACTTTGCACGCAACGCACACGGCAACTTGCAAGAGCAAAACCGGATTGTTGGACCACAGCGGGGTGCTGACACCACGCGCCCAGAGCCCAAAGCCGGTACGCCAGTGGCAGCCGCTGCAGCAGCAGCTCCTGTGGCCGCCGCCAAGCCAGAAAAAAATGAATCCAAGGCCGTCATCGCTTTGTTGAATAAACACAGCTGTACCGCCTGTCATGGTGTCGATAAAAAAATCGTGGGCCCAGGCTTTCATGAAATTGCCAAAAAACAGGCTGGCAAGGTCGCTTACCTGACAGAAAAAATCAAGGTGGGTGGTGTGGGGGTTTACGGACCGATTCCAATGCCTGCACAATCACTGCCTGACACGGATGCCAAACTGATTGCAGAATGGATTTCCAAGGGGGCCAGCAAGTAACGTGGGCCGATCCCACGGTACAGCTGAACCTGTTTTTATCGCATCACTCAACCATCAAAGGAGATATCAGATGCAAAACCGTCGCGAGACACTCAAGCAAACCGCTGTTGTGGCTGGCCTCTTGGCCGCCGCTGGCTTCCCACAGTTCGCACAAGCTGCCGTCAACAAAGCCGCATTTGACGCCAAATCGGTTCAGGACTCAGCCAAGGCTGCGGGTGCCAAAAGCATGGCTGAAAGCAAAGACGTGACCATCACGGGTCCGGACATTGCTGAAAACGGTGCCGTGGTGCCTTTGGGAGCCAGCACGACCTTGGCCGGCGTCAAGCACTTGATGATCATGGTCGAGAAAAACCCGTCCGCACTGGTGGCCATGTTCAACGTGACCGATGCCGTGGATGCCAACTTCTCCACCCGCGCCAAGATGGGTCAGTCTTCCGATGTCTACGCTGTGGCCATCATGAACGACGGCCGTGCTTTGTGGGCCAAAAAAGAAGTCAAAGTCACTTTGGGTGGTTGCGGCGGTTAAACGCTTGCAGACACCGTTTACACATTGATTCACTGAAAGATTTAGGAGAGAAACATGGCAGATCCAATGCGCATTCGTGCCCAAGTAGCGGGTGACAAAGCAACCGTTCGTGTGCTCATGGCCCACGAAATGGAAGCAGGCCAGCGTCGTGACGCTTCCGGCAACCTCATCCCCGCTTGGTTCATCCAAGAGGTCACCGCCACCCATAACGGCAAAGTCGTCTTGACCGCTGAGTGGGGCCCAGCTGTGTCCAAGAACCCCTTCATGCAGTTTGCCGTCAAGGGCGCCAAAGCCGGCGACAAAATTGCCGTGACTTGGAAAGACAACCGAGGTGCCACACGCACCGACGAAGCCACGGTGTCCTGATCGAACGATGACATTGCAAAGGGTGAAGCCACAACTTCACCCTTTTTGCATTTGACAATAACAAAGAGGTGACTATGAAAACTGTAAAAACCCTTTCACTCGCAGCGGCTTTGTCTGTTTGCGTGTGGCCTGTGATGGCGCAAAAAACAGCGAGCCAAGGCATTGACGAATACCGTGCCATGTTGCAAGACGGCAACCCCGCTGAACTGTATGAAGCCAAAGGCGAAGACCTTTGGAAAAAAGTCCGCGGGCCTAAAAATGCTTCGCTTGAAAAATGCGATCTGGGCAAAGGCCCTGGCGTCGTCAAGGGTGCATTTGTGGAGCTGCCTCGTTATTTTGCTGACACGCAACGCATGCAAGATTTGGAGTCGCGCCTGGTCACTTGCATGGAAAACTTGCAAGGTTTCAATGCTGCCGAAATTTCCAAGACTGTTTTTGGCCGCGGAGAGATGGCCAATGTGACGGCTTTGGCCACTTGGATCGCAGCAGAGTCCAAGGGACTTAAATTCAACTTGTCGCAATCGCACGCCCAAGAAAAAACTTTTTACGAAGTGGGCAAGCGCTTGTTCTTTCAACGCGGTGGCACCCATGACTTCTCGTGTGCCTCTTGCCACGGTGAAGAGGGCAAGCGCATCCGTTTGCAAGACCTGCCAATTTTGACCAAGAATCCGGGTGATGGCGTAGGCTTTGCCGCTTGGCCTGCCTACCGCGTCTCCAACGGTCAAATGTGGAGCATGCAGCTGCGTCTGAACGATTGCTATCGCCAGCAGCGTTTCCCCTATCCCGGTTTTGGCAGTGATGCCACCGTGGCTTTGTCCACGTATCTGGGTGTGAACGCCAAAGGCGCCGCCTCGATTGCCCCGGCCATCAAACGCTGATCTGACCTGGAGACCCTCATGAACAAAAAGACCCAACTCGTTTTGGCCAGCCTGGCTGCCGCTTTGGTGGCCGCAGGTTGCGCATCTGGCCCTTCCGTGGCCGAGCTCAACGCCCTGACCGACAAAATCGTCAAGGCATCTTTCCGTGACCAAAGCCATGTCAAGGTGGAGCGCATCACCGCCACCGACGAAACCAATCGCGCTTGCAGCGAAGCCGATGTGGCCGGCAAGCCACTGGACGAAAAAACCGCCAAGCGCATCGAAGAAGCCAACCTCAAGGCCATCAAGTGGCCATCGGACGGCAAATTCATCGGTGACTGGAAAGAGGGCGAGAGAATTGCCCAAAGCGGTCGCGGCCTGACTTGGTCCGATTCGGCCACAGCGGTCAACGGAGGCAATTGCTACAACTGCCATCAGATGGACAAGAAAGAAATTTCCTACGGCACGCTGGGCCCGAGTCTGTACAACTACGGCAAGATCCGTGGCGTGACCGATCCGGCCAGCCCTGCCAGCAAAGCCGTGGTGGAGTACACCTGGGGCAAGATTTGGAACGCCAAGGCCTACAACGCTTGCTCCAACATGCCCCGTGCTGGTCACATGGGTGTCCTGAACGAGACCCAAGTGCGCCACATCGTGGGTCTGTTGCTCGACCCCAAGTCGCCTGTTAACCAGTAAGTCTTGAAAAACCCGGCTTGGCCGGGTTTTTTAGCCCTCGATATATCAGTGATTGCAAATATGAATCTCTCCAAACGCGAATTTATCCAAGTCATGGGCGCTGGCACGATGGCCGGCATGAGCATGGGCGCTTATGCCCAATCGAGTGCCAGCACCGCAGCCAATGGTTTGTACGACATTCCCAAATTCGGCAACGTGTCTTTCCTGCACATGACCGATTGCCATGCGCAGCTCAAGCCGATTTATTTCCGCGAGCCCAGCATCAACTTGGGCATCGGTTCCATGCAGAACAATTTGCCGCATTTGGTGGGAGAGTATCTGTTGCAAGCGGCCAAGATCCGTCCGGGCACGGCCGAAGCGCATGCCCTGACCTTCCTTGATTTCGAAAAAGCAGCCAAACGCTACGGCAAAGTCGGTGGTTTTGCCCACCTGGCCACCTTGGTCAAGCGCATGAAGGCCAGCCGCCCTGGTGCTTTGCTGCTTGACGGTGGTGACACCTGGCAGGGCTCGGGCACCAGCTTGTGGACCAACGGCCAAGACATGGTGGACGCCTGCAAGTTGCTGGGTGTCGATGTGATGACGGGCCACTGGGAGTTCACGCTGGGCATGGAGCGCGTCAAAGAAATCATCGAAAAAGATTTTGCCGGCAAGATCGATTTTGTGGCCCAAAACGTCAAGACCAACGACTTTGGCGACCCGGTGTTCAAGCCCTATGTGATCCGCGAGATCAACGGTGTGCCTTGCGCCATCATCGGCCAAGCCTTCCCCTACACCCCGATTGCCAACCCGCGTTACATGGTGGCCGATTGGGCGTTTGGCATTCAAGACGAAAACATGCAGGCCATGGTGACTGAGGCCCGGGGCAAAGGTGCTCAGGTGGTGGTGGTCATCAGCCACAACGGCATGGACGTGGACCTGAAGATGGCCAGCCGGGTCAGCGGCATCGACGCCATCATGGGCGGCCACACGCACGATGGCATGCCCGTGGCCACGATTGTCTCCAACAAAGGTGGCAAGACCCTGGTGACCAATGCGGGATCGAATGGCAAGTTTTTGGGCGTGCTCGACTTTCATGTCAAGGACAAGAAAGTCAGCGACTTCCGTTACAAGCTGCTGCCGGTGTTCTCGAACATGCTGCCCGCAGACAAAGAGATGGATGCCCTCATCACCAAGATCCGCGCGCCCTACGAGAGCAAACTGGCCGAAAAACTGGCGGTGACCGATGGTTTGCTGTACCGCCGTGGCAACTTCAATGGCACAGGCGACCAGTTGCTGGTGGATGCACTGATGGACGTGCAGGGCGCTGACATCGCTTTTTCCCCCGGTTTCCGTTGGGGCACCACACTCTTGCCCGGTCAAGCCATCACACGCGAGTGGCTGCTGGACATGACGGCCACCACTTACTCTTTTGCCACGGTGACCGAGATGACGGGCGAGACCATCAAAACTGTGCTCGAAGACGTGGCCGACAACCTTTTCAACCCCGATCCCTATTACCAGCAAGGCGGTGACATGGTGCGTGTGGGCGGCTTGACTTACAGCTGCAACCCTGTGGGTACAGCGGGTAACCGAATCGGCGACATGCGATTGAAAGGGCAGTTGATCGAAGCGGGCAAAAAGTACAAGGTCGCCGGTTGGGCGCCTGTGGCCGAAGAGGCCCGCAACCAGGGGAACAAACAGGTTTGGGAAGTGGTCGAGACTTGGCTCAAAGCCCAAGGCGGTCGCATCAAAACTCGCCAACTCAATACCCCCAAAATCATCGGTGCATTGCCCAACAAGGGTTACGTGGTTTGAGGGGCACAGCGCATCGGTGCGCTGTCGCCCTTTTAGGAATTCGAATGAAAAGAAGACATTTGCTGTTGGCCAGTGCTGCTGTGGGTGGTGTGGCGCTGTTGCCGGAAGTCCGTTTGTTTGCACAACAAGCCCAGGAGTTCATTGAGGGGCCCGCTGTCGCCGATATCCCGGCGCAGCAGTTGTCCAAACATGTCTGGTTGATTTATTCACCCGATGGATTTCCGACCCCGCAAAACCGGGGCATGATGGCCAACATCATCTTTGTGGTGACTTCTGTGGGTGTGGTGGTGATTGACTCGGGCGCGTCCTTGCAAATTGGTCAAATGGCCATCCGCATGATCCGCAAAGTGACCGACAAGCCGGTGGTGGCCGTTTTTAACAGCCACTACCACGGTGACCATTGGCTGGGTAACCATGCTTTTGTCAAAACCTATGGCGACAAGCTGCCCATTTATTCGCTGGCCAGCACCATTGAAAAACTCAAAGGCGCTGAAGGCAACTTGTGGCGCAGCCTGATGGAGCGCTGGACCAACCAGTCGACCATTGGGACGCAGGTTGTGATTCCCAACACCGCAGTTCAGCATGGTCAGGTGATCCATTTTGGCGATGTGAGTTTGCGCATGCACCATTACGGCACAGCCCACACGCCCTCTGACCTGAGTGTCGAGATTGTTCAGGACAAAGTGACGGCGGTGGGCGACATCGCCATGACGAATCGCATTGCCAACATGGACGAAGGCTCTTACCCCGGAACATTCAAGTATTACAAGGCTTTGATGGCGGCCACTGGAGAGCAGCTCTGGGTGCCAGGGCATGGCCGCGCTCGGCAGGACCTGCTCAAGACCTATGGCGACTTCATGGCCGGTATCTGGGAGCCCAGTCTCAAGGCGGTGGAAGATGGCAAATCCGAGGCCGAAGCAAGAGCGGCGGTGATGAAAGATACCCGCGTTGCCTCACGCGCCAAAACCATGGATGGCTTTGATGGCAACATTGGCAAGTACATCAGCCTAGCGTACTTGGAAGCTGAAAAAATCGCGTTTTAAACAAAGAGATCCGCACCATGTTGAATGTGTGCGGGTTTTTTATGGGGGGTGTCGGTGGTGCCCCCGACAGGAATCGAACCTGTATCACTCCCTTAGGAGGGGAGAGTTCTATCCATTGAACTACGGTGGCCTTCAGAGCTGAGATTGTAACGACCGTGAATGCGCAAGAGGCGTGATGCCATCATCCCTTGATGCAGGTTCAGAATGGCAGGCTTTGCAGCAAGAGGTGCGCACTGTCGCCAAGGTCGGTTCGCACAAGGCGTCCTTGGAAAAAGATCTGCAGTCCTTGCCAGTTGCTGGTGTGTACGAGAAATGGTGCCAAGCCATTGACCGTTTGGTTCATCCCGGCTTTGAGGTTGAGCAGGGACAATTTGTTGTCACTGTCGAGCACACACAAAGCGCTGTCTGCTTTGGCCTCAATGTAGATGTAGCTGCCCGGTTTAAGGGGGTTGCTGGGGGTGTGTGATGTGCTGTTTTTTCTGTGTTTGTCGTCACACGCGATCGATGCCAGTTGAACCTTGTCAGGTGCAGATTTTGCAGGTAACTCAGCTGGCGAGATGCTGGCTGTCTTTGGCACCACTTCTGGCGCAGAGGTTGGTATCGAAGCAGATGGTTTTTCTGCGGCTTGTGGTGCCGATGTTGACCCCGTTGGCTGGGTATTCTCAATGTGCGGAGCGGCGTGCCTTTGGATCTCTGTTGGCGGCGAGTCTTGGTGTTGCAAACCCAAGAATCCCCCTAAAACAAGCAGCAGCAGACCACCTGTCATCAGAAATGGATGCGATACAAAGGGGTTGGCAAAAGATTTTTTGTGGACAGCTGAAGCATCAGCGGGCTTGGCGATCGAATCGGATTCAAGGGCTGGCGCTGCGCACAATTCATCAGAGGCGGGTGTAGTCACCTGCATTGCGTTGTCAGGGTATTCGTAACCGAGCTTCTTGAGCAGCTTGATGCCGGTATTTCGCTTGATCAGCTCGCTGTAAAAGCTCCGTCCTTGACCGCTTTCCAGTTCATGCAGTTGGGCCGCAGAGATGGTGTTTGCGCGCGCAAAAACAAACGCATCGATGTCCGCGTTTTTTCTGAGCTTTTGCAACAGTTCACCGTCTTCAGGGCCCCAAGGCTGGGTGTTCATGGACTGAATAGACATGGATGAGTGAAATGCCCCAAAATGGGGCGAATACGTTAAAAGCGTTTTTTGGGATGACCATCATTGGTGAACCATTCAATATGTTACCTTAGGTGCTCATAAATTTGTTCGGAATTTTTTAAATCGATAGCCATTGTGAATTTTGATCAGAATGCTCCGAGGAAGATTCCACGTCAACAGCGCGGTTTGATGAGTGTTTTGTCTTTGGAGCAAGCCTTTGTTCGGGTTTTGATGCTCACTGGGGATTTTCAAAAAGTCAGAGTGCGCGACGTTGTTGATGTCGCAGGGGTTGGAATTGGAACTTTTTACGATTACTTTCCAAATTTACAAGTTTTAGCTGCTTCGGCCATGCGAGCACGAAGGGATTCCCTGATCAGAACTTTGCGTCAGACCATGATTCGGCACGCAAATGCTTCGCTCAGCACCTTGATCGACGCCATGCTGGACGATTGCGTTGAGATGGCTTTGCAGCAACCCAAAGAGTGGGCGGCCTTGATGATGATCGAGCGTCAGGTTGAGGATTTGCGCGGTTTTCAGGCTTTTCATGTGGGGATTCAACAGACTTGGGTTGATGCCTTCGAGTCACATGGTCCTGCATTGCCTTTGCCGCAAATCAAGACCATGTCGGCCATGGTTCACGCCATCACGTATGGCTGGTGTACCCAAGAAATTCTGGTATTTCGGGGGGATCGCACGCGCCAGGCTTCGCGCCAAGAGTTGGGCTCTGCGGTGCATGGCTACCTCGAGACCATGTGGGCTAAGCCACAGGCTGAATGAAGGTCAAATAGGGCGCACCTTCAATCTTTTCGGATGGTAAAGATCAAATCAAGGGCACTTTGCTCGGCAGCCTGCGCGCGCAGCGTGAGTCGTCTCGAGATATCGTAAAAAATGAACAAACTGCCCAGCGTGCCGCTCAAACTGGTTTCGTAGGCCATGTAAAAGTCTTGCGACAAGCGTTTGCCCAGAGTGACTGCGGCGCCAGTGGCGGTGGTCCCTGTGCGTGTACTGGTGGCCAAGCTGATCTCATCCAGTCCCAAGTTACCAGCCAGTTCGCTGCTGAACGTTTTGCCATTGCCACTGAGCAAGGCCATGGCTGCTTGTTGCAGCACGGCCGATTCGGCGCCACCACTTGCAGCAGAACGTCCCAGCACCAGCCAAGCCAGTTTGTCAGCATCGGGCATATCCGGGTCGGCATACAAACGGATGCGTGGCAGCAGTGCATTGCCCGAAACCTGAACGCCAACAGGCTGCGGCAGATGGGGGCGCAAGGCAATGATTTCGAGCCCCGGGTTGTCATAGGCGCCATTGAAACGCAAGACACCAGTGCTGATGTTGAGTTGTTGCCCATAGGCTTTGTAACGACCGCCCAAAGTTCGCACCTGGCCTTGGAGGCGAGGCAGGCCTTGGGTGCTGGCGTTGCTCACCAAATCCAGTTGTCCGGTAAGTCGGGTGTTCAGGCCTTTGCCCTGCAGCTGAAAGTCAGGCCCCAAGTCGAGCGTGACGCGCACATCGGGCACGCCAAACCAGGTTGTTTCGGTTGGTTTTGGAACGCTTGTTGATGGGACGTCTCTCGACCCAGATGGAGGCCGCACGACCACCACATCGTCTCCCAAATTGGGGGTGCTTTCATCGGGCAAAAGAAACAAGGCTTGATCGGCCTTGAGAAGTCCCCTGATTTGCATCAGCCCGGTTTGCATTTGGGCCGTGACTTGACCCGACATCACCAGTCGACGGTCAGCGCGGTTGCTCAGACGGAGGGACTTCGCTTCCATTTGCAAGCTCATCTGTGCCGCGTGCAAAGGGTTGGACTTCGAGGGTGTGGTGGTGGATGCGTTCGGGGCCAGGTTGATTCGGCCTTGCGCAGAAAATTCCCCGCCCTGAGGCCCGACCCCGCGCAGGCTCAAACTGTCGAGGATCAGTTCTTGGCCTATCAACCGTGCTTGCATCTGCCCTTGGTCAAATGCGATGCCTTGCACAGCCGAGCGAACCGCCAATTGATGGGCTTGCAGGAGACCTTGCCATTGAGGCTGGCTGCGCGTGCCGGCCAAATCAAACTGTGCATCCAATGTGCCTTGAACGCGCCAACCCGGCGGGGCCAAAACTGACCAAGCACCGATCTGAGGCAATTGGGCTTTGACCGTGCCGCGTAAGGGCGCTTGGGCTGGCCATTTCCAGCCATCTTGGGTGCGGCTGAGTGTGCTCAGGACTTGCGCTTGCGCTTGGCCCATGTGTGCGCTGTCCCATTGCAAATCGGCTTGCAGTTTCTCGTTGTGAACGTGTAGAACCAAATTGGCCTCGCGCAAACCTGCGGCAGTCAGTTGTCCTGGCGATGGTTCGGTCTGGATGCGCAAGTCACCTCGGCTGCGCCGAATTTGTGCAGTGAGGGTGGTGTCTTCGTTCTGCGTCAGTTGCACCTGGCCTTGCAGATGAACATCGTTTTGGATACCCATGCGCCATGCACTGGGTAACCAGTTCAGCGGCAGGTCTTCCCAGCGGGCAGCAAGCTGGCTGCGTGGTGTTTGTGCGGTGCTGGCCGAATGCCAATGGCCGGGTTCGATTTGCACTCTGCTGTTGCCCGGTGAGGGCCCTTGCACTTGCAAGTGGGCGTTAGACCAGCTCAGTGCCAAGGCTGACTGACCCAGATCGGCTTGCCAGGCCATGGATTTTTGGAGTTGCAAACGCCAAGCGGCTTGAGGCTTGGCGCCGAGTTCCTCAAGGTCGAGGCTGTCCAGCAAACCCCGCCATTGTTGGCTATGCAAGTGGGGCCGTACAGCGCTCAGCCGCGCTTGCAACCGGGATGAAGCCGAGCCTTGGGCCAAGTGGCTTTGCCATTGGGCTTGCCAGGACAGCGGTGTGCCCTCCATCTGCAGTTGGCCTTGGCCCAAGACCCAAGCAGCTTGTTGGGGCGTTTGCCATGACAGACGTGCCCATTGAGCGTTCACTTTGAAAGAGGTTTGAGCTTGCGCATAACCGCCTTGCCATTGCGCCTGGATTTGTCCTGGACCTGAGGCCTTGAGGGCTGAAAGCCGATCCCCCCAGCCCGGTAACTTTTGGACCCAGGCCCAACTGGCAGCGGCATCCTTGACATCCATGTCGATTTGGCCTTGGCCCTCAAGGGGCGCAAGCTGCCCTTCCGCTTTGGCGCGCAGGCCTGGCAATTGCACTGACCATTGACCTTGGATTGAGGTTTGCCGTGGCGAATACTTGAAACGCGCCTCCATAGTCGCTTGTCTGGCCATCAGCTTGAGCGCGTCGATGTGCCAAACCTCATCTTGCCAATGACCTGAAAGTGTCAGTTGCTCAAAGTGCAATCCAGGAGCCGGGCCAAGCTTCGACAATGCTTTGGCAGGCTTGATGGGTGCCGCAGCTGACTGTAATTGGGCATCGAAGCGGATCGGTCCTGACCCTGTGTCTTGTGCCTGCAGTTGGCCTTGTATAGGCGGGCCCGCCAGTGCGCTGTGCAATTGAGCCGGTTGGATGCCAGACACCGCCATGTTGCCGGTCCAACCCGCCGGGCTTTGAGCGCCCTGAACTTGGATGTGGCCTTCAGCCATTTGGGCCTGCGATGGCAGGACTTGCCACAGGCCTTGTTGGTGGCGTGCATTCAATGTCAAGTGGGTCAGGGGCAGCCGCTGCAAGTCCCAAGCACCGGGGAGCAGGTTGTGCAGTTCAGCTTGCAAAGACCAGTCTGGGCCGTCGGGCTTGAGTTGCGCGTGGCCGGTCAAGTGGGTCTGTGGGGCTTGAGGCCACAAAGGGGCCAAGTTCAAAGCCTGCCATTGTCCTTGGGCTTGCACGATGGCGGGTTGTTGCCAAGGCCGCACATCGGCCTGTAAAGACAGTTGCACGGGTGCTTTGCCTTGAGGCCAAGAGGGTTGATGGGGCGATGGCACCAGATCTGCAGTGACCTTGAGTTGGGCCTCTGGACCAGAAAGAGAGCCTTGGGCGGAGGCATTGAGCAGCAGCGCCAAAGCGGGTGTGCCACCGATGGCGGACGTTTTGACCAAGCCTTCTATGTCCAGTTTCAAAGCCATGGGCGCGGTGCCTTGCAGACGGGCTTGCAAGCTGTATTGGCCTTGGGCCATGGTCAGCGCTGGGACTTTCAGGGTATGGTCGCGGCCGTCATAAGCATAGTGCGCCTGCACACCCGTCAGCGTCACAGGGGTGGCGCCTTGCCACTGAAAATGATCGACTTTCAGGGCCATTTGCACAGGCAGTGGCCAGTTCAAATCCGGCCAAGGGGTCAAGGGCTTGGTCGGCCGTTGGTCTTGAATGTGCAGCGACTTGAGGTGAAGACTTTGTACCGGCCAAGGCTGCTTCCAAAGCAGTGACCAGTCGATGGCGATGTCGGCATCTTGGGCTTGTACTTGGAGCAAGGGCGCACGCCACGCCACTTGACCAATTCGCCCGCCTTGTCGCAGGCTGCCTTGCACGTTGCTGCTGGTCAAGTGTTGCCCTGCGGGCAGTGCTTTGTCTGCCCATTTCAATGCCGTGCCCAATGAGCCCTCGGTACCTGCCCAAAACCACAATGACGCAGCCAAAACCACCAACACGATGGGGCCCAACAAAGCCGACAGGCTGCGCAGTGACCATGTGCCCAGCCACATCGCGGCGCGGCGAATCAAGCGCGCAGGCGCCGGTTGCTTGGAAGGCGGCGGCGACGAAGGCGCAGACATGGTGTCGGAAGCTGGGTACGGGTTCAAAACGTGAAGCCCACACTCAAATGCAAGCGCCATTTTTGCAAAGCTTGTGCATGCGCCAAGTCCATGCGCACCGGGCCAATTGGACTGCGCCAGCGGGCCCCCACGCCATAACTCCATTGGGTGTTCAGCAGGTGCAATTCGTTTGCGACCGCGCCGGCGTCGGCGAAAACAGCGGTCTCCCACTCGGTCAGTTGGCCTTTCCAGCGTAGGGGGCGCTGCCATTCCACGCTGCCGGTGCTCAGGTAACGGCCTGCGCCCACTTGTCCGTTGCCTAAGTCCACGCCAATGCTGTTCAATGCGTATCCCCGAACGCTGTTGTCACCTCCAGTCAAAAAGAGTTGGGTGGTCGGTAAATTTCGGGTGTCTTGGCTGACCACACTGCCCATGGATGCCCGCACGGCCAGTCGGCCACTGTTTTCACCCAATGGCCAAAGGCTCAAGCCCTTCGCCAGCCAGCGCACATAGGGCTGATGGGTGGCGCCCAAGCTGACGCCGGTGCCCAGTTCAAGGCCCAAACCTAATCCTCGGCTTGGAAAGGGTAGGCTGTCAAAGTCGCGCCACGTCCAGGCAAAGTTGCCACTGACCGATTCCAATTTTCCCAAGACATTGCTTTGCTGTGAAGCCACGTCGTACTGCGCGTAATAAGAACGGTCGATTCGAGGTCCGATTTGGATTCGGCCTGCTCGCCACCGTTGGCTGCTGATCACATCGTTGTCTCGCACTTGGCGGTTGATCTGTGCCGAGGTGTTCCAGCGCCACAAAGTGCTGTCGGGCGGCGCCAGCAGATCGAGCCCCATGGTTTGCAAGTCTTTGTCAATCGCCAGACGGCTGACGGCCCGCCAATTCAAACCTGGGACGCTGTGGTGCGTATGTTCTGCCGTCAGGCGAGGGCCGCTGTCACTGCGCACCCCCACGCCCAAGAGCCATCTTTGACGCAAAGTCTCTTTGACTTCGATGTTGACCGGCGGCCGCGCCAAATTACCTTCAGGCTCAAGGCTGACAAAAACCGAGTCGTAAAAGCCGCTGAGCACCAAGCGTTGTTGGGCCTCCAGTAAATCGCTTTGCCGGTAGGGCTGATTGGGGGATAAGCGGGCAAGGCGCTCGACCTGCAGGGCGCCGTATTTCGTGGCGCCTGTGATGTTCAACTCGCCCAAACTAACAGCAGGGCCAGAGTCCACCGTCATGCTCAGCAACACTTGGT